>PLTV01000028.1 GCA_003164635.1 Acidobacteriaceae bacterium
GGGGGTGGAAGCCAGTTCGGTAATTTCACAAAGTAACTGCGGGTAACTCAGAACACGACCGAATCATTTTCGGCATACCTGATGGAATTTCTGGTTTGTTGAAGTTTCCGAGATTTTTTTGCACCAGAAGTGAGTCGCCGTGCTAACTTACTTTTGCAGGGCAGGGCACGGCTGCTGGTATCAATTTCCCCGACTCTCCCCGAAGGAAAACTTAGTCATCCCCACCAGTCTGCTTGCAGGACCGCATTTTGATCCTGCGGCGACTGGAGAATCTATTCCGCTGACCGCACGAAGCTCCCCCGTGCTTCTAACTTCGCGGCCAATTGATAAGCGCAGACACGATGCCGCATGGATCAAGTGCGGCGTCGACTCAACTGAACGGAAGCTATAGCTCGTCTGCACGCGATAACCTGTAGCACTTTGTCTCATGAATGACTCCTTTTATTTGCCTAGGTTGACCTTGAGATGGGGAGACCTTCGCGTGCGCGTAGCCCGGCTGACCTTACCTTCCGACGAAATCCGACGCAAGCTTGAGCAGCAGGCACGTGACCGCTCGATGGCCGCGCGGGCGGCAGTTCGCTTCCGCATTGTTTTGCTGGCAGCCGACGGGCTGCAGAACAAGCAGATTGCCCAGCGATTGAATGTGGCTCCGCGGACGGCAGCGCTATGGCGTCAGCGCTTCCTGGAAAAGGGTCTGGACGGATTGGCGTGCGACGCGCCACGGCCGGGCCGCAGGCCTTCGATCACCCCCGAAATCGCGGCGGCATTGATCGCGAAGAGCAGGCAAAGCGCACCCTCCGATTCGGGGCATTGGTCAACGCGTTCGATGGCGCGGGAGATGGGTGTTTCCAAGGCATCCGTGTCGCGCATTTGGCGGGCGAACGGGGTGAAGTCCCGGAACGTCGACAGGCTTCAGAACGTGGATGGTCGAACACTCTATGGCGAGCTGGAGGACAGGTTTCGGTCCCTTCAGCGCATCAATCCAGAGGGATCAAAGACCGCCCCAGCTCCGCCGCAAGCGTAGGGAGCTCTTCCTCGAGCCAGGGCCGGGTATTGAACGCCAACACTCAATCGACGACCCGATATTGAGTTTTCGGTCTCCGCATAAAGGGAACGGAAGCCGACTGCGAGAATCGGGCTGCGCTTCAGATCCCACCTTGGTAACCAGGGGGAAACGAATCAATTGCACCAGTTACGTCCCGGTTTGCACTGGTGCGCCATTAGACATAGCACAGAATGGCAATTTCAATCCAAAGGATGGGCGGGTAGATTCATTCTTGAAGGCGAATCAATCGCCATTCCGGAGGATACTCACATGAACACCATGCTTCTCAAGCTGTACGTTAAGTTCCAGGATCTGGCGAGCCGCGAGGATGGTCAGGATCTGGTTGAATATGCCCTGGTTGTCGCGTTGATTGCTTTTGGTGCGACCGCCGGCATGAAGGCACTGGCCGGTGGATTGAACACCGCTTTCGGTCAGATCAGCACCACGCTGGGCAGCTACGTCTCGTAGTTATTGCTTCAGAAGGACATGAAGGGGGCATTTCCTGAGGGAAATGCCCCCTTTTCCTTTTGAATTGATGTCCCGTGTCCGGCTGCGGCCGGAAGGGAACAGGGTGCCGAGCCATGTTCCGCCTGCTTAATGAGTAGTTCCGGTTAGGCCCCGTGGCCGGCTCGCCGCTCTGCGTCTTCTTTCTAACTAGCCTTACGGACGGACTGCGGATATTTGCGCAGGACTCCCAGGACCTTGCCCTGTATCTCCACTTCCGAGGCATGCACATAGATCGGTTCCATCTCGGAATTCGCCGGCTGCAACCGGATCTGGCTGCCTTCTGAGAAAAAGCGCTTCAGCGTGGTCTCCGCGCCATGCACGAGGGCGACGACAATCTCGCCCTGGCGCGCGGTGCGAGCTCGTTCCACCAGCACGTAATCGCCGTCGATGATGTGCTCATCGCGCATGGAGTCGCCGCGAACTTCGAGCGCAAACACATCGCGATTGCCGACAACGTCATGCAGGGAGATGCTCTCAGGGTTCTGGAAGGCTTCTCGCAACTTGCCGGCGGCGATCTGGCCTGCAACCACCAGCCGGTCGCTATTGAGGGTTCGAGTGCCGGGAGGAAGCACGTCGATGGAGCGGCTGCGATTATGAACGCGATTGAGCAGGCCCTTTTTCTCAAGATTGGTGACGTGCTTATGAACGGTGGCCAGGCTTTTCAAGCCCATTCCGCGGGCAATCTCTTCAAATGAAGGAGCATAGCCGTTGCGATTCGAAAACGATTCGAGGAAATCGATAATCTCTTTTTGCCTGCGAGTGACAGCCATGGGCAGGATTATAGCGAATAAAGGGCGAACCGCAACACATTTTTCGCTTTCTGTTCGTGAAGTCTAACGGCGGCGGCGAGGTATCTCTCGGCAAATTGTTTCGAAGACGATCCTCCTGTCGCGCGGTTTGTTGCCGATAGCTTGGGATGGAGGCCTGCATCATTCCAGGCAAGCAGTGTCCGACAAACGATGATCTCATTGAAGAAGTACCTCGATTCAACAGCGGAAGCACGGGAAACGCAAGATCGGAAGCAGTCTCGACTCGGCTCGCAAGGGAAATTGCCGCAGGAGATGGGGGGGATTCTTGCTTCGACGACGCTGGTCGCTTATCGATCGGCGCTTCATGAGATGGGATTGAGCAGCCTGGCAGCCTGTCCTGCCATGGGACAGGGATTGATGCAGGATCTTTCCTGTGTGGCCGATCAGCTCGAGCGCAGGTTTACCGGGCCGGATGTTGAGAGCGCGGAAAATGCGGTCCGCGAGCGGTTGCAAGAGTGGGGAAGCAAGACAGCTGGCCATTACGGTGAGAAGACGGCCGAGGTGAAGCAGCTTCTGCTTTTGCTTGCGCACACGGCCGATTCGGTCGGCGAACGGGACCATCGATGCGGCGGCCAGATGCGCGAAGTGATGACTCACCTGGAGGCCATCGCAACCCTCGACGATCTGAGTGAGATTCGCTTGTCGGTGGAACGCAGCGCCGCATCGCTGAAGGATTCGCTCGACCGGATGGATGAGGAAGGAAAGCAGGCGACGGCCAAGCTTCGCGCGGAGGTGGACACCTATCGAGCGCGATTGGAAGAGGCTGAGGAACTGGCATCGCGGGATGGGTTGACCGGGTTGCGCAACCGAAGCTGGGTAGAGGGCCAGATCGCCAATCGGATCGATCAAGGGACTATCTTCTCGATCGCCATGGTCGATATCGATCAATTTAAAAGTATCAATGACACGTACGGACATTTGGCGGGAGACGACCTTCTGCGCCAATTCGCGGGCGAACTGAAGTCCGCGAGCCGGTCGAAGGATTTGATCGGCCGATGGGGAGGGGACGAATTTGTTCTCGTGCTGGATAGCGGAGGCGCAGATGCCGAATCGCAGGTGGAGAGGCTTCGCGCCTGGGTCTGCGGAAATTACACACTTCGCGGAACGAGCGGCGCCATTCCGTTGAAGGTCGAGGCGTCGATTGGGCTGGCGCAACATGAGGCCGGGCAGAAGTGGGAAGAATTGCTCGGTAAGGCCGACGCGGCAATGTACAGGCGCAAGGCAGAAGCGCGAACAAATGGTGGAGCGATGCAGAGATAGGACGTGGTGCGAGGTGCCGATTTTATTCCGCAGCACATCGGGGAGCGCTTCCGTTGTATCTGCGATCACAGGTCGTTCTGCCCGCTCCCGTTTTAAGGCACTCCAGGATTCCCTCCCGATTCACAACTTCCCCTTCACTTCCTCCTTCTCTTCTTCTTGAGTTGCACGGCACCTTCGGCGGAAAGTGTATGCAGTTATTTGAAAACGTGAACGGACCTGACGGAATGCGGGGTTACGGATTCGGAATTCGTGCACACTGCAGCAAGGTTCAGGGCCGCAAGGGAGCAAGGCAGCCATGAGGGTATTGATTGCCGAGGATGATCAGGCATTGGGGCGCTTTCTAAGCCGGGGTCTGGAAGCAGATGGGCATCACGCGCGGCTTGTATTCGACGGCGGGGCAGCGGTGCAAGCATTTCACGAAGACAGGCCCGATCTAACCATTCTCGACTTGAACATGCCGGTCAAGGACGGCGAACAGGTCCTAGGGGAGATTCACAATCTGGAACCCGATCTGCCTGTCCTGGTATTGACTGGGAGGCAGGAGGTGGACACGCGGGTGCGCTGCCTCGATCATGGCGCGGACGACATGATGTTGAAGCCGTTCAGCCTGCACGAGTTGCGCGCGCGTTGCCGGGCGTTGCTGCGGCGCAAGCGAGAGGCGCGGCTGCACCTGCGCGCCGGCGATCTCGAGCTGGATCGGCTGGACCATTCGGCGCGGCGCGGCGGCACGACAATCGATCTTACCAACAAAGAGTTCGCGCTGCTCGAGCACCTGATGCTGAATCGCGGCCAGTGCGTCTCGCGCGTTGAGCTGTTGGAGGCCGTTTGGGATCTCGAGCCCATTCAAACCACGAACATCGTGGATGTCTATGTGAACTATCTCCGCCGCAAGCTGAAAGATCCCCCTCCCGGGAAACTGATCCGGACTTCTCGCGGCCAGGGCTATTTTGTGCCGTCGGAGGGGAGCATGGCCTCGCACGGTACCGTACTCCCGCCGCCAATCCCGACCGCTCCGGGCGGCTCCGCAGGGAACGCCGTCTGATTCAACAAGCACCGAAATAAGGGCCAATTTCTTTTAAGGAGATCGTTCCATGCTGGCTGTCCCAAGTTCCACCCTTCCGCCGAGCCCTCGCATCCATCCGAGGACGGCTCTTGTCGTCAGTGCCGATCGCAATTTTGGGCAGCGTCTTGCCGACATCCTGATCAGCTTGCGCTGGCGGGTGTCGGTTGCCGACAGTGGATCGCAGGCCTGGGTAGAGGCGGAAATGTCCACGCCCGAAGCCGTCCTTACCGACACATGGCTACCCGACCTGAACATCGCCGAGTTTCTGACTGACTTTCGGGAGCGATTCCCGCTGGTCGACATGATCAGCTCGACCGGAACCGCGGACGAGGGGGCGCCAAGGGGCCCGTATCGTCAGGAACTGTTGTACGCTCTTCGTCGTTCTCAAGACTCCGATTCAGCAGCATGGCACGGGGCGCCGGGTCATATTTCCGAAGACGGCCCCGGGACGGCTCCGGATGCGCCAGGCAAACCGGCTATCCTCGCGGCTCCGCCTGTAGAAGCTGGGCGAGAGCCGGCCGCGATGCCGTTGACATCTTTCGGGTCGAGTCCCAACCAGGTGGGGGTACATGCCGGCAAAGAGGCTGGAAACGACGGTGCACTGGAACCATTGCCGGAACTAATCGGCAAAGCAGCCTCAATGCTTGAGGTGAGCCGCCGTATTCGCTTGGTGGCGCCGCGCATGACGCCGGTTCTGGTGGAGGGCCCAACCGGGTCGGGCAAGGAACTGGTCGCCGAAGCGCTGCATCGCCTGTCGATGCGCAGCCGCAAACCATTTGTGGCCATCAATTGCGCAGCTATCCCGGAAGCGTTGCTGGAGGCGGAACTGTTCGGTCATACGCGCGGCGCGTTTACGGGCGCTGTGCAGGGCCGGGTAGGCCGCATCGAGTCGGCGGAAGGCGGAACGCTGTTTCTGGATGAAATCGGCGAGATGCCGCTGGCGCTGCAGTCGAAGCTGCTCCGTTTTGTCGAGAGCGGCGAATTGCAGCGGGTAGGCGACAACGACACGTTGAAGGTGGACGTTCGCATCGTGGCTGCGACCCACCGGCCGCTCGCCGACCACACAAAAAGCGGTGCGTTCCGCCCCGATCTTTATTACAGGCTGGCGGTCTTCCTGATCCGGACACCATCTTTGCTCGAACATATCCAGGACCTTGGCGCGCTGGTGCAACACTTTTTGCGGAGAATGGGCCGCAACGCACCGGTCAAGCGGCTCGACCAGGGCGCGATGGCCAAACTGGCCGCTCACGATTGGCCGGGCAACGTGCGCGAACTCGAACATGTGCTGGAGCGCGCGGCGATCCTGGCCGGGGATGAGACCGTTCTCACGGCAAGAGAGATCGATTTTGGAACCAGCGTTAACTGACCCAGAGGATTGGCGTAACTCGGAAAGGCCGCTATGGAAATTGCAACGGAAATGAGCAGACAGATTGACTGCTACCTCGATCTTGCCAACAGCGAGATCAAGGTGACAGCGGCCAATATGGCCAACATCGATACGCCGGGGTACAAGACCCTGGGTTTCGACTTCGAGGCGGAGATGCGCGATGCTCTGAGCGACGGAGGCAGTGGACGCCCGGCGCGAAGCCCGCGCATTCGCGCAGTCGATGGGTTGATTGCGAGGCCCGATGGCAACAATGTTTCGATGGACCGGGAGGGCTTGAATATGGCAGAGGCGCAGTTGAAGTTCCGGGTGGGCGTGGCGCTGCTGCGGGTTGAGAACCAGACGGTCATGGATGCGATCCACGCCGACAAGTAGGATTCGGCAGGAAGGGGAAATGCGGATGGCTCCGGTGACAGGAGAGCGGTTTCCGGCAGGCCGTGGTGCGCCAAGCACCCAGAAGGCGGTGCGATGAATCTGTTTGGAGCGATGGATGTCTCGGGCAGCGCCATGCAGGCCGAACGCATGCGCGCCGAAGTGGTGGCGGCCAACATGGCNNTGGTGTTTTCCGCGGACCGTCCGGAACAGAGTTTTCTGAATTCCGTGACAAACGCAGTCAATGGGAGCGCCGGGCAACTTGCCGCCGCCGCACTGCCTTCGCTGGCGCTTCCCGGATCGAACGGAGTCGCAGCGGGCGTTCACATTACACAGGTTGTCGAAGATCCCTCCGTCCCCCTGAAACGCTACGATCCGGGGCATCNNTGGACCTGATGGGGGCAACGCGTGCCTATGGTTTGAATAGTTCGGCCGTGCAGGCTGAGAAGGGCATGATCTCCTCGGCGATCGAGATTGCCAAGGGCTAGGCGGGAACGAAACAGGTGCGCGGCTCCAGGCCTGAGCCGGAGGAAAGGAAGCAAATGCAGGCGATTGCGAGCCTCGCTGGCGTGACATCGGGCGTGCTGCCGTCCACCCTGGCTGCCGGCCCATCTTCTTCGTTTGGGGCGGCTTCGGGTGCCGCCGGACCGGCCCCTTTTTCCGATCTGTTGACGGACGCTGTCGGCCAGGTGAACGAACTCGAAGAACAGGCCCGCGCAACCGTGAGTGGACTGATGGCCGGCACAGGGGTCGACGTGCATCAGGCTATGATCGCAACGGAAAAAGCGAGCATGGCTTTCGAGCTGAGCCTGGCAGTGCGCAACAAGGCAGTGCAGGCCTACCAGCAGGTGATGAGCATGCAGTTCTAGCAATGAATCGAACGGACGCGCGGAAGTTTGCTGGCTTTGCGCGGCTGAATCGAGGACAGGCGCGGAAAGCGGCGGAACAACGGCACTATGGCCACCGGAACACAGCTGGAAAAGAGAATGCCGACGATCCCTGCCGTGTCAAGTTGGACCGATCGGATCTCCACATTGCTGACGCGAGGCCGGGTCCGCTGGGCGGGCATGCCGGCGGGGCAGCGGGGGTGGGCGTTTGGAGCCGCGGGGTTGCTGCTGGCACTTATCGGCGGACTGCTTTGGTTCAGCCTGCGCACGGACTGGCGCACACTCTACGCGGATCTGGACCCAGACGATGCGCGCCAGATCGCACAGACCCTGAATCAGGCGCAGATTCCGTTCGATGCGACGGCGAATGGCACCGGCATTCGGGTCTCTGCCGATCAACTGGATAAGGCGCGCCTGGCGACGGCGGCCAAAGGCGGCGTGAAGAGCGGCCGCATGGGATTTGAGATTTTCGATAAACCAAACTGGGTCGGTTCGGAGTTCGACGAGCAAGTGAATTATCAACGCGCTCTTGAAGGAGAGTTGGAGCACACGGTTGGATCGCTTGCCGACATTGAATCGGCGCGAGTTCATCTGGTGCTGCCGCACGACTCGCTGTTTCGCGAGCAGGAACGCGCCGCCAAGGCCTCGGTTGTGTTGAAGCTGCGGCATCGCTCGGTCGCGGAGGGGGAACCGGAGGCAATCCGCAACCTGGTGGCGTCGGCCGTCGATGGTCTGGTCCCGGAGCGGGTGGTGCTGGTGGATGCGGCCGGTCATACGCCACTCGGGCCGAGGACCGCGGACGCATTGCGTCTGACAGCCGAACAGGCATTGGAAGAGAAACTGGTTTCGACGCTTGAACCCGTAACCGGTCCGGGGAATGTGCGCGCTTCGGTGACTCTCGATTACGATCCGGCATCGACCGATGAGACGGAGGAGACCTATGACCCCGACCAGACGGTCGCGCTCTCGATGCAGCGCACCGAGCAGACCACGGGGCCGCAATCGATAGCCGCGGGCGTGCCGGGCACGGCCTCGAATGCGCCCAACACGCAGGCATTGCCGGTGTATCCGCAGCAGACGACCCCTCCGCAGTCGGCGAAGACCGAATCCGGAACCTACGGAGCGTCGAAGACCGTTCGCCATCGCGTCGAGGGTCCGGGAAAGATTCGGCGGCTCACAGCCGCGATCGTGGTGAATGACCGGCTGCAGCAGCACGCGGAAAAGGGAAAGGCCGCGCTGTGGCAGCCGCGTTCCGCCGACGAGCTGCGCGAGCTGACCGCGTTGGCCCAGGCGGCCGTCGGTTTCGAGGCTCCGCGCGGGGACATGCTGACCGTGCAGGATCTGGCTTTCGACGAGAATCACCTGGAGAAACAGGAGTCTCTCTCGGACCGCGCCCTGGCGACAGCGGAGGGCTCGCCGGTGCTGATCAAGTCGTTTGCGCTGCTGGTGGGTCTGCTGGCCATCCTGGCTTTTGGCGTGCGTCCGGCGATGCGCATGACAGTGGCAGCGCCGGCATTCAATTCCAAACACGCTGCGAAGGAACTGGCGCATGGGGCAGAAACAGGCGCAGCTGCGCTCCCCCAGGCGTTCAAGCCGCCCGAGCCAATTGAGCTGGACCCGGAACGCATGAGGGCGCAGGAGATTTTGGAGCAGGTGAGCACGCACCTCAAGAAGGAGCCGACCCAAAGCTCCCGTCTACTGCAGAGCTGGATTCACATCGATTGAAAAGGCCGGGATGCGAAGCCAACTTCCGTTGAGAGCGCGGGGGCGGAGAACGACAGAGCGGTGAGCGGGGGCGGGAAAGGCGGCGGACTTGGCAGAGGCAGGCGAACACGGAGCGACGGCGCGAAGCCAGGCCGCGAATCTTTCAGGAGTGCGCAAGGCGGCAATTCTGCTGGTAGCTGTGGGTGAAGAACTGGCCGGAGAAATTCTGCGCGTGCTGCCGGAAACGGACGTGCAGCGGCTTACCGAAGAATTAGCCGACCTTCGCGGCATCTCTCCGGAACTCTCGGCAGAAATTCTGGAAGAATTCTGGCAACTACTCGAGACGCAGGGCTTCGTGCTGCACGGGGGGCTCGATTTCGCCAGCCGGCTCTTGAAGGAAACATTCGGCGAGGAGCGGGCCAAGGATCTGCTGATGCTCGTGCGGCGCTCGCAGGAGGCGGCGCAGGGGAACCTTGCCAAGCTGCAGCGCACGGATCCGCAGCAGTTGGGAAAGCTGTTGGACTCGGAACATCCGCAGACCATTGCGCTGGTGCTGGCCCATCTCGATCCGCGCCGGGCATCGCAGGTTCTGGACAATCTGAGCGAGGAACATAAGGTTGTCTCGATTCAGCGCCTGGCGGAGATGCGGCAGTTTTCTCCGGAGATGGCGCAGAAGGTTGCGCACATTCTGCACCGGCGCCTGGAAAACGTGGGCGATGGGGCGCGCAGAAGCTATTCGGGCTTCAAAGCGGTGGCCGATTTGCTGAATCGCCTCAACGCCGACGAGTCGAAGAAGATTCTCGAAACCATCGAGGAGGGAGAGCCGGAGCTGGCATTGGGAATACGGAATTTGATGTTCACATTCGAAGATCTTGTGACAGTGCCGGCGGCGACGATCCGCGAGATCGTGAGCGGCGTGGATAAGCGCCAGCTGGCACTGGCGCTGCGGGGCGCGAATGAGGAACTGCGGGCGCAGATTTTCAAATCGATGAGCTCGCGGGCCGTCGAGATGCTGAAGGAAGACATGGAAGTGCTGGGGCCGGTCCGCTCGCGCGAAGTGGCGCAGGCGCAGCAGGAGATTTTGAATCTTGCGCGGCGGCTGGAAGCCGAGGGCAAGGTCGTATTGAAACTGGAAACCGGCGACGAGATGCTGGCTTAGGTCCGAGTCTGCTTGCAGCGGGAGGCGTGGTGCAGAGAACCGAAGTTTCAAAAAATGGAGCGGCTCCCGCGCATTTCGAAGCTCTTCAGTACCTCGCAGATCCGCACGTCGCCGCACCACCGGCATGGGAGGGCTGGCTGCATGGGGCGGAGGCCGAGCAGGGCGCAACTTCTATGGACGGGAACCAGGCCGAAACCGAGGCTCAGCGGCGCGCCGAGTTCGAAAAGCGTCTCGCCGACGAGACGCGGAAGTCGCTTGAAGCGGGCCGCGAACGTGGCCGGCAGGAAGGCCGACAGATCGAGCGCGAGGCTCAGGCCGCTGCCAACGCTGCCGCGGAAGAGAAGCGGAAGCGCCAAATGGCAGACGTCGCGGAGGAATTCGCCAACGAGCGAGATCGGTTCTTCCACGATGCGGAGCGGGAAGTGGTTCTGCTGGCGCTTGCGGTTGCGGCGCGCATTCTCCGCCGGGAAGCGCAGATGGATCCGTTGCTTTTGACGGGAGCTGTGCGCGTAGCCCTGGGTCAGCTCGCAGCCACGACGGATGTCAAGCTCCTCGTGCCCTCTGCCGAAGTCGATCTATGGATGGAGGCCATGGCCATGATTCCCAACCTGGGCGTGCGGCCGCGGGTAGCGGCGGGCGAGGGCATGCGCCTGGGCGATTGCGTGGTGGAGAGCACGATGGGATCGGTCGATCTCGGGATTCGATCGCAGCTGGGTGAGATCGAGCGAGGCTTTTTTGATCGCGCCGGAACCGGCCGGGCGGATGCAGTCGGAGTTGCGAAACCGCCGAGCGGGGCTACGGAGGCGCGGCAATGACAAGTATATCGGCGGTGCCGGAGACGTCTTTGCTGGGGCGATACTTCGCGCGTCTGGGGCGAAGCCAGCCGTGGCGCTGGCGCGGCCGGGTTCTCGAGTCGGTCGGTCAGACAGTGGAGTCTGTTGGTCCTTTGGCCTCGGTGGGCGAGTGTTGTGAGATTCTCGACCAATTTGGGCACACGCACGCGGCGGAGGTGATCGGTTTTCGCGGCTCCAGTGTTTTGTCGATGCCGATCGAAACGACGGAGGGGATCCGCTTCGGCGATCCGGTCGTGGCGCTGGCGGTTCATTCCGAAGTGGGGGTGGGTCCAGATCTGGCGGGCAGGGTGCTGAATGCGCGGGGCGATCCTCTCGATGGAGAACCGCCGCCGCAGACGCTTGAGTCGTGGCCGCTGGACGGGGTTAGTCTTTCGCCGCTTGAACGGGTGCCGATCAAGACGCCGCTCGGCACCGGGATTCGCGTGCTCGATGCGATGTTGACGGTGGGGCGAGGCCAGCGTCTGGGCATATTCGGCGGGTCGGGCGTGGGGAAGAGCACATTGATCGGCATGATGACGCGCAATACCGCGGCTGACGTCACGGTGGTGGGGCTGGTTGGCGAGCGCGGACGCGAGGTGGCGGAGTTCCTTGAGGATTCTTTAGGAGGGGAGGGCCAGAAGCGCTCCGTGGTTGTCGTCTCCACCTCGGACCAGTCGCCACTCTTGCGCATGCGTGGGGCATTGGCTGCAACGGCGATCGCCGAATTTTTTGCCGGGCAGGGAAAGCATGTGCTGCTGGTACTGGATTCGCTGACCCGATTTGCGATGGCCGCGCGCGAGATCGGTCTTGCCGCGGGAGAGCCGCCTACGGCCAAAGGCTACACTCCGTCGGTTTTCACGCGCCTTGCCAAGCTGATCGAGCGCACGGGACAGTTCCGCACCGGGTCGATCACCGCGTTTTATACAGTTCTGATGGAAGGCGACGACCAGCAGGATCCGCTCGTCGACGCGGTCCGCTCGCTGCTCGACGGACATATTGTGCTTTCGCGTTCTCTGGCGGCGGAGGGGTGGTATCCGCCGATCGATGTGCTGGATTCAATCAGCCGCCTGATGCCGGCTGTAACCCAGCCGGAACATCGGGAACATGCAGCTCTGCTGCGGCGTCTGATGGCGGTGCTGGCCCGATCGGAGGATCTGGTGCGGATTGGCGCTTACAAGCCGGGTTCCGACACCGATCTGGATCGAGCGTTGCGCGCTCGTGAGGCAATACGCACATTTGTCACGCAGAGCGTGAACGAACAGGTGCACTTTCGTGATTGCGTGAGCCGGTTGGCAAGCCTCGCGCGCGAGGTGTAGGAATGGCGATTGCGCAGGGCCTCCGCCGGCTGCTGCGCGTGCGCGAGATCGAGGAAGAGCAGAGCCGGATCGCTCTCGATGCTGCGCTTGGCAATCTGGGCCGGCTGGAGGCATGGGAGAGAGCGGCGCGATCGCGGGAACAGCGCGGCAGGCTCTTGCTGACGGCGAGCGCGTCGAGCGGCGACGCGATAGACCGGCGTGCGGCCGTCGAAGAGATTCGTGGGGCAGGGCGGGCGACGGAGGTTGTTCGTCCACGTATTGCGGAGGCGCGGTGGGTTGTGACGACGCGGCAGGCCGAATACCTGAGCTGCCGCGCGCAGCGAAGACAGGTGGAGACGCTGATTCAGGAGGCAGAGGCCCGGCAGGCTGTGGATGCGGAGAGAAGGAGACAGCAGGCCCTGGATGACTGGTTCCGCAATCGCCGTCTTCGTCATGGAGCGGAGAGAAAAAGCGATCGCGGCGGAGACCTCGTTGCGAAGCCGATCGAGCCGGGAGAGGATAAGCGATTGGGCACGAGTGTGAAAACTTGAGAAGGAGTCGAGGCCCGAGCCCAGTGTCGGTCTTGATCTGGAATCGCGATTCCCAAACCTACATTCTTCTAACCCATTCCCGTAATCCTTGGTCCGGTTTCTGCAAGAGTCCCGTACATGAGCTTCGACCTGGCGACGGTGACCGCGGCTGACGATGCAGGAAGAGGCGCACCGGACGGCTTCTCGTCGAAGACCTGTGGAGAGCGAGGTGGGGGGCAAAACGTTCTCGCGGGGGGAATGAGTGGAGGCCAGGTGAATTTCCAGTCCCGTTGGGAATTGGAGATGGGATCAATCCAGGCGGGGTTGGCGGATGGGTCTTCGCCAGGCAATGCGGGAATAGAATCTGCAACCGCGACGAAGGCAAGTGCCGCCGCGGCCGTTGCGCAAGAGCACCTGGGGACAAGTCTTGATCGAGAGCCGAACGAGATAGAGGCCAGAGGATCACGGACAGCCTCGAATTTCATTGCGGGCCGATTCAATCAAACCTCTGCCACGTGGAAATCGACAACGAAGACTCCTGGCCTCGAGACCAGGAGTTCGGGAACTTCTCGGCCGGGCAGAACAACGGTGGCTCAAACGACAGAGCGGGCCGAAGCTGCGCACAAAGGCGCCGCAAGCAGCGACAGAAAAAACGCTGCTGCCGGAATCTCTGACCTGAACGTTGCGATGGAAGCGCCGTTTTCTGTGGACTCGACGGGGACCATCCGGGGCGAGGCAACGGCCAATGCGCGAGCCGATCGGCTGTCGCGAGAATCGGCAGAAATTCTAGAGACTGCCCAGAACAGCGAACAGGCATTGGTGAGGAAGACAAACACTCAAGGGCTTGAGTTGAATGTAGGTGCGGGGAGCCATTCGCCGGCGCCGCCTGCCGATCGATTGCAATGTTCGGCAGAGATTGAAACAAATGCTGCTGGTCCGAGTGAACCCTATGCGCAGTCCGAAGAGCGCATGTTGCCCGGGGTCGGCGGTAGTGCGAAACCGGCTTCAGTGAACACGGCGGCGTCGAATGCGGCCACATCCTCCACGGTCGACGCGAGCGGATGGGCTGACAACACGAACCCGAGTAATTCTCGACTTCCTTTGAGCGCATTGGCTATAGCTGACGCGCATGAGAACGAAACTTTGGCTCGCGGCAACGCACACGCGCCCACATCGATGGGCAATTCGCCTGAGGATGGATTTTCCGCGGGCACGCCGGGTCTGTCTTCCGTTCTGGCACAGGCTCGTACGGAACCGGCCCAGTCTTCGCCGGTTCTACCTCTGGATGCGCATGCGGCCGCCGCAATTCCAGGCCGGCCGGTTTCTTCGGGCGCACGCCGTGGCGGCGGTTCATCGGGTTCCGGCTCTATGGCTGAGAGCGACGGAAGGCTTCGTAGCGAAAAGGGGCACGCGGCAAGTCTGTCGGAGGTTACGCCGGTGGATGTGGCGAGTACGGGTGCAACTGCGGGGGCAAACTCGTCGAAAGCCGATGCGGGCGAGCCCGGCAAGCGCGGTTTTACGCCGGACGAGGTTTTCTCGACACTGGATAGTGCGCCGAATGGGGTGAGGCCGGAGTGGAGGCATGCCTCGGGCACGCGCGCGGAAGCGGGTTTCAACGACCCGGCGCTGGGTTGGGTTGGAGTGCGCGCCGAAAAAAGTGGAACGAATGTCCAAGCGACGCTGGTTCCCGGTTCCGAGCCGGCCGCCGATGCGTTGCAGGGACACGTTCACGGCCTGAGTACCTATCTTTCGGAGCAGAACGCAGGCGTCGGAAAACTCACGGTGGCTATGCCGGAGCATAGTGACCGGGGTAGCGCTGGGGGTTCCGGGCCGGATTCAAACGGGCACGGAAACGGCGGCGCGTTCGATCAGCCGACAGGCGAGGGCGGCCGCCAGGATGGGAACGCAGGTGCGCATCCGGACGCGCGTCTTGAGATGAATCGAGTCGTGGTTCGATCGAGCGGGCTGGAGACGAGGACACCTGCGGCACAAACCACCGGTACCGGGATTGCTGCGCAGGATCATCTGAGTGGTGGGAGCGGCGCGCTGGACGGAGCGAACACGGAAGTCAGACGGGACATGCACGTCTCGGTTGTGGCGTAAGCCCGCGGTCGATCGCGGCGAACCCGCAGCGAGAGGAATGGAGTTCAGAAAAATGGCGGCAATGGCAGGGCTTTTCAATCACGCGCTGACGGCGACTCAATCGCTTGCGGAAGGCGGAGCGGCACCGGCGGCCTCTTCTTCGGACGGATCCGATACGTCAGACACGGCCACGATTTCGGCCAACGATTTTCTCACGCTGCTGGTCACGGAGATGCAGAATCAAGATCCAACCGCCGACACCGACCCGAACGAATACATCAACCAGCTGGTGCAGGTGAACAGCCTGGAGCAATTGATCTCGATTAACCAGACGCTGACGACGGATCTTGGATCGACGGGAACGACGCCTTCGACCGGTTCAGCGTCCGGGCCGTCCGCTACGACGGAGACGACCGGGCAGAGTGCAGGCGCAGCGGGCAGCTCTCGCGCGGCAGCAAGGGCAGGAACCGCATCGCCGTCCGCGCAGGCGAAGGTTCCGGCAACCGCGGCCGCTGGTTCGTCGACTCTCGCTGCGCTTGAGCGCTTTGCTGAATTGGCCAAAGCGAAAAAGACGGAAGGGAACCTCGGCATTCCGACCGATAACCCGGCGGCACACCGTGTGGCGCGCGCTCTTGACGGCCATGCGCGTGCGCCCGCCGCGGCGGTCAAAATGCCTTAAGTGTTCCGAAGGCCTTTCCACCGCGAGCCGGAGTGACCTCGCGCAAACCATCTCGCGTTCATCCAAAGGAGAAATCGATGCCGAGCTTTTATATTCCCTTGAGCGGTCTTGATGCCGATTCGACGGCGTTAAACACCATCGCCAACAACCTGGCTAACATGAATACGACCGGCTTCAAATCGCAGACCACGAACTTCAGCGACCTGTTTTATCAGCAGGTGGGGTCGAATGGTTCCGGAGACGAAGTGCAGCAGGGAACGGGCGTGAAGGTAGCCTCGAACACCACGGATTTCTCGGGCGGATCGATTTCCTCGACCGATGTCTCGACCGATAATGCGATCGACGGCACCGGTTTTTTTGTGTTGAATGCCGGCGGTGGAAGCCAGTTGTACACGCAAGACGGCAGCTTTCAACTGAGCTCGACCGGTACACTCGAGACCGCAGATGGACTGGCGGTGATGGGATATCCGGCCACCAATGGAGTGGTGAATACGAGCGGCGGGTTGTCGAATATCGTCATCCCCACCGGACAGGTCAGCACGCCATCCGCCACCACGAACTTCAGCATGACGCAGAATCTCGATTCCCAAGCCGCAGTGGGCGCACAGGCTACGGGGCAGGTGCAGGTATTCGATTCGCTGGGCAACAAGTACGAAGCCACGGTAACCTACACCAACCAGGGAAGCAACACGTGGGGATACAGCATTTCGATTCCTGACACGTTGACTCCCACCGCGCCGGCGGCTGCAACGATCACCAATGCTCTCACGGAGGGAACCAGCACCACGAATGGGACGACCACGCTGACGTATGATTTCGGATCGAGCGGCGGCAAACTTGGTACGGTTGATCCCTCGACCAGCCTTGCTCTGACTGCGCCGACCGGAACTCCCGCATTTGTGGCGCCGACGGTGACATCGGGCGAGTCGGTGGCGACCTATGCACAGGCTTTGCAAAGCGCCGCGAACACGGCGAATATCGCCGGAGTGACAGTTGCGTCGACGGCTGCGGGGCAACTCACGATTACCGGCGCGGGTGTCGCGACGAGCGGCAGCTTGGTTCAATCTCTTGCAGGAACATCCACGAGCTATACATTCGGTTCCAGCAATGGGGCACTGACCACCGTGGATCCGGGAACCAATCTCACCATCACGGGACCGACGGCGCTGGGCGGCACAGCGACGCTGACCGCGCCTGGGATTACGGCGGGCGAGTCCGTAGCGAACTATGTTGCGGCTCTCAACACGCAGTTGAGTCAGGCCGGGATCACGGGTGTGGCCATCACGGGCCCATCGGCCACGGGGCAAGTGACGATCAACAGCCTGGGCACTTCCGGCAGCGTGATTCAGGATCCGATTGCTTCGGCGAATGCCACGGGCACGATGAGCTTCAATTCGAGTGGCAATTTGATCACGCCTGCCGGCAATTTGAGCGGATTGACCTTCTCGGGGTTCTCTGACAATGCCAGTCCTCTGAATCTGACCTGGGACCTTTATGGATCGAGCGGGCTGGGGAATGTCAGCCAGACGGCGGCTGCATCTTCGACTTCGGCCACGAATCAGAACGGCTATGCCGCAGGCCAGTATGAAAGCTTTGCGATTGATTCGAGCGGCGTGATCGCGGCGACGTATTCCAATGGCCAGACGCAAAACGTAGGGCAACTGGCGATTGCAACGGTCAGCAATGAACAGGGGCTGGTGGACCAAGGATCGACCGAGTATCAGGCCACGACGGCCTCAGGGGATGCAGCGATCGGCGTGGCCGGCAATGGTGGCCGGGGAACGATCGAGGGAAGCTCGCTGGAAGCATCGAACGTGAATATCTCCGCGGAGTTTTCCGACCTGATCGTGGCGCAGCGCGCGTTTGAGGCCAACTCGAAGGCCGTAACGACCTTCGACACCGTCACTCAGGAGACGATCAACATGATCCATTAGAAATGGAG
>PLTV01000273.1 GCA_003164635.1 Acidobacteriaceae bacterium
TCGCGGGTGCGTTCAAAGACCGACATGGCCATGGTGTTGGCGATGCCCAGAATGCCCATCAGCAGCGCAATGGAGGATGTGCCCCACGCCACCGCATGGGCCAGGGTAACGAACTGGTTGTTGCTGGCGCGCTCGGAGGCGAGTTGGGCGTTCAAGCCGGGCAAGGCGGCTTCGATTTCCTTTTGGGCGCGCTTCAGATATGCGGCCTCCGGTTCGCCGGGTGGAGCAGGGCGAAGGCGGACATGGAATCCGGAGACCTTGCCTTGAAGGCTTGAGAGCTGCTGCAACTGATCGATGGGCATGATGACGGCACCGGCTTCGAGCGCGGTTCCTCCGTGATAGATGCCGACAACCGTAAACGTTGAGCCTTGAATCTCGATCTTGTCGCCGACCGCCTTGTGCATGCTTCCCGCAAGGGCGTCGCCCAACAGGACTTCAGGCTTGCCATTTTCAAAGCGGCGGCCGGAAGTAAAGGTGAGGGCATCGAACTCGAAGGAGTCGGCGCGCCAGCCAAAAACCAGCGCGTTGACTTCCGGCGTCAGGTCGATGAGGTTGAAGACCATGGGACTGGCCTGCGAGACGACCGGAACGGCATGGAGTCTGCCTTCGAGAGACGCGTCCACCGAGGTGTTGAGAAATGTCTTATCGACGACGGCGATGTCAATTCCGCTGCTGGAATAGAGGCGCATCCATTCATGCTCAAAGGAGCGGGAGAACCCAACCAGCGCCACAAACGCGCCGATCGCCATCCCGATACCGCCCAGGGTCAGCAGAGTACGGAGACGCCTGCGCCACAGGTTTTTCCATGCGAAACCAGCGAAGGTTAATTGGGAGGCCATGAGTTGGGATGAGTCCTCAGATATTGACGCGTAACCAAAAGCCCACGAATGCAAGTCTATCGGGGGATGGAATGAAGGTCTGTCCCCCAGTATAAATTGAGGCGCGGCGCCCGCATTGTTTCAATTTGGCCACGATTTCAATTCTGGGCCCTCAACGGGCGGGCCAGGACAAGGGAATCAAGAGAGCAAGCAAGCAGACGAGCCATGGACAAGAGGAGCCTTCAAAAAAGAGTAAAAGGCAGCCGGTTTTTCCCGGGGCTGCCTTTCTCTCAAGCTCATTGATAGGAAGATCCTTGAAGGAAAAAAGACAGGGAATCGTCCATCGAGCATGGCTGTCAGCGTGCGGAGCTGTGGGAACAGACGCCGTTTAGCCTTGCTCACGAGCAATGTGGTCCGCTGTCCGACCGGGACAGCGGGACCGATGAATTCTAGAAACGGCCGCGCCCTCGCGAGCTGCCGCCGCCACCAGCGCCGCTGCCTTTGCGCGCCTGGTAGCAGTCGCGGCAAAACACCGGGCGATCACCACGAGGTTCGAAAGGAACTGTTGTAGGCTGGCCGCAACCCGAACAAATCACAGGTGTTCCCTGTGCCGGAGCCGAACGGTAGCCGGAGCCCCCCTGGTCGTTTTTCTTTGCCTGACGGCAAGTCTTGCAACGCTTCGGGGTCGAATAACCGCGTTCCTGAAAAAACGCCTGATCTGCAGCTGTGAAGGTAAAATCCTGCCCGCAATCGCTGCACGTTAGTGAAATATCTCCGGCCATGGGTTTCCTCGTTGAGATTGTACAGCCCAATTTGTTTTTTTTATACAAGTAAAGTTTTTGAGGTGGTAAAAGCGGCTTCCCCCCTATTTGAACTCCTGCTACAAACCGCGCCAACCGTTCGCACCACGATATAGTTCTAGGAAGCGATGTACTTGCGCTCGAAAACTCCCCGGCCTGCGTCCCTGAAAGAGCCGCAATGACCGCCCCCGATCCCGCTTTCGAGGCCGACTGTATCCGCCGCATCCTGGCCGGCGAGGGGCACCTGTTTCATGCCCTCATCCGCCCCTGCGAGCGTTCCATCTTTTTTTTGCTCTTGTCCTTGCTCGGCGACGAGTCAGAAGCCGAGGACGTTGCCCAGGAAACGGCGATCAAGGTCTATCTAAATCTCAAGAATTTTCGCGGCGAAGCCAAGTTCCGCACCTGGGTGTTGTCCATCGCGCGCAACGAGGGTCTGGGCCGCCTGCGCAAAACTGGCGCCAGGCGCGAAGACTCCCTCGATGCTGGGACCGACGACCAGACCGGCGACTATACCCCTGCAATTCTCACCAGTTGGCGCGAAGTCCCCTTCGAAGCGCTGGAGCGCCAGGAATTAGGCGCTCTGCTGCGCCAGGCCATCGAACGGCTCCCCGCGATTTACCGTAACGTTGTGCTGTTGAGAGACATCGAAGAGATGGATGTGCGCGAAACTGCTGCGGCTCTGGGCATAACCGAGGGTGCGGTCAAGGTCCGATTGCATCGGGCCCGTACTTTGCTGCAGCGCGAGCTCGCTCCCAAATTGGAGGGGTTCGCCCCTCGAAGTAAGGGCCTGTTCGCATGGTTCAAAAGCATGAGGGTCGAGCCGTGAGAATCGACTGCAAACACGTCTGGCAGCACATATCGGCTTACATCGATGCCGAGGTAGATGCTGAATTGCGCGCCGAAATCGACCGCCATCTCGAAACCTGCGAAATCTGCTCCGCCATTCTCGATTCCACGCGCAATGTCGTCGTCCTCATCGCCGACGATCGCGTCTTTGAATTGCCCGCCGGCTTCAGCGATCGCCTGCATACCCGGCTGGAAACAGAACTCCAACTGACGGGCTCCGGCTGACTCTTCCTGATGGGCTCCGGCCAACCTTTTATAGTCCGTTCGATCGAACGATTGGCGGCGGCCCGGTGCGGTGGATCTTTGTATGCGTCCAAGTTTCGAGCCCCACAAGAATCAGCGTGACGAGAGCCAACCCCACTTGCAGACGCTGCGAGCGTTTTTCCTTCCTGCTCAATTCCCGCCTGCGCCATTGCGCTGAGCCTCGTCTGCGCAGGCGCCAGATCCAGGCCAGCACGGCAAGATTCACCAGCGCCCCCACCGTAGCCAGCATCAGCATGGGAATTCGAATGGCATCCTGATGCCATCCCCGCGCCGGGGCATAAATACCGCTCACAGCGGCCAGCGCAGTAAGGCCAATCGCAACGCGAATGCCGCTGATGGCAAAGACCGCCGTGCACAGGCTTTGCAAAAGCGCGAGCACAAAGCTGGCGCTCCCAAAAGCGCGTACCGGCTTCGGCATTGCCGCGGCGTCTTCGCTCAATCCTGTACCTCGTTTTCCATGGCTCTTTAGACTCGGCCTCTTCCACCAACTTCAGGGTAGCGCACCCGATGAGCGTAGGCCAGCGCGCATGAACCTCTGGGTCCATAATCCGCATCACGCCCTCCGCGACCAATCCATCTGCCGTTGCGGCCCGTACTTTCAACGAGCGAAGTCCACAACTGAATTTTCTTTTCAGGGGTTCCGGTTTCCCTGTAACCTTTTGCGCTGGGCTTCACTCCTAGTCTGCGTGGTACGGAAATGCGGAAATGAGCACGACTCCGCAATGCGAAAACCGGCGGCACGAACCGCCCCAACCCCCCATACGAGGTCAAAGCATCATGACAAAAGAAAAGATCAATGCATTGCTCCTGACGGCGGCGCTCTCCGGCCTGATCGGCGGAACTTCCGTTGCGGCCAAGGCGGCCACCACCGGTTCACCCAACGCCAACAGCGTAACCGCCGGGCTGCTCTTCGCGGGCCAGGACAAGACCCCGCCTGCAAAGCACTCCTGTAAAGGCAAAAACGATTGCAAGGGCACCGGCGGCTGCTCCACCGGCGACCAGGGCTGCAAGGGCAAGAACAGCTGCAAGGGTAAGGGCGGCTGCGCAACCGACGGCTCCAAGCCCCCCAAGGCCTAGTCGCGGCTTCCCCGAGGGCGCGGCGGCAATAGATCATATCTCAACTTTCCGCAGCGCCCTCCAACCTGCAAGCCTCAGCGAATAGCGAACAGCCATTCCCTGATCTCTGATCCCTACCCACTACCCACTAACCACTGCTTTTCGGTGCTCTCCCATGTCCCGCAATCGCTTCAACGCGTACCAGGATCACGGCATCGGCATCGGCCTGCGCATTCCGCACTACCGTCATATTTTTTCCCGCAAGCCGGTGGTTGACTGGTTCGAAATCATCTCTGAAAATTTCATGTGCGATGCCGGCCGGCCGCTCGCTGTCCTCGACGACATCCTCGAGCAGTATCGTGTTGTGCAGCACGGCGTCTCCATGTACTTCGGCTCCGCCACTGCTCCCGATCCCGAGCACCTGAAGCGCCTGAAAACCCTCGTGCGCCGCACCAACACTCCATGGCTCAGCGATCATCTCTGCTGGGGAAGCGTCGACGGAACCTACACCCACGACCTGCTCCCCTTGCCGTATACATGGGAGGCCATCGAACGCACCGTCGAGCGCGTGCGCATGGTTCAGGATTATCTCGAAATCCCCATCGCCGTTGAGAATGTCAGCTCCTATGCCGCCTTCACCGATTCGCAGATGACCGAGTGGGAATTCCTCACCGAAGTCGTGGAGCGCGCCGACTGCGGCATCCTGCTCGACGTCAACAATATTTACGTCTCTGCCATGAACCACGAGTTTGACCCGTTGGATTACGTCAACACTGTGCCCGCACATCGCGTCGCGCAGATTCACATTGCCGGACATTCGAAGTACGAGAAGTACATTCTCGACACGCACGACCATCCCGTCATCGATCCGGTTTGGGATCTCTATGCGCGCGCCATCGAGCGCTGCGGTCCCACCCCTACGCTCCTTGAATGGGACGAGCACATCCCCACCTTCGACGAAGTGCACAATGAAGCGAAGAAAGCCCAGCGCTATCTCGACAAGCACGCCGGCGTGCTCGCGGAGTCCGCCCAATGAACTTGGAAACGCTTCAGCGCGAAATGGCCGCAGCCGTGATGGCGCCCCTCACCGCCGACGAAGACATGCGCTCGCACGCTCCCGATGGGCGGCCCATGAGCGAAGTGGCCGCCCAGTTCATAGCGCCCAATAGTCGCCTCACCCCGTTTGAGCGTCTCGAGATTTACAACCGCCAGTACTGGTTCCGCGTGCTGAATGCGCTTGCTGAGGATTTTCCTGCCTTGCGTGCCGTGATTGGAGCGCGTGCCTTCGAGGCACTCTCCATCGACTACCTCATCGCACATCCAAGCCGCTCGTTCTCCCTGCGCAATCTCGGCTCAATGCTGCCCGAATGGCTCGTTGCTCATCCCGAATTCTGCACGCGCCGCCATCGTCTTGCGCTCGATGTGGCCAAGGTTGAGTGGGCCTTCGTCGAAGCCTTCGATAACGCCGAACGCACCCCGCTCACCCTCGACCAGATTGCTACCCTCGACGCCCATTCGCGCCTGGGCCTTCAGCCGCATCTGCAATTGCTGGTGCTCGAATACGCTTCCGACAACCTGGTTCTCTCGCTCCACAAGGAGCACATGAAAGGGGCAAGCGAGGCAGGCGTCAAACAGGAAGACGGCCCAATCGCTCCCGTTCAATTACCCAGGCTTCGTCGGCGCTCTACCTGGGTCGCCGCGCACCGCCTCGAGAATGCCGTCTACTATCGCCGCCTCGAGCGCGAGGAGTTCCTCACCCTGGCTGCTCTTCGCGATGGTGCAACCCTGGGCGACGCTCTCGAAGCTGGTCTCGCGCAGTCGAGCAAGCCAGGCTCCCGTCAGCCTGCCCTCGTGCAATCCTGGTTTACGCAATGGGCCGCCCTTCGCTGGATCTGCGCCCAGGACATTGAGTCGCTCCTCAATAACTGAAGCATTTCTGAATAGAATCACGGATTCGGTGCGCCGATTGATTGCGAGAAAGGATCCACCATGCCCCCTGCAATTCACCTTGTACGCAAAGCACACGGAGGTTTAAGCAAGGCCTTCGACCTGTTGCAAAGCCCGCTGCTGCTGGCTGTACGCCTCTATTGGGGATGGCAATTCGCTCAAACCGGCTGGGGCAAACTCCATAACCTGGGCCACGTTGCGCAATTCTTCGCCTCGCTGAACCTGCCCGCCCCTCATGCCACCGCACTCTTTATCGGCCTGGTCGAGTTTGTGGGCGGCATTCTCTTCGCGCTCGGCTTCGGTGCGCGCCTCGTCTCGCTTGTTCTCTTTATCAACATGACCGTCGCCTATTGGACCGCCGACCGCCAGGCATTCACAGGCATCCTCTCCGCGCCCGACAAGTTCTACGCCGCCGATCCCTACACCTTCTGGTTCGCAGCGCTGCTGATTCTCATCTTTGGCCCTGGAGCCTTCGCCGTCGATTGGTTCTTCACTCGCCGCAATCAGCGATAGCACCTGGCGATCTATATAAGCAGCGAGGCCGGAGCATCGCGCTCTGGCCTCCGTGTTCTTTTGCCCAATGCGGGTCAACAACACGTACGTAAAGAAACCATCATCGGGACCTGAAATTTTCCGTCCCCACTTTGCATGCAATTTCGGCCGCTCGGTGCACAATCAATCCAGATCAGTGGCCAAAGCAGGGTAAGTCGTCCAATTTCCCTGAAAATCTGGCTTGTAACTCCTTATTCATCTAGAATCTGCAAAAAACTCCTTTGGAATCAAGAATTTGGACGGAGGAGGCCTCGCTATCTAGCTGAAAACAGGGAATTTCTTTACAGAGATACCCTTTTTTTCTTTTTTTTCAAAGTCGATCCAACGCCTGATTTCCGCAAGCAGTGCTACAAGGCCGCCGCGAACAGACACCAAGCAGACGGCCTTCAAGAGAACTCAACAGGGAGCCCTTACTCAGGAATTGCTCGACTCGTCCATCAGAACGCGAACGTTGCGTTGAAGAAAATGCGGCGCGCCGCGGACCCTTGAGAGAAGATCCCGTTGGCAAGGCTCGTCGACTTGCCGAATTGCGGCCCGGGTCCGTAAAGACCGGTCGCCGTGTCCAGCGTCGGAATCACGCTGCCCACCGGCGTGCCGTAGTCGATGTCGTTGAACAAGTTCAACGCCTGTGCACTGAAGGTCAGCGTGTATTTGTGGCCCGAACCCGGTCCGCCGCCCATCCCCGGAGGACGGCCACCACCACCGAATCCACCGGGGCCAAATCCGCCGCCTCCGCCACCTCCACGACCTCCGCCTCCACCACCAGGTCCACCGCCGCCCGGTCCGCCACCCGGCGGTGGTCCGCCGTCAGCGCTCGCGGTCGCCAGCTTGGGGCCCACGCCAAAGGAACGGCTCACGCGTAGATTCAGCGCCACGCCTGCAGGCCCATTGCCTAGGTTGATCGGAATTGGCGTATAACTCTGGCCCGGTGAGGCTGGGTCGGTATCCAGGCACCCAAATTGCGTTTGAGCGTAGCCCGGAGTCGGCGTTGTGCAAAATGTGCTTGCCGCCAGCGAGGGCCGGTTATTGAAGAAGTTATCCCCGGTAAGATCGTTCGTCGTCGTAACGTTAAACGGCCTTCCCGATTGCGCGATCAGGAACGGGTTAAGTCGAATGCCCCACTTCGCCTGGTAGTTTCCAAACAGAAAGACCATGTTGCGCGAAGCAAAACTCGCGCGCCCGTAATCCTGGCTCAAGTTATACGAGTTAGAAACGGGGTTTCCCGAGCCGCCATCGGAGTTAGCCCACGTAACGTTGTAGAAGCCCGCCAAACTGAAGGTTGGCGAAATCCTGGCATTCATATTCACGATGATCTGATTTTGCTTGAATACCGCCTCAGGATAGTATTCGTCTACGATTCCAACCGATGGGTCAGGCCGCGTGGGAGGAGTTACATCCGGAAGATACGCGTTCGAGTTGCGCGTCACAAGCGTGTGGACGCCAAACGAATGCAGGTAAGTCAAAGTCGCCGTCGTGGTCTTGGTAAGTTGGCGTTCCAGGCTCGTTCCCGCCTGCTCTGTATATGGCGCATGGAATCCCGGCGCAACCCGGTCAATCGTGCTTGTGCCGGAGGTGGCCGCCCCGCAGGTGGCGAGATTCAAGTCGGCCAGGTTCGTCGAGTTGAAGCAGGTTGGGTCGCTGATCGTCGTCTGCTTCTGGCTGTTCAGCCCTCCGTTATAGCGCTCGGCCGACAGCAGATCGGCAATTTGAAATCGGTCGTAGAAGATGCCGAATCCGCCCCGCAGCACGGTCTTGGCCTGCTTCTTGTTCTTGTGCCCGTNNAAACTGGTTGAACTTCCAGTCGTCCTGAAAGAACACCGCTGCATCAAATACATTCGCGCGCGCATTGGGCACTCCGCTTGAGTAGCTCAATTTGGTAGGTGCATTTGTTGTGCCGCAGACCGCAGAGGTGGTCCCCGTTGCCGGGCAAGTTAACCCTGCTTCTAAATTCAACGCACCCACATAATCGGCCACGTTATTGAAGGTGAAGCTGCCGTTAAAGTCGTCGTCTGAAGTATTCGCATCTGCATTGTCGCGCAACCGCGTGCCAAATTTGATGGCATGCGCGCCCACCGACATTGTGGTCAGGTTTTGCAACTCTAGGTGATTGGTATGGTCGTTCGAAGTCTGGACAGTCGCGCCTCCCGCGGTAATCGTCTGTGGAATCGAAACCTGCGGAGCCGTCGAAGCCGGCGTGGTTGAAGAGTAGTCGCGCAGATATTGGAAACGCGTCTCGTTAACCATGCGATCGTTGATAATGAACGAGTCGCTCACCTGGACCGTGCTCTCGGTTGAGGCCTGCGTGCTCGATTGCGTGGGGAGCGACGTTGAGGTAACGTTGCCCGTTGTGCTGTTTCGGAAAAACTGGTAGCGCGCCGTGACAGTGTTCTTCTTGCCCAGTTGCAGATCGATCCTCGGAGCAATGTTCGTGCGTTCCGATGGACTGAACAATCCGCCGGCCATCGAGCCCACTTCGTAGGGATACGGCGCAGGCCCGGCAACAGGCGCCTCAAGCAATGTGTAGATGCTGTCGTTCTGGTTGTTGCGCTGATCCACGCTTACAAAAAACGAAGCCCACTTCGAAAGCGCGCCGCTCATGTACCCGCTGAATTGAAGGCTATGGTACGCCGGAATCACTTTTGTGAACGGATTGGCTGTATTGAANNGGATTCTGATTGATGCGAATCTCGCGAATGGCGGACTTCGGCGGAAGCTGCCCGCCCGTAAATCCATCAATGTAAATCTGTCCGCCGTTGGGTCCCGCCGAAGGACCCGCCAGCGCCGATAACTCACTCGATAACTCGTCGGGATCGTCCGAAAGCGCATCCAGATCTTTTCCCTTCAGCACAATCGCATTCGAGTTACCCGCCGCGTCGGTGTTCACCTGCGGAGTATCTTCCGTGACCGTCACGCTCTGCTCGGCTACCTGGATTGCCATGGCGATGTCAACGCGCTTCGATTGCCCCGCCGCCAACTGAATGGTCGGCGAACTGAATGGCGCAAAGCCCGCAAAGTTCGCCTGCACAATGTAACCACCCGCCGCTAGCCCTGAAACCGTGTACGAGCCAGATGAGTCCGCGGTTACAGTCTTCACTGCTGTCCCGCTCGAATTGGCAATCGTGACTGAGGCTCCGGGGATGAGTGCGCCTGTCTGGTCGGTAATGTGGCCGCGCAGGATTCCCGAGTTCGCTTGCGCTGCTGTGCTCACGGCGGGCGCTGCCTGCGTCTGTGCCAGGGGCGTCGCCGCGGGGGTCGTCTGTCCCATCGCTGCAACTCCCGCGGCCAAACCCAACATCAGGACGATCGTGGATCGTTGAATGCGGTGCTGAATAAAGTACAAGAGTTCCTCGCTAGTTTTGGAATAGGAATAAAATTTGCGGCTACTGCGCTGCTGCCGCGTCTGCTCCGCCGCCCATGCTCCAGTTGCTCAGCATGTTGCTGGCTGCGGGCGCTTCCAGCAGCGGCTCAACACCGGCCAGCAAAGTGATGACGGTAACGTCGGTGGTGCCGTCAGTCGATACCAGCATTACCGCGTCGCCTTTCTTCAAATCGGCAATCTGAATGGCGGGTGCACGGCTCAGCATCTGTTGCGGATCGCCACCACCCGGTCCTTGGCCACTCCATTGTCCGCCGCCAGAACCGCCCGGGCCGCCCCCAGAGGGTGGTCCGCCCGCGGCCATGCCACCGGCAGGAGGTCCACCGGCAGGCGGCCCACCCTGGCCTCCGCCGCTGCGTTGCCCCGCACCCCCATTGATAGCCTGAGCATTGCTGCCCGCAAATCCACCGCGATCCCCACCGCCGCCGCTCGTGCCCTTGAGCCGCGCCGCCAGCATCGTCGCCATGCGATCCGGAATGCGCCGCATCTGCGCCGTCGCCGTAATGTGAATTGTGATTGGCTTCTTGGTCGCAAGGTCCTTCAGGCTCACGGTCGAATTCGCCACATCGACCGCGGAGATCACGCCTGAAATATTGCGGAACGTACCCGAAACTACCTCAGCCGCCTCAATCTCGGTGCCGTCCGCATTTTTCTTCCCACGTGCCCGTAACTGGTCCCCTGCATGGATCGCGTCAATCGTTGCCGGTTGAGCCGCGTCGTAATTCACCGAGGCCGGAGCGTAACGCTTGAGCACCGTCGCCTTGCCTGTCTGCACCTTCACCGTTTTGAGCGTGGCCCCCGCTCCGGTCGTCACCTCAATCACTCCGCTGGCCGCATCCACGCTCTTCACCAGTCCGCCCACCCCGTTGCGCTGCCAGTCGTCGCGGTCCTTTTGCTGCTTGGCCGCCACATCAGTTTGTTTGATGGCCACAATTTGCGACGCTTGCGATGTACCGGCAGGTGCGTCTGGATCCAGGCGGACCAAAGTGCGGTCTCCGACTGCCAGGTCGCTGAACTGGATGGTTTCGGCCGTGCTCAAATCCTTTTGTCCGGGCGCGATTCGCTTGATCGACGCCTCCGACGGCACCACAACGTCGAAAGTCTGACCCACATCGGTCTTCACCGTCAAAGTCGTTCCGTTAATTGCCGAAACGGTGCCGACAAAGCGCGCGGGAGCCTGCGCGCCGGCAACGTGCAAAGTCAAAACTGCCACAATCAAAAGGGCCAGTGTCATAAAGGCCTTTATGGCCCGAAGCCCTCTCATTTTCTTGCTTTTCATAGTTCATTTCTCCACAGTCCAGCTCGTGAGGGGATCGGGAGTGGGAACGATACCCAAATGGGTAGACGAGTGACCGTGTCAAAAGGTTGATGATGCAGGATTTTTGCCTTGAATCCGGGGAGAAATCCTATGGAATGTTCTCTAAATGTCAACAGCCCATCCATCCGGTCAATTGCCTGCAAACCGTAAGGAAACGAGCGCGCGCTATGCTCCTAGGGCCACTCAAACATACGTAACCTGCCCCAGGATCGCCGGCCGTTTCGCTCCCGTTGCCGCTGGCACGTTTCCCGGCAGCCGATGCCATGTCTGCCAGGCAAGCAGCGCAAAAGCCGCTGCCTCCTTTGCCTCCGCGGGAAGGCCAAAATCATCGATCGTTGCCAGCTCACATCCCAACGGCTCAAGCCTTTGCGCAAGCATCGCCATCAGCGTGCGATTACGCGCGCCGCCGCCCGAAACGATGTAGTCGATCCCGCCGCCGGCACTCCGTAACTTTCTGTGGACGAACCGCCTGTAGCCGCCCGCGATCGTCTCCGCCGTCAGAGCGGTTGCCGTAGTCAGCGCATCTTCCGGCTTCTTGCTGAAACGCCGGCAGAGCGACAGAAACTTCTTCGCATATTCCGTTCCGAACTGTTCGCGCCCCGAAGTGCGCGGAGGCCTGAGACGAAAATAAGAATTGCGCATCGCCGCGGCCAGAGCGGGTACCACCACCACTCCCTCGGCGGCGATTGCTCCGTTGCGATCAAACCTCTTCCCGAACAGCTCAAGCGCTAGCGCATCCATCACCATGTTCCCAGGCCCGGTATCGAAGGCCACCACAGCTTCGGGTCCGCTTGCCGCTGGAATCGCCGTCAGGTTCGCAATGCCACCGATATTCTGCAACACGCGGCCGCGCCGGCCATGTGCAAACAAGGCATAGTCAAGCAGCGAAACAAGCGGCGCGCCTTGCCCGCCGGCCAGCATGTCGGCGGGCCTGAAGTTCGCAACCACCGGTACGCCGAGCGCCGCCGCAATGGCCTGCGCTTCGCCCGCCTGCCATGTGCAGGCAAAACTGCGTCCCGCGTAACGCGATGGCGATGCCTGGTGATAGAGCGTCTGCCCATGGCAACCCACTAAATCAAGCTCGACCGGATGTTCCTTGATCGTCTCGCGCAATGCCTCTGCATAGGCCAGCCCCAGCCTCCAGTGCAATCGACCCAACTCCGCGGTCGACGTCGATGCCGCATTCATCGCAGCAAGCACTGCGCGCCGCAGCGATGCAGGGTAGGGAAGTCCGCGATGCGCCAGCAGCGTAAGCTTTGGTCCCGGCCTGCCCGGCGCAATCCGCACCAGCGCCACGTCAATCCCGTCCGCCGAAGTGCCGCTCATAATGCCGGCAACCGTCATGGTCTTCCCCTTCATCGCTTCTCCTCGGTGGCGGATTGCGTCTTGGCGACAATCTCGCTGAATCGCAGAATCCGCCCACGCAGCGCTTCAAACTGCCGTGTCGAAAGCGCCGCCGAAGCCTTACCGCGGAACAAGCGCCTGCATCGTGCCGAGGTCTCTTGAATCCGCGTCTGAACCAGGACGCGAAAACTCGCGGACCGCTCCGCTTCATTCAGCAGCGACTCGTACGCGCGCAGAATCAGCTCTGGACTATGGCAAATCTCCATCAGGTCCATCCCCGCGCGCACAGCGGCGATCACCGCCTCCTCGATAGGCAGAAACTTGAGAATCCCGCCCATCTCCAGGTCATCTGAGAAGATGAGTCCGCGAAATCCAATTCGCTTGCGCAGCACCGTCGTGATCCAGAAGTGCGATGCAGATGCAGGCGTCGCGCCCCCGCGCGTGGCTGGATATGCCGCGTGATTCACCATGATCATCGGCAATTCATGGCTGAGATCTCGAAAGGGAACCAGGTCCTCGGCCCCCAGAGCGCGCATCGTCCGGTCAATCGCAGGCGTCTCCAAATGCGAGTCCAGCGATCCCGCGCCCAGCCCCGGAAAATGCTTGCCGCAACCCACAACGCCCTGTGCAGCCAGCCCGCTCAGAAATGCGCGCCCATAGTCGACAACACCGTCCGCAGTAGGCGCAGCCGTGCGCGTTCCCATCACCCCCGCCGAGACAGGCAGCGCCAAGTCGAGCACCGGTGCCAGCGTCGTATTAAACCCGAAGGCCTTTACCGCGCGCGCCACAAGCTCACCGTGCTCAACCATCATCGACGGCTTGCCCAATTGTTGCGCGGCTTGTGCCACGGCCTGCGCGGACGGTAAAGGCGCCAGGGCATCCTTCAGCCTGTCGACCGTGCCACCCTCAACATCCACGCAGCGCAGGTTGTTCGCCGCGCAACTGGCTGTGGCGTCGGCAAGCAGCGCGCGTGTCTGCGCCGCATCCTGAATGTTGCGCTTGAACAGAATGATACCTGCCGGACGCACAACCTTGAGCCACGCGCGTTCCAGGCCGCTGAGTTCGGTGCCCGAAATTCCAACCACCAGCAGTCTTCCCACCAAGGTGCGCAGACTATTGGTCATATCTGCCTCTGCCAAAGTTTCTCCTAATCCCTGACCACAATTCCCTAATCACTCACCACGAATGACTGATCACTGACAACTGACCACTGACAGCTTCACGCCTTCTCTTTCAGTTCCTGCTGCAGTTCTTCAAGCAGATTCAGCGCCTGCAAGGGCGTGAGCATATTCACGTCTGTCGCCTCGATGCGATCCACAATGCGCTGCGAAAGCGGAGTGAAAATAGTCAACTGCATTGGCTCCTGCGTCTGTGCCTCCACATTCGCGGCGGCAAACCGCTCCTGCTTCTCGTGCTGCTTCAGCACGCGTTTGGCACGCTCGATCACCGCTGCGGGAAGTCCCGCCAGCCGCGCCACTTCGATGCCATAACTCTTGCTCGCCGCACCGGGTTCGATTGTGTGCAGAAAGACAATTCCACTCGCCACCTCTCTCACGCCGACGCGCAAATTGCGCACCCGTGGCAGCTTTTCCGCCAGCATCGTCAGCTCGTGATAGTGCGTAGCAAACAGCGTGCGCGCGTGCGTTTCCGCATGCAGATATTCAACGGTCGCCCACGCCAGGCTGAGCCCGTCAAACGTCGCTGTGCCGCGCCCCATTTCATCCAGAAGAATCAGTGACCGGCTCGTGGCCGTATTCAAAATCGTCGCAGTCTCCGTCATCTCCACCATGAAGGTTGAGCGTCCGCGCGCCACATTATCGCTGGCGCCAATGCGTGTATAAATGCGGTCCACAAGGCCAAAGCGCATGCTCGCGGCCGGCACAAAACATCCCATCTGCGCCATCAGCACAAGCATCGCCGCCTGTCGTAGGTACGTGCTTTTCCCGCCCATGTTCGGCCCCGTGATCAGCAGCAAGCTCGGCCCTTCGTTGCCTGCATTTAAATAGAGATCGTTGGGAATGAACCGTCCCTCGCGCGTCTCTTCCATCCAATGCTCAATCACGGGATGCCGGCCCGCAACGGCCTCAAGGATGGGCTCGTCTGCAATCGAAGGACGCACGTACCGTCGAAGCGCGGCCAGATGTGCAAAGTTGGCCAGCAGGTCGGCCTCAGCCACCGCCGACGAACTGCGCCGAATCCGTCCCGCCGCTTCCAGCACCCATTTACGCAACTCAACAAAGATTCGCTTCTCAATCTCGATCGACCTGTCGTGCGCCGTCAGAATCTTGCGCTCGTACTCCTTCAACTCCGGCGTCGTAAAGCGCTCCGCATTCACAAGGGTCTGCTTGCGTTCGTAGTCCACCGGCGCCATCGCGAGATTCGCCTTCGTGATCTCGATGTAGTAGCCGAACACGGTGTTGTATCGAACCTTCAGTGAACCAATTCCCGTACGCTGTCGCTCGCGCTCCTCAATCGCGGCAATCGATTGCCGGCCCGTTGAAGAAATCCCGCGCAGCTCGTCGAGCTCCGCATCCACGCCCGCCGCGATCGCTCCGCCATCGGCAAGCGTCAGCGGGGGTTCCGGCATCAGCGTAGATTCAATCTGCGCGGTCACATCTTCAAGAGCATCCAGCTTCCCTTGAATCTCGCGCCACACCGGAGCCCGCATTGCATCGAGCGCGTTCTTCAATCCCGGCAACCTGCGCAGGCTTGCCGCCATGGCGCGCACATCGCGCGGTCCGGCCGAATCCAGTGAAAGCCGCGCCAGCAACCGCTCCAGATCCAGAATTCCGCCAAACGCCCGCCGCATCTCTTCGCGCCTGACCAAATCTCCGTGCGCCTCGGCGATCGCTTCATACCGCGCCTCAAGTACCTGCGTATCGACCAGCGGCCTCAGAATTGTTCCGCGCAGCAGCCGCTTGCCCATGGGCGTCAGGCACTGGTCGAGCGTGTACACCAGCGTCGCGCGATTATCCTGACCCACAAAGAGAGGCTCGATCAATTCAAGGTTGCGCACCGTAACCTGGTCCAGTTCGAGCGCTGTCGAATGTTCTTCGAATTTCAGGCTGTCGATGTGCAGCGCTTCGATCTTCTGCGTGGTGCGCACGTAATGCAGCACCGCACCCGCGGCAATCGCTGCCAGCGGATGCCGGTCGAGCCCGTATCC
>PLTV01000163.1:0-2962 GCA_003164635.1 Acidobacteriaceae bacterium
TCGGCAAGGCCTTTGGCTGCACGAAAGGCCAGCGGATGTATCCGGCAAATTCCTGCCGCGTGTGGTAGAGCGCCCAGCCGAACCAATCTTTCCGCCCTCGCGGTGTTGACATTTGTTCGAGTTGCGGCGTCCAAATCCCGACTGCACCTGAAATCGATGCGTCCAGACTTCCGGGTGCGGCTTCACGGCACTCCGGATGGCGGAAATGCGAAAACAGGGCTTGTTTTGTCTCGTCCCGCGGAGAACTAGGCACAACAGCCCCTTGGCTTTTACAATGCAGCAGGNNGCAAGGCACTTCTGATGAGCGCCCTTTCCGGTGCGGTGTTCCTCGGCGTGACGTCTTGCGTTGAAAGTTACACAGTGGGTTATTTGTACGTGACGGGAACAGTGACGTCTCAGAACTCAGGCAACGGCATTATCAGCGGCTTCGATATCGACCACAACACCGGAAAACTCAATCCGATCGATGGATTGCCCATTTCTTCTGGCGGAGCCAATCCGGTGCGCGCCATTCTCACCGTAGGCAGCAAATTCATCTACGTTTTGAACCGCGGCGTCAATTCTTCAGGCGGCGCCGATTGCACCACCGCCGACCCCTGCCAGAACTCCAACATTCAGGAGTTCGCAGTCGGTGGCAACGGCATTCTCACCGCGCAGGAAACCTTCTATACCCAGGGCACCAATCCTTTCAGGATTCTCGGCGATTCTTCAGGAAATTTTTTGTACGTGCTTGACCACGACGCGCCCAGCAACGCCGCTTGCGCATTGGCGCTGGGTACGGGCACAACCGCATGCGGCGACGTCACGGCTTTCACCGTGAACCAGACCACTGGACGTCTTTCGCTGATTGTGAATGCCCAGGTGACCGCGGCGAACGGAACGGCGCTACCCTACTTTCCGGTCCCGGCCAATCCCATTGACTTCAACATCGCTTCGGGATATCTGCTGACGCTGGCCGGCAATTCAACCACAGGCGATTCGATCTTTCCCTACACGTACAGCACGTCGAACGGCCAGTTGACCATCAACCAGAACAGCGCCCAGCCGCTCGGCATTTTCCAAGGCACGGCCCTCGGTACGGGTTCGGGTTATCTTTACGTCCTCGACAACGAGGGGACCGACGTTAGCGGAACGGGTGCGACAAGCCAGATTCTTCCCTTCACGGTTGGAACCGGCGGAGCGCTCCAGGCCCAGACCGGCGGCGTTGTTCCCGACGATACCACCCTCGCCAACCCGATCGTGCTGCTGGTTGAATCCAAGGGCAAATTCCTCTACGTTGCCAATCAAGGCAACAACGTGCAGGGCACCAACAGCGACAGTGGTCTGGCCGGATATGTCATCGATCCCTCCACGCACCAGCTCAGCTTCATCGCCGGTGAGCCTTTCGGATCCGGTTCGGGCCCGCAATGCCTCGTCGAGGACCCCTCAGACCAGTTCATCTACTCTGCCGACTACAACGACTCCTCCGTCTCAGGCCGTGTGGTCGATCCCAACTCTGGGGTGTTGAACAACCTGCGCGTCAATAAGACCTATGCGCTGCAAGGCCCGGCCACATGGTGCCTGGTCGACGGACGCACCAACTGATGCGCCTTGTTTCCCGCCGTGTTGCCGGCCCGCTGCAAGCTGATGACTTCTTCGTGAGTTCTGAAGCCTCCGCAGCCCAATCCGGAAAGACGCGGGAAATCAAGCTCAAGGCGCCGATCGACAATTCGCTTCGCACCGGGCCGGGTTACAGTCAACGGGCTCACCCCGGCCGGGTTTCAAATGTTTTCTTGTAGTCTTTACGAACGTAGCCGGATGCTGGGCCTGGATCAACACTCGTTCCGCCCTCGTTCGATTCCAAACCAGATTTTTCGGGGCTTGATGAATCGGCCCCCTGACGAAAGATGCGCATGAAGTTCAACAAATCGAGCCAGCTCTTGTTGGTCTCCGCGGCTGGCCTTCTGGTGTCTGGACTTGTTTCCGCTTGCTCCACGCTGACGGTGGACTTTGTCTTCGTAACCAGTTCAAAAGCTGCCGGAACCAATAACTACGGCGAGATCGATGTCCTCGAAATCAACTCCGAATCGGGATATATGCGCCACATCCCCACTTCGCCGTTTCCTTCCGGCGGACGCAACCCTGTGGCCGAAGCTGTCTCCGCCGACCAGTCGAACCTTTACGTTGTCAACCAGGACGACAACACCATCGTTCAATTCGTGATCGGCAACGATGGCAAGGTCTATCCCCAGGCCACCGTGAATACACCGGGGATCTATCCCATGGCAGTCGCCGTCAACGGCACGAACCTTTACGTGGTCGACACCTATCAACCGCTTGCCGCCTGTTCCGCAGCTGCTCCATGCTCAGGTTCGGTCGGCGTGTTTCCGATCACCGTCGGTTCCGGATCGCCGCCAAGCGATTCACTGGGCACGCCGCTCACGAATGGAAACCTCGCCTACTGGCCGATAGGCCTGCCCTCGAGCCCGGCCGACGTGATCGTGCCTACGGGCATCGGCGTCACGCCCACCGGCGCTTTTGTCTACGTCACCGCTTACGACGCGTCGGTAACTCCGAATGTTGGATACGTCTTCGGTTTCGCGGCCAATGCCAATAGCGGCCTGACACCGCTCAACGGCGGCGTTCCCTTCCCTGCCGGTGTTCATCCTTCCGCTGTCACCAGCGACCCGTCCAGCGCCTACCTCTATGTCACCGACAAGGGCAGCGCCAATGTTCTCGGCTATTCCATCGCCTCCGCCGGCCAGCTCACGTTTCTCGCGGGCAGCCCGTTTGCCGCGGGCAATCAGCCTGGCGCCATTGTCGCCGATCCGAAATATCCATTTGTTTATGTTGCCAATTCGATCGACAACACGATTGCGGCATATTCGCTCAACGACGGAGAGCTCTCGGCTGTCGGCACCTATGCCACCGGCAATCAACCCGTGGCCATCGGCATCGATCCTTCAACGAACCACTTTCTCTA
>PLTV01000163.1:3022-4457 GCA_003164635.1 Acidobacteriaceae bacterium
TGGATGCAAGAGCAACACCCCGTAACAGGCTTTTACAATTGAATGCGGGGCAACCTAAACGAGTTTTCCTGGGCCTGAAGAACGCGGCCCTTCACGAAGGAAGCGCATGAAGTTGAACAAAACGAGCCAGCTTTTCCTGGTCTCTATTCTTGGCCTCGCGGTCGCCTCACTCCTGACGTCCTGTGCGTATGTCACCATCGACTACGTCTTCGTTGCCGATTCTTCAGGCTCGGGATCGGGAAGCGCCGGTCAGATCCAGACCTACGATGCCGACTCGGAAACAGGAGCCCTGCGGTCCGGCCAGCCAGTCATTCCGAGCGGCGGGGTGAATCCCGTTGCCATGACGACCACCGCCGATTACTCCAATCTCTACGTCGTCAACCAGGGCAGCAATAACATCGTCCATTTCGCCATCGCGGGTAATGGCATTCTCAGTCAAAAAGACGTCGTCACCACAAGCGCGACGCCCGTGTGGGTTGCCGTGAATACGGCCCAAACCTACCTGTATGTCGTCTCCGGCCCGAATCCCTCCGTTCTCACGGAGTACTCCCTGTCGAGCGGCACTATCGGCTCCATCGCGGCTCAGGTCACGTTGAGCCTGCCCAGCTTCGCCGCCGACACGATCGTCCCCACCGGCGTCAACGTCCTCGCCAACAATGGTGCGGTCTTTGTCTCGGCCTACGATCAATCGGCCTATAATCCGGGTGGCGCCACGACCAGCACCGCCAATCCCGGATGGGTTTTCGGTTACACAGTCGGATCCGGTGGAGCGCTCACCGCTTCCACGAACAGCCCCTACGAAGCCGGGGTCAAGCCGTCCGCATTGGTCAGCGATCCCACCAACCGCTTCGTCTACGTCAGCGACTTCGCGTCCAGCGAAGTCATCGGCTACACGATTCAGAGCGGCAGTACCCTCAACTTCCTGATCAATGGCCCCTTCAAGACCGGAAACGAACCGATCGCCGCAGTTATCGATCCGCGCGGGAAATACATGTACATCCCCAATCGGCTCGACTCGACTCTGTCGGCGTATGTCATCGATCTGACCACCGGAACGCCCTCGGCCGCTGTGAACGTTACAGGCACGCAGCTCAACTACACCGATACAACCCCGGTTGCGGTAGTTGTCGATCCCGCACTCGGGCGCTTCGTTTACACGGCCAACACTCTGGGCAATTCAATCTCCGGTTTCAAGATCAACCCCACCACGGGCGCGCTGACACCCACCCTGTCAACGCCCTATCCGGTGGGGGATACACCCACGGCGCTGGCCGCGGTGCCACACGGCAACCATTCCATTCAAACTGTCAGCCCGTAATTGAAAATGACTGAAACGAAAAAGCCCAGCTTCGGAAGCTGGGCTTTTTCGTTTCCGCGCCATTGCCGGCGCTCTTCATAACTCACTCTGAATCGGTCCGCCGGCTCACGCGGCCTA
>PLTV01000278.1 GCA_003164635.1 Acidobacteriaceae bacterium
TCTTCGAGCGCTAAGATTGCCTGCATTGCCGCTCCGGAGAGTGGATTCATCCGATTCTACCACCTGCGGTGGGGCAGACGCTCGCTATTCGGTTGCAGGAGATTTGTGCTTTCACGCTCATTTCACGATGAAGATCTGGATCGAATACGGCGCGAAGCTGAAAGCTGACGGCTTGTAGCTGAAAGCTGCCTTACCGCACCACGCCCGCATCCCGCGTCGGCCAATACACAAACACAGCCTTCCCATAAACCAGCCCGCGCTCCACCGGGCCAAACTCCCGGCTGTCTGACGAAATCGAACGGTGATCGCCCATCATGAAATACGCATCCCGCGGAACCACCATCTCCGCCATCGAGCGGCTGTCGCGATACTCCTCCGGAACGTAGCCTTCCGTCTGGGGCACGCCGTTCAGCCACACCACCCCGCGGTCGATGCGCAGCCGGTCGCCGGGCAGCGCAATCACCCGCTTGATGTAGCTCTTCTCAGGGTCGCGCGGATAATGAAACACCACCACGTCTCCGCGCTCAATGGCCGAGAGATGGTAAACGAACTTGTTGATGAAGAGACGGTCACGATCTTCCAGCCGCGGCAGCATGCTCGTACCTTCCACCCGCACCGGTTGGTATAGAAACGTAATAATCAGCACCGAGGCGATCGCAGAAATCAGCAGATCCCGCAGCCAAAGCCCCAACCCGCTCCCTGAGCGCCGCGTCTCAACCACCACGCTCGCCACCGGCAGCTCATCCGCCCCAGGCGCGCCCGCCTCTATAGTGTCAACTGCCTTAATTTCGTTTGGATCCGTATCCATTGCAGCCCTTCAATCAGCAAAACCGCACAGATCCCAAAGTCGAACGGGACTCCAACCGAACCAAAGACTCAAAAATCAGCCTTTGCGAGCCCATGAAATATCTCGGGAACAGTGACGTTCAACCCTTCACGGGTCTCCCCCAAGTATAAATCCCGTTCCCGCGAGTGAAAATTCCACCCGCTCTGCAACAGTGGCAATGCGCAGCTGCGGAAAAACTCAATTGAGGCCATTGTTTTAAAAGGTACGGCCTCAGCCCGTACGTTCAGTCGTTTGAAAGGGACCTCGGGCTTCAGCCCCCGAAGGACGTTCTCCTCGAATTCGCCTCCTTTGCGAGTTTTTCCGCAGCCTGTTCAGCCCCTGATGATGTTCTTCCAGGATTCGCCTTGAATAGTGGCCTTTTCAGCAGCCTCTTCGGCCCCGAGGGATGCTCTTTCGAACGCAAAAAACAATGCCCGGAGAAGTTTCCTTCTCCGGGCCTTCAATCCATCTACTTCTTGGCTCCTAATACGCAAGCCACTCAAACCAAAGCGAGTCGCTATCCTGCGAATACGCCTTCGACAACGCCGTGTTGCCTTGGTACATCTCGATGTTCTGGTTCGCCTTGCTCAAGTAAGGGATCGCCGTACTCGAGCCATTCCGCCAGGCAAACGCATTGTCCATGTAGGTGTACGCATAGAACGGCAGCGGATTGCTGAACGAACCATTCACTTCCGTCCGCTCCACAATCCACTCCGCGCTCAAACCAGAAAACTTGGTATTCGGCGGAATCTTCAGCGAAGTCGAAACCGCTTTGCCCGTGTTGTAGTTGGCCATGTAGTAGTTCCCATAAACCACGCCACTCTTCTCCGTCATCGACGAATACGCCTCAATCACATCTCCCGGAGCCACTGGGAAACTGGAAATCTCGACCTCGTCTTCCGGAATGAATTCGACCCAGGCGTAGTAACTGGCCTTGCCGCCCGTAAACTGCTGCTCTGTGCCGTCCTGGATCAGGTCGTTGCAACTGCAGTCGCCATCGATCCCCACCCACTCCGACATGTAGCCATTCTCACCCGATTTCGTGTTGGCCACCGTCGGAACAATCCACAAACCTTCCACTTGAACGAAGGTCGGGCTGCCGCCAGTGATGGCATAGCCGCTCCAGTTGCCCGATTCCAGTTTCGAGATATTGCTCGTGGCGTCCTTCGTCTCCTTGATCTTTTGAACGGGACGATGGAACCGGCCCGTGTTGATGTACTCGCCTTTGACGCGAGTCAACGAGACCGCCTTCACCCACCTCTCATAGGCCTTCGCGTCGCTCGGGTCCGGCCGCATCGGGAAGCCATAAGCCTCAAGCTGCTCTGCCGATGCATTTACCGCATCGAAGCCGTCGGGAATTCCATCGTGACTCACTAGACCGCTGATGCCGGCTAACTTGATTTGATTGTCGTAGCTCTGGGCGCTCGCAAATGTCCCACTGGCCGCCAAGGCAGTCATCAGGGTAAGGGCGTAGAAAGGTGCTTTGTGCATGCGATCTCCTGGCTGTGCATCAGCCATTGCATTCCGTCGGCGGGCGTAAGTGCCGCATGTCGAGAGGCGGTCGCAGGATGACCAAGGGAGGTTTCGACGCTGCTATCCGGCAGATTGAGTCTTACCAATATAGCTACGCTGTTACAAAAAGATAAAGAGAATAAGTAGAGAATGAGTTAGCCATAGATCCAAGGGAATCCAAGCCGCAAGTACCGAAGTTATCTTCGGTAATGAGCGTCGCCCCAGCTTCGTCTCCGCATTTATTTACTTATGAATTACTGGCAGCCTAAGCCACCGGGTGGGCAAAGCAACTGCGCGCTTCCGGGCTTGCCCATCGGCTTCGGTTGATCGCTCGCCGGCACCAGGGTCGGAGCTGTTCCCGTCAAGTTGGCCTCTTCCAAAACCAGCGGCCGTTGCAGCATCATCTCCACCTGCGACCCGCTTTCGATGTTCACATCCGCTCCGCGTGTAAACAGCGAAACCAGACCCGCCGCGGCCAGTCCTGCGCCGATGCCCGCCAGGCCGCCCGCCAGCGGATGTCCGCCCGCCAGCCCGCCAATGGAGCCAACCGTTCCTCCCGTCGGAATCGCGATCTTGGCTACCTCGCCTGCGTTCCGTCCCTTGTCCGGGCTTTGCTCGATCGTTCCCTCGCCGTCGTCTTTCACCGTTTGCTTTCGCGCACCGGGAAGGCTGTTGACAATGCCAGGAATCTCAACCACCGTCCCATTGGGGAAAATGATCGACGTGAAATGCATGTCCAGTTCCGACTTGCCTTTCACATGCCCCGCGCGCACCACGCGGTCAATGCTTCCCTGCACATAAACGCCAGCCGGAATCAGCACCCGCGTACCAACCACCACAGGAAACGTCGAGGCAAGATACACGCCATCCCCCTGCTTCGCGCTCTTGGTATTGATAGCGCTCCGCAGTTGCAGCAAAACCTTCGTTCCTGCCGGCACAACGTATTGCTTCTTGGCGGTCATATCCGAACTCGCCGAAGCATCGGTCGCTGCTACTTTGGTTGAAACGTCTTGTCCTACATCGGAGCTGGCTGCAGCGGGCGCAGTCTGGGCCGCAGCTGCCGGCGCGCTCTGCTGTTCGCTGCTCTGCGCCCAGCCGGGATCGGCGCCACCAACCGATAGCAAGACCGCGACACCAGCCGCCCAAACTCTGCGCAGCACAACCATCCACCCTCCTCAGCAGTTTCTACTTTCCATAGACTTGCCGATCGCGTTCAAGGATAGCTCTCAGGCACTGTTTCCGGCCAGCCTCTCGCTAACTTCACCTTCCGGCGCGCCCGCGAGCGCACTGCGCCCCTGAGAAATTCGCGATACGATGCAGAAAAGCCATGGACCCAGCGGCCATCTCGCCCCTCTCTACCCCTGCTTCTTTCGACCGCCGCTTTGAGCCTGCCCTGCGCCTCCTCAACGAAGCCATTCTTGCCCACACTTTCCCGGGCTGTGCCTTCGGCGTTCTCGTTCAAAACCAGATTGTCTTCCAGGGCGCTCTCGGCCGCTTTACCTACGACCCCGACGCGCCCCTCGTTCAGCCCAACACCGTCTTCGACATTGCCAGCCTCACCAAGGTCGTCGCCACAACCGCCGCAGCCATGCTCCTCTATCAGCGTGGCCAGCTCGACCTCGACACACCCCTCGGCGAACTGCTCCCCGGCTTCATCATCGGCCGAGCGCCCCAGGAACACGCTCGCCAGGTCACCCTGCGCCACCTGCTCGCGCACAACTCCGGCCTTCCCGGTTACGTCGAATTCTTCCGCGCAGCCGCCACCCCCGCCGCCCTCTATCGCGCGTGCCTCACCCTGCCCGTCGAAGCCGAACCCGGAACCCGCGCCGAATACTCCGATCCCGGCTTCATTCTCCTCGGCAAAGCCCTTGAGGTCCTCACCGGCGAATACCTCGCGCCCTGGGTGCGGCGCGAAATCTTGACGCCCCTCGGCATGAACGCCAGCCTTTTTTGCCCCGCGCCCGCCCAACGCCTTGCCATTCCGCCCACCGAGGAAGACACAACCTTCCGCCACCGCCGCATTCAGGGCGAAGTCCAGGACGAAAACGCCTTCATCCTCAAAGGCGCCGCGGGGCACGCCGGCCTTTTTAGCAACGTCCCCGACCTCCTCCGCTTTGCCGCGGAGGTTTTAGCCGGATCCGCTTCTCCTGCGCTTACCCCTCCCGCCACTTCACCCCTTTTTGATCCCGCCACAATCGACTTCTTCTCGCAAAAGCAAGGGCCCGCAGCGAGTTCGCGCGCTCTCGGCTGGGATACACCTTCGCAGCCCTCCTCTTCCGGCACCCTGTTTTCGCCCCGTTCGATTGGCCACCTGGGTTATAGCGGTTGCTCCCTCTGGATCGACCTCCATGCACACATCGCGATCGCCCTGCTGACCAATCGAACATGGCCCGACCGTTCCAAGGCCTCCGCCGAATCCATCCGTTTAGTCCGTCCCGCGTTTCACAATGCTGTGCGCTCTGCCCTTTAAGTTGTGCCCCATCCGTGGTATTTCCCGCAATTCTGTCTTAGCGAATTCTCTTAGAAGTTTTCCGGTTTGCAGATACAATGGGTAGTTGGGGACATACGCATGCTTACCAGCTCTACGATTCAGGAGACGGCCGGCGCCCAAACCAACGATAAGAAAAGCCAGGCCTCCCTGCTCCAGCAACTGATCACTGAAGGCCAGAACGAAGCCTCTCAAGGCTTCGATACCAAATCCGCTCTTGAGATCGCCCGCATCATCAACCACGAAGACGCTAAGGTTGCCGCTGCGGTAAAGAAAGCCATCCCCGAGATCGCGGAAGTCATTGACCAGGTTGCCCGTAGCCTTCGCGACGGCGGCCGCCTCATCTACATCGGCGCAGGCTCCAGCGGGCGCATCGCCGCTCTCGACGCCTCCGAATGCCCGCCCTCCTACTCCACCGCTCCCGGACAGGTCCAATACATCATGGCCGGCGGACCTAAAGCCCTCGCCTCGGCCGTCGAAGTAAACGAAGACTCTGAAGAGCTTGGCCAGCGCGACATCGCGCGCCGCCGCCCCACCCGGAAAGATGTCGTCGTTGGAGTCTCCGCCTCCGGCCGCACCCCCTATGTCGTCGCCGCCGTGGCCTATGCCCGCGCCCGCGGAGCCCACACCGCCGCCGTCACCTGCAATCACGAGACCCCGATCGCCGGCGCAGCCGACATCTGCATCATCGCGGACGTGGGACCCGAAGTGATCTCCGGTTCCACCCGCATGAAGGCCTCCACTGCCCAGAAGATGATCCTCAACATGATCACCACCGGCGCCATGACCCGGCTGGGCTACGTGTACGAGAACCTCATGGTCAACGTACACATGCAGAACTCCAAGCTCGTGGAGCGCGGCATCCGCATTCTCATGTCCGCCTGCAACATCGATCGCGAAACCGCCGTGCAAACCATCAAGAGCGCCGGCCGCAGCGTCCCCGTCGCCCTCGTCATGCTCAAAGCAAAGGTCGACAAGCCCGAAGCCGTTCGCCGCTTGGCGAAGTCCGACGGCAACGTCCGCCTCGCCATTGAAGACAACGTCCTCGAACTCTAGCGGATTATCTGAAGGGGCTGGGCTTCAGCCCAGCCGTCACCCCAGCACAATGAAGGTTCGGCTTTAGCCGCCGAGGGAATGCAAGCCCTCACCGCGCATCAGTCCAACCCCATATTCTAAAAACGAGCACAGTCATCTTGAGGAGCGCAGTGACGAAAAATCTGCGGTTGCCTTTGCGGCTGCTGAATCGAATAAGTTGTCCTGCTGCTTTCTTCGCAGCCTACGCGGTCCGGGCTCGAACCAATTCCACAATCCTTTCGATCAAGCTGGTGTATGAGTAGCCGCCCTTCTTGGCTGCCATGGTGAATTCGGCTGCACTGGCGAGCCATGGATTCGGATTCGCCTCGATCACGTACACCTGCCCCTTCTTATTCAGCCGCATGTCAATGCGGCCATAATCCCGCAGCTTGAGCGCGCGGTATGCGGCCAGAGCGGTGTCCTTAAGTTCTTTCGTGGTCTCCTCATCGAGGTTCTCGACAGGCGCGGATTTCGTCACCTTGAAGGCCTCCGCGTCTTGATCGAACTTCACGTCCTGCCCCGCGATGCGCGGCGTCCCCTTGGGAAGCTTCGACAGGTCGAGTTCGATGAGCGGCAACACCTCCGCGTCCTCGTTGCCGAGAATGGCAGCGTAAATCTCGCGGCCGTCAATATATTCCTCAATGAGCGCCGGGCTGTCGAACTCCTCGTGGATGTAGTGAATTCGTTCCATCAGCTCCTTCACGCTTTCAACAAAGGAGCCGGCATCGATGCCGATGGATCCGTCTTCCGAAACAGGTTTGACGATCAACGGAAACTCGATATCGTGAGCGTGCTCGGTGCGGCCTTTGTAGGAAAGGGCAAAGTCCGGAGTCTTGATCTTGTGAAAGTCGAAGATCTTTTTCGCGATCGACTTGTCCTGGGCCAGGTANNGCGATTGGTTCTTGCCATCCAGAACATGATACGAAGGTACGTGCCCCAGCCTGGTCAGCGCCTCGAAGATCTCTTCGCGGTCGTGCAGCGGAACAGGTTTCTTCCTTCTGACCGCGCCTTTTCGGCCACGGGGCGCCTTCACCGGCTCAGGTTCTGGCTCAGGTGGACCCTCTTCCCAGGNNCGATCGACTTGTCCTGGGCCAGGTAGAGAGCCTGCGGGCCGCCGCCGGTATACGGCAGATGCAGAAGATCCAGGTAGGCGGCGATGTTCCGGTCCATTGTGTCGTCGCCGGCGTAGGACTCGGTCAGGTTGAACACCAGGTCCGCGCCACNNGGCTCAGGTGGACCCTCTTCCCAGGTGTCGTGCAGGATCGTTACTTTCAGGCTTGCCATGACTCCTCTCGTGTCCTTTCGAAGAGATCCGCACCACCTCAAAAGCCGGATGCGAAGAACCTTCAGGGCAGAATGAACTTGCCCCTGGTGATGTAGTTCATCGCCAATGCGGTCGCGTACACACTCACTTCAGTCAGGTAGTGCCTTTCACATTTTATGTCTGCGCGCAATCCCATGTCGCCTGCTTTTGTTTCGATCGTCTCCACAAGCGTCTTCACCAGCGGTCGTTGCACGCCCGTCCAGTAATTAATCTTGTCGATTAAAACCTTCCGGTTTTCGCGCAAAAGTTCAACCGCCGGACGAACGTCTTTGCTGCGCCGCCTGGATACGTTGAAGATGTCGCGCAGGTCGGTATCGAGGGGCAGTTCGCCCGGTGCCACCTGCTGATCGAGTGCCTTCTGATAGAACTCGCGGACCGTCACATCCATTTCGTCGACGGTGAGATCGGTTGCGCCGCGCGCCACCACGGGTTCGGCATCGCCGAGCTGGTGCCCGATACGATCCATGTAGAGCAGCTTCTTCATCGCGCCCCAGCCCTGGTACCGCTTCCGCCAGTTGGAGCGAGGTGTCAGCCACACGGCGAATGTCTCGGCGAAGTCTTCATCCGGGTGCTTTTGCGCATACCAGCCCTCCATGTGCCGCACGAACTGGCGCGAGAAGGCAACCGGCTTGTAGCTGTCGCGGTAGGGCCGCCGGAACGGTCCGAAAAGGTTGTGCCATTCTTTCGTCTTGTAGAGCGCGTAGGCGTAATTGAACGCGTGACCGGCCTCGTGCCGCATGTAGATCATGATCTGCCGCGCGTCTTCGATGTCGTTCATCTCCGATTCCAGTCGCTGCAGTTTTGGATCGGCCAGATAGAACGGGATTCCGATGACAGGCTCTCCGTTTGGACAGCCCCACTCATCCGTGAGGTAGCACTCGGGCCGGAACCGCCGCAGCCCCTTGGCCTCCAGCTCTTTGTACAGTTGCTGCACGAAACGTTCGAGCGGAGACCCCTCCAGCCGCAAACCGAGTTGCCGGATCGGCTTGGACAGAATCTCCTGGATTTCTGCCGGTGCTCTCTCGAAGTTAGCCACAGAGGTCTGAGCCTAGCACAGCCCCCGCCGGCTTTGCAGGCCCTTGCCTGCCCTGAACACGGACTCCCGACTGCGTCCACCACATCGGCGGTCATCCTGAGCGAACGGGGCCCAAAGCGTTTTTCAGCTTGGGGGTGGTGAGTCGAAAGCCTGCCCTGAGCGCAGTCGAAGGGGACCTGCATTTGTCTTTGCTTGGGGACGCGGTCTATCGAGTCCACTCTCCACCCTTGAGCACTGTCATCTTGAGGAGTGCAGCGACGAAAGATCCGCAGTTGCTTCTCCAGGCTCCCTGGTAGGCGACCACTCGCCAGCGATCCGCTTTCCCTGGCGGTGCACCGAAAGTTGATGATTTGCTGCACGTCTGTCCGCGGATCGGGCCGACAAACCGGCTCGCTAGTGTTTGCCCGTGCTCCCCTGAGCTTCTCTGTGCCATGGCCGAGTTATCGAATAGATTGGCGTCGCGGTAGCTGTTTGCTTCACAACCGAAAGCAACTTGCGCCGCACGAGCCACGCGATCGCGGCCTGTGAGGCGGAACGCGAAAGACCTGTATTTTCGGCGAGCGTGGCGTAACTGATCTCGATTGGCTTACCCAGTTCTTGTTGCTCCGCATAGAGCCAAAGGTAAACGAGAAAAGCCGTGGGCCTGTGGTCATGCCCCACCAGGTCCCGCAACAGCGTGGAGTGGATGTAACGATCAAGAATGATTTCGTCTCGCATGCTATACCGCTCAATGGTATAGCAATCAATGGAACATTGTGTCTATCCGCGTCAACTCGTACGCTCTTTCTTGAAAGGAGTAGAGGGAAATGATTCGAGGCATTAAGTTCATCAGCATCCCAGTAAAAAACCAGGACGCGGCGCTGAAGTTCTATACCGGCGCTCTCGGGTTCAAGGTTGCCACCGACCAGGAGTTCATTCCTGGTGGCCAGCGATGGATCGAGCTCGCGATCCCGGGCGCCGATACCGGTCTGTCTCTGTTCACACCCCAAGGGCACGAGGAGCGTATCGGTACATTTCAACCGATCTCATTCTGGTGCGACGATGTCTTTCAGACGTCGGAAGTGATGAAACAGAAGGGTGTGAAGTTCTTTCAAGATCCGAAGAAAGAGACCTGGGGAACGTCAGCGATCTTCGAAGATCCGGAGGGCAATAAGTTCGTGTTGAGCTCCCGTTAACGCTCAGCAGCCGATCAATCGAGTAAAACGGCGGGTGCCCCACTCTTTATTCCCCAAGAATGCTGGGTGCCCCATCCTTCGCGTTTTTCCAGCGAAGGGTGGGGCACCACGAACCCCCACCTGCCGTCTCATCAAACCGCACATCTTCCGGCAGTTGATTCCCTCGCACGAACGCAGTCCATGGCGACTCGATTTCGACCGTTCCGCGCTGGCCGGTAGCATAATGCCGGTAGCTCGACCAGGGCCAGTCTTCTGGCCGGGCGACAAGCGCGCGCTTGACCGGATTGCGGTGTATGTAGCGCAGCTTCTCCGTGCGTTTCTCCTCATTATGAATATTAAAATCGTAGTAGCGGCGTTGCCAGAACTGGGAATCGTCGCGTCCCTTTAACTGATGGGATGTTCGCTGTTTCAGTATCTGGATGGCAACGGACAGCGACGCGCGGAGCGGCCCGCCGACGAGCAGATGAACGTGCTCCGGCATCAGAACATAGCCGGCGATGACCAGGCGGTAGCGAAAACGCACAGTCTCCAGCACACGTTCGAAGATGCGGTAGGCCTCTGGACGTTCAAGGAACGGCTGCCTGCGGTAACAACTGAAGGTAAGAAAATGAAAACAGCCGCAATGCTGATAACGGTGGAGGCCTCTGGGCATACCGGCGGAATTGTACTCCCGGATCTTGCGGTAGGGCGGTGTGCTCACCCACCCTTCGCAGCAAAAACGCGAAGGATGGGGCACCCAGACAGTTGTGCTTGGGTAAGGATGGGCCAGCGCCTGGGTGCCTCATCATCTGCCCGAGGTCAGCGCGCCTCCACTATGGTGAGCTTTCCACTGCCTCCGCCGAAGGCAGGGTCGACTTTCTCCAAAGCCAGAATCCGATCGCAGCTTCGCCCGCCAGCACAACCGCCAGAAATACAAAGTTGGGCCACTGATGCCGGTTCCGCGCGTACATCATCCAATAAGAATCTGCATCGAAGTGCGTCTGTGTTTGGGCGACTGTCCAGGCATCCAGATCGGTGGCGCCGTTTGCCGCGTAATCATTTAAGTTGATACTCGACGGAGATATCGCCGCCGTGCGACTGCGCGTGTCGTAGACAAATGCGCGTGCCTCGCTGCTGTTGAAGTCGAACTGCGTGCCGATAAAGTAAGGATCTTTCCACTGAAGTTTGATGATTGAACGCACGTAGCCATTGCCAACTACGGGCTGCTCGGTCTTCACATGCGGTGCCGCAATGTATCCGTCATAGGTATTGTGGCTGCCCAGCACGTATCCGTTCGGAAGGGTAACCCAGGGGTCAGGACTCAGACCAAATCCGCAATCTTGACGCGAGAGAATGTTCGAGACCAGAACGTGAAGAATGAAGGAGGCAATCAGCCAGAGGAAAGCTAGAAATGGCGTGACTGTGGTTGGGGCCACAATCCCGGGGTGCCGGCCCGCCCGACGAACGCGATTCCGCGCATAAAAATAGAGGCAAAAAGACGCTATACTGGCTCCCGCCACACCAACGGCTCCAAAGAGAAGGAACGTCATTATGACCGCAAAGCCTGCCATGGTGACGAGTATACGTTTGTACCTGGAGTAGAAACCGTGACGGGCGTGTACCGCCTATGCGGAAGTTCCACTTGCACCCCTCTGCCTCCCAACGTTCCTCCCTTGATCCCATCGGCCCCGACCTCCGCCGTCCCGCGCACATTCGGCCGTAAACTATCCATTGGAGACCCATCGCATTCATGGATAAATTCGTCATTCGCGGCGGCAATCCCCTTCTCGGCTCGGTCCTTCGTGGATCTTATAGTGGTAGGGGCTGCACGATGAAGTATTGAGCGCCGGGGATCGAGGATGGTGATCCCGGTGCCTGCGTGATAGTGCTCGAAGTGATCATGAACTCGAACAACTCCCCGTTCACTCCGAGCGCAAAGAGATGGTTGTCATTGTCCCACCGCACATCGGTGATAACGACGTTCTTCACGAGCGTGGCGTAAGAGGAAGCGGGGTTGGTACCATTGAAGTGGAAGACCTGAAGGCCCGTCGTTCCTCCGACTGCGAGCAACTTTCCAGAAGGAGAAGTTCGCATCGCGACTGCTTCACCAACCAGAACAGCAGGCATGTTCTTATACGTGCTGGTTGACGTCAGCTTGCCCTCGGCATCGGCTGTATACACTCCGATTTGTTCCGGCCCCGCTGGGGGGCCCGCATCGACCTGGATCGGCTCAAGGCAGACAGCGAGATGGTTGGTGGGATCAGCGGCAACCAATGTTGGGTTGAATGCCTGCCCCTTCTCTGAGGGGATGTCAATCGTGCTGCTTGCGACGGGGTGAAGAGACCCGTAAGCATCCCGTGTGTAGCTGTTCAATCCCCAGTCGCAACCGTCTTCCAGCGTGGGTGAGGTGTCGTAGGCAAATCGATTGTTCGCTAGAATTGCGAGTCGGCTTCTATAACACCCCGTGGTGTCCACAAAGCCCTTGGTAATCGACAGCGTCCCGCTGTTCTTATCGATGGTAAATGACTCATAGACGCTCTCATTCCCGTTGCCGGCCATGGTCTGATAGAGAGTCGATCCAGTGTGGGCTAAGGTTAGCGATAAAGGCTCTGCGTAAAAGCTGAAGGTGCTAAGACCACCGATGTGGTTCGAGGTCTTGTATTTGAGTGCCCCGTCCGGTTCGATTGTGTAGGTATCGACGCTGGAACCGTCTGTCGACGAACCGAGGAAGTATTTCCCGTTAACTGCCATCATTGCGACATCAGCATCAAATGGAGAGCTCTCGATTGAGGTGAGTTTCCCGCTGGCAGCAATCGAGTATCCGAGGACTTGGTTCGGGCCGCCAGGGACAGGTTCCTGGGAGACGTAAACGTAGGCGACGGGAGATGCGGACTTCGCCGGAGTTTCGGGAAGAGTTGAATCGGAGGAACCATGAACCTGACTGCAGGCTGTCAGGTTGGTGATGGAGATCACAAAGCAACTAAGTGCGAGGAGGTGTTTCAAGGTATTGCCACTGCCGGGAGTCATTTCCACCTCAAGTAACTGCGGTCGTACAGCGTTAACATGCGGGGAAGTTGCTAGGTGATTAGATGCTTCTTCGAGCTAGAAAGTCAATCGCGAGAAGCAACGAAACACTCCTCCTTTTTCCCGGAGGAGTTACCCACGCCTTGGCTAGACTGCCACCGCACCGGCAAGGATGCGATCGATCCACGCCGTTTCCCTTCCCGGTTCCCCACAGACTCGGCGATTTCTGAACTCCACATCAAGCCGTTAAACTTGTACCGATGGATAAATTCGTCATTCGCGGCGGCAATCCCCTTCTCGGCACGGTGCGCATCTCCGGCGCCAAGAACTCCGCCCTTCCCTGCATGGCCGCGGCCATCCTTACAGAAGACGAAGTCACCCTCGAGAACATCCCCCAGGTCCGCGACATCGAAACCGAGCGCCGCCTCCTAGTCTCCATGGGCGCCGAAGTCGAACTCGGCTACGGCCGCGCCCAGCACCGCACCAAGATCTGCTGCCGCACCCTCTCCGACCCCGAGGCCAAGTACGAAATCGTCAAGACCATGCGCGCCAGCTCCCTCGTGCTCGGCCCGCTCATCGCGCGCTGCGGCATGGCGCGCGTCGCCATGCCCGGCGGATGTGCCATCGGCGGGCGCCCCATCGATCTCCACATCAAGGGCCTCGAAAAAATGGGCGCCGTCATCACCCAGGAGCACGGCTACCTCGAAGCCCGCGCCGAACGCCTCCGTGGCGCGCATCTCGTCTTCGACAAGATCACCGTCACTGGCACCGAAGACCTGCTCATGGCCGCCGTCCTTGCCGACGGCGAAACCCTCATGGAGAACTGCGCCCGCGAGCCCGAAGTCACCGACCTCGCCGCACTGCTCAACGCCATGGGTGCGCGCATCGAGGGAGCCGGAACCTCCACCATCCGTGTCCACGGCGTCACCAGCCTCCACGGCGCGCGCTACCGCATCAATCCCGACCGCATCGAAGCAGGAACCTTCCTCATCGCGGGAGCCATCACCGGCGGCGACCTGATCGTTGCGAATTGCGAGCCCGATCACCTCGGCGCGCTCATCGCCAAACTCGAAGAGCTCGGCGTGCGCGTCGATCACCTCGGCCCCGACTCTGTGCGCGTGCGCTCGGAAGGGCATCTCCGCGCCGCGGACATCTCCACCGAAGAGTACCCTGGCTTCCCTACCGACATGCAGGCCCAGTACATGGCCCTCGCCACGCAGGCCGAAGGCGTCAGCCAAATCAAGGAAAACATCTTCGAGAACCGCTTCATGCATGTGCAGGAACTGGTCCGCATGGGCGCCAACATCAAGGTCGACGGCAAAGTCGCAACCGTCCGCGGCGCAACACGCCTCTCCTCCGCAGCAGTCATGTGCTCTGACCTGCGCGCATCGGCATCTCTCGTCCTCGCCGCGCTCATCGCCGACGGCGAATCCATCCTCGACCGCGTCTACCATATGGACCGCGGCTACGAGCGCATCGAAGAGAAGCTCCGCGGCGTCGGCGCGCAAATCCGCCGCCTCGGCAACATCTTCACGCCACGAGACGAAGAGTCCGCCGTCCATTCCGATTGAGCAAAGCTCAAAGGGCCTGTAGCTTTGAAGGGTACGGGCTTCAGCCCGTACATACATGCACTTCCCAAATTGATTCGGGCTTTAGTCCCCGAGGGAAGACTTTCTGAGCAGCCGGCTGCTCTACCGCCAGCTCACCGCAATATGCCACCGCAACTCGTGCCGCGCCGTGTTGCGCAACACTCGCTCATACTCGCGCAATTCCGACAGCACAGGCTGCGTTTCCGATCCCAGCGCTGCCTCATTCGTGCTGAGAAAATCCAGCAACGCGCTCACCGTAATCAATCCATCGGGAGCCTCGTACCACTGGGGCTGCGGCAAATGGCGCGCCCATTCGGGGCTTGCCACCCCTTGCTCCAAAAGCAGCGCCATCGAGTTTTCATCCGCGGAAAAAAATTCGAGCAACGGGGGCACGCGCAGTCTCTCCGCCAGCCGATCCAGTGCATCTTCGTTGCGCGCCAGCGCCTGTCCGTTTACGAAGATGTCGTAGCCCGGATCTTCTCCCTCAACAACAATGTACAAACTGGCTGCCATCGATTTGAGTGTAGTGGAGACAGTGCTCGCGTTCTTCAAAAACTCGAAGTCCGGTTACCCAATCAATTACCGGCTCCCAACAGGTCGTTGGTTACCCAAGTGTACTCCAACGTTCGCTTCATGCTACAAACGGGTGATGGCATTCTGACGTAAAGGGCCGATTCTAGAAACTGATTCATTGTCGATTGCCTTTCGTTGCCGAGGTGTTTGTGGTTACTTGGAGTGAGCTTCCGGATCTGGGAGCAGTCGGCCTATTGGCCGCTGCATTCGCTTCCGTCGCCAGACGTAACCAAACCCACGTTTCAAAAACCTGGCTCACCGGCTGGTTGATGATCGCTCTGCATTTTGCCGCCCTCCTGTTTCAGGACGCGCCCGGCGGATGGGGCATTTTCGCCGGCATCGTTGCCCTTGCAGCTCTCACCTGGGCCGGCGTCTTATTCATGTGGGCCTCCGTCCCCCATCGCAAAGAGCCCTCCGGCATCTGGATGCTGATCGCTCTCCTCTTCGTCAATACGCTCTATCTCAGCCTGTCTGTTGCTGCCCCTCACGCCACATGGATCCTCGACGCCGCTGCGGCGCTCTTCGGCCTGCTGCCTTTGGTCGTTGCACTCTCATGTCTGAAACACTTCGTGAGCCCGCTCCGCTGGGCGATTGTTGGCCTTTACAGCGCGCTGTCTCTCTTCGTCCTCACCTTCCAGCATCGCGCCGGCAACGGCGATGAACTGGCGCAGAATGCCGTCCTCTTCACCGTCTACTTCGGATGCTGCATTCATTTCTTCTTTGCCTACAGGCGCGCCACCGCTGGAGCGTTCATCACCATCGCCGGCTTCTTCGCCTGGGCTTCGGTGTTCGTTATCGGACCCTGGATACTCGCCTACATGCCCAGGGTCGTGGTCGAAGGCGAAGTCTGGAACCTTCCCAAATTCCTCGTTGCCATCGGCATGATTCTCCTGCTCCTTGAAGACCAGATCGAACACAACGAGTATCTCGCTCTGCACGACTACCTCACCGGCCTTCCCAACCGCCGTCTTTACCAGGATCGCCTCACCGGCGCCCTCGAGCGTGCTCGCCGCTTCCGTTCGCAGCTTGCCGTCCTCGTCATCGATCTCGATTCCTTCAAGCACGTCAACGACACCCTCGGCCATCACGTCGGCGACAAGGTCCTGCAACGCGTTGCCGCACTCTTTGCCACCCGTGTCCGCCGCTCCGACACCGTAGCTCGCACCGGCGGCGACGAATTCTCTATCGTCCTCGAAGAGCCCACAAGCCGCGGTGAGGCCCTCCTCGTAGGACGCTCCCTTCTTGAATTGCTCACCGAGCCCCTCGAACTCGGCGAGCACAGCGTCCTCATCGGTGCCAGCGTCGGCATCGCCATATTCCCCGAAGACGCGCATGAAATGGAAGAGCTCTGCATCGCAGCCGACCTGCGCATGTACGAAGCCAAAAACAAGTCGCACGAAGCCATGCAGCGCGATGCAGAACCCAAACCGCCCGCTCGCGCCCTCCCCAACAAACGCTCCGCTGCCGGCCTCCAACTGGTCGAATAGCGCGAGCCGGAGTGGCCGGCATTTTTGAAGATAAAGACTTCAGCCCGTAAATCAAGCTCATTGCAATGAGATCCGGGCTTTAGCCCCTGAAGGACGATTTTCTCCCCTTCTTCAATAGAAAAAGCCCAGGGCATCCACCCCGGGCTTTTTCGTCACATCGGTTCAATCAAACAGGCGTCCTTTATCCCTGGCCGCCGCCGCTGCCAGGTCCGCGTCCACCACCCGTGGGAGGACGACGCCGACGACGACGGCGATTGTTGTTGTTCGCCGGCGGACGTCCACCACCACCAGCGCCGCTCGGCTGGCCCGCCGCTACCGGCGCACCCTCCACGCGATTGAAGTTTGGTTCGTTCTCCTCGTCAAACTCTTCGCCACCCTCTTCTTCGAAGTCGTCTCCGCCTTCAATCAGGATCGTGCTCTGGTTCGACTGCGGCTGCTTCTCATCAAACTCGTGGCGAGGCCGTGCCGGCCGTGCCGGAGTCTCCGCGGATGCCTGGATCTCTTCGCTTTCTGCCGCCGCGGGCGCTGATTGCGCCAGCTTCGCCTTCTGCTCCTTGATCAGCGCCTTGCGACTCAGCTTGATGCGATTGCCTTCGA
>PLTV01000065.1 GCA_003164635.1 Acidobacteriaceae bacterium
GCCACCTCTTCGAGCAGGTGGACCGCCGGGGCGAAGCCGCGCGCCAGGCTGCGCGCCGGAAGCGGCGCGGGGAGATGGAGTAACCACCTGCCGCCTGCAGTGGGGCAGCCACCTGCGGTGGGGCAGACGCTCGCTATTCGCTCGCGGGAGGGTCGTGCTTTCCCAACCTCTGTCATTCCCTTGATCGCGGCCGGGAGGCCTAAAATAGAGGAGTGGGACGCTTCCCCGCAGGATCGAGCGAACGCCGATGTATGAAGTCACCGTGGAGTCGGGATTTTCTTCCGGCCACTTTCTACGCAATTACAAGGGCAAGTGCGAGAACCCGCACGGGCACAATTACAAGGTCCGCGTAACGCTGGCAGGGACGACGCTCGACGCAGCGGGGCTTTTGCTCGACTTCAAGCTGCTGAAGCACGTGATGCGTCCTGTGATCGATCGTCTCGACCACCAGATGCTCAACGACCTGGAGCCCTTCACGGTGCTGAACCCATCGGCCGAGAACCTGGCGAAATACTTCTACGACCAGACCAACGAGCAACTTGCCGGCATGACCGCGGGCCGAGTGCGGGTGAAAGACTGCACAATCTGGGAGACGGACACGACCACGGCCACCTACTACGAATAGGGGTCAGTTCATCTGGCTGGATTTCGACTTCAGGTATTTGTCGAAGGCGATTTCGAAGTAGAAGAGCTCTTTGCCATCGGCATTTTCGAGCTTATGCAATTCGAGTTTGGCGCCCATCAGCGGGTGGTTGAGCTGCGACACATCGTAAAAAAGGAACCCTGCGCGCGTGGTGTGCGGTTCCACAACAATTGCCTGGTATTCAAACTGGTTGAAGTCGGCTTCGATGTCTTTGTTGCTGGCTTTGGGCTTGAGCTTGATGGCCGGAATGGGGCCGGGCATGGGGATTTTGCCTCCCTGGCGTTCTTTCTGCGTCATCAGGCGCTCAACGTCTTCGGGCTCGGCAGCCTGAATCTTCTCGTTGGCGGCGGTCATAAAAAGGATGCGCGCGTCGCGCAGGCTGATGGGGCGGTCTCCGTTGTTGGTTACGATAAGCCGCACCGGCATCACACCATGGGAAAGGTAATCGACTCGGAAAAGCGATTCCTTTTCTTTGCTGTCGTATGGTTCGGCTGCGATGGCGAGTTTTTCGTCGTCGTGCACTTCGACGGCCGCGAAGGTCGTTGCCGGCTGCACGGGTGGCGCCGCGCGCTCGGTCGCACGGGCCAAGGGCCCCAGCCAGAGCAGGAGGGGCAGCGCTGCCCACAAGGTCCTCATCGTGCTCGACTGTATCATTTGTCGTTAGACCGGCGAAAGGCGCGTTCTGTCACGCATGATTCTGTTTTTCTACAACCTGACCCTGCTGGCAGTGCTCATCATTGGCTCCCCGTGGTGGCTTTGGCGCATGGCAACAGTGCGCAAGTACCGCGCCGGGCTTCGAGAACGGCTGGGCAATGTGCCGGAACGGTTGCAGCATCAGGAAAGACCTGTCCTCTGGCTGCACGCTGTCTCGGTGGGCGAAGTATTGGCCGTGAGCCGCCTTGTTGCCGAGTTGGATAAGGCGCTGCCGGGGCACCGCCTGCTGATTTCGACGACCACAGCCACGGGTCAGGCTCTGGCGCGGGAACGCTTCGGGGCCGACCGCGTTTTTTATTGCCCGCTGGACCTGCCCTGGGCGGTTCATCGCTATATGCAGGCCTTGCAGCCGCGCATGTTGATGCTGGCGGAGACAGAGTTCTGGCCCAACATGCTGAGCGCCTGTTTCCGCCGCGGGATCCCGGTTGCGGTGGTCAATGCGCGCGTGTCCGATCGGTCTTACCCACGCTATCTGCGCTTGCGGTCGTTGTGGCGCCCATTTCTTGAGCGACTGAGCCGCGTGCTGGCGCAAACTGAAACCGACGCGGCACGCCTGAAGGCAATCGGCTGCCGGCCTGACCGCGTCTCCGTCGCGGGCAATTTGAAATTCGACGTGCGGTTTCCGGCCGAGGCTGAGGCCACGCGGCTGTTGAAGGGCCTGGTGCCGAATTTGCGCCTGATCGTCGCCGGCAGCACGCTCGATGGGGAAGAAAAGGCGCTCCTTCAAGCGTGGACGAAGCTTCTTGCAGTCGAGCGCAATCTGCTTTTTGTGCTGGCGCCGCGCCATCCTGAGCGCTTCCCCGCTGTTGAGGCGTTGTTAAAGGCCTCCGGCTTCTCGTGGGTGAAGCGGTCTGCGTGGAGCGCCCAGTCGGCGGAAGCACGCGAGTTAGTCAGGGCGGGCCAAATTGTTCTGCTCGATTCGATCGGAGAGTTGGCTTCAATCTACTCGCTGGCATCGGTCGCGTTTGTTGGCGGCAGCCTGGTTCCGGCCGGCGGACATAATCCGCTGGAGCCGGCACAGTTTGGCGTGCCGGTTGTCATGGGCCCGCACTACGCCAACTTCCGCGCCATGACCGAAGATCTGCTCGCGCATGAAGCGATTCGCATCGCCCAGAAGACTGATCTGGCGCAGGCGCTGATTGAGTTGCTGCAAGACCGCAGGTCGGCAGATTGGATGGGTGCACAGGCGCGTCAGGTCTTCGAGGCGCAGTCCGGGGCCACCGCTCGCTGCGTGGACGCACTGCGTGTGTTGCTCACACGAACCGAGGAGCAAACTCGATGAGCCGGCCCTTTTCTTCGCGCAAACTGCTGGCCCCTCTGACGCCCGCTTACCGGCTTGCAGTGTGGCTGCGTGCGATGCGATTGAAGGCTGGTTTCGAGCCGGTTCGACACCTTCGATTTCCGGTGGTCAGCATCGGCAATCTCTCCACCGGCGGCACGGGTAAGACGCCGCTGACGATCGCACTGGCCCAAGCGCTGAAGAAGCGCGGATTCCATGTCGACGTTTTGTCGCGCGGCTATGGGCGGGAGGGCAAGGACGCAGCGCGCGTCGATCCAGGTGGATCAGCGGAACAGTTTGGCGACGAGCCGCTCCTCATTGCGCGCGAGGCGGGTGTTCCCGTTTACGTGGCACGGCAACGCTACGAAGCCGGCGTGCTGGCCGAGGCTGACCGGCGCGCATCGCACGCGGATGGATCTGCGAAGCCAGCGGTCCATCTGCTAGACGACGGCTTTCAGCATAGCCAGCTTGCGCGCGACGTGGACGTTGTACTGCTGAATCGCGAGGACTGGCAGGGCAGGCTGCTACCGGCGGGAAATCTACGCGAGCCATTGAAGGCGATTCATCGCGCCGACATTGTTGCACTCCCCGCCGAAGATGTTGCGTTGGAAGATGAACTGCGCAGATCGAGATACGAAGGCACGATCTGGCGCCTGCGGCGCACGATGGAAATTCCCCCGTTGGATGGCCCCGCCTTGGCTTTCTGCGGCATCGCGCGGCCCGAGCAGTTTTTTACGGGCTTGAAAGCCGGTGGCGCGCGCCTTTCGGCCTGCAAAGCCTTTCCGGATCATCACAGGTTCTCTGAACGAGATGCGCGGCAACTGATTGCGGAGGCAAAGGCAACAGGGGCAGCGGCGCTTTTCACGACGGAAAAGGACCTGGTGCGGATGGGCAGGTTCGCGGAACACTTTGCAAATGATTTGCCGATGCAAGCGGTCAGCTTGCGCATCGCGATCGAGCAGGAAGATGAAAAACTCGACGAGGTGATACATCGATTGATGTCGGCTTCGGCAAAACCCTCGTTGTGAGAAAATCAGAGTTTGCACACGCAGTCCAAGTTCCGCTTGCTTGTGGTCCGTTTAGGCGCTATGGGCGACATTCTGCACGCGCTGCCGGCGGTGACGGCGCTACGCAAGGCCCATCCCGGTTGGGTGATCGACTGGGTCGTCGAGCCGCGCTGGCGCGCACTGCTGTCGGCGAATCAGGCGACCGAAATGAACATAGGATCGCGGGTTGAGGAGCTTTCGAGCCTGCAACCGTTGGCCAACCGCCTGCATTTCGCGCCGACGCGGGACTGGCGCAATGCTCCGTTGAGCCGGCAGACCTGGCAGGAGGTGAAGACGCTGCGCAAGGCCTTACAAGCCGATGGCTACGATGCGATCCTCGATTTGCAAGGAGCGGTGCGTTCGGCTGTGCTCGGGCGAATGACCAACTCCCGGCGGCTTATCGGTGAAGACGCTCCGCGCGAGTGGGCAGCGCGGTGGGTGTTCACCGAACGCGTAGAGACGCAGGGCGCCCACATGATTGAGCAAGACATCGAACTGGCTTCCGCGGTGGCGGGCGACGACCTGAAGCCGATGGCCCCCTTGCTTCCAGTGAACCCGGCGGCGGAATCGTGGGCCGATGCGGTTATGGCTGGCGCGGGAAGCGGGAAAGAGCAACCGGCCGTCCTGGTCAACCCTGGTGCGGGGTGGGGCGCCAAGCGCTGGCCGGTGGAGCGATATGCGGCGGTTGCGCGAGAGCTGGTCCTTCGAGGCATGCGCGTGTTCGTAAATGTCGGACCTGGCGAAGAGGACCTGGCCGAGCCGATCTCCGGCGCAACGGGCGGCGCTGCCACGCCGGTAAGCTGCTCGGTGGAACAACTCATCGCACTGACCCGGCGCATTCAATTGGCCATTGCCGGCGATACGGGGCCACTGCACCTGGCCTGTGCGCTGGGCCGGCCCGTCGTTGGCATTTACGGGCCCACCGACCCCAGCCGCAATGGCCCTTTCGGTTGTCCGTTCCGCGTACTGCGCAGCCCCGAAAGCCGCCGCAACCACGCTCGACACGACGCACCGGAAGCAGGGCTGATGACCATTCAACCGGACGATGTGCTGCATGCCGCCGACGATTTGCTGGCGAAGGAGCCTGCCAGGTGAACCAATCTCAAAATCCAGCGGCCGGGCAGGATTGGATCGCTCACTGGCAGCGCATTGCCCGGCGGATTCGCGTACCGCTGGGGTTTATGACTGCGGCTCTCTATCTTTACGAACTCAGCCGCAACGCTCCCCAGCCCGCGGCGATGGCCTGGAGCCTGGCACTCGTGATTCCCGGGCTATGGCTGCGCGGCTACGCGGCGGGTTATGTGAAGAAAAACCGCGAGCTGACGGTGACGGGGCCCTACGCACATACGCGCAATCCTCTTTACCTGGGATCGATCTTGATTGCCGGCGGCTTCGCGTTGGCGCTGCTGAGCTGGCCCATCGCGCTTGTGCTTGGATTTGGATTCGCGATCATTTATATTCCGGTGATCGCGTCGGAGGAGCGGTTTCTGCGCGCGACCTTCCCGGAATTCGACGAATATTGCCGGCGTGTTCCACGGCTGATTCCAAGGCTGACGCCCGCCCGGTTTTCGACGGAAGACGGGGAACGGGGAAGGTTCTCGTGGGAGCTCTATCTCAAGCACCGCGAGTACAATGCAGGAATAGGAGCCGCGCTTCTTTATCTCAGCTTGTTGTTTCTGCGGCCGGGCCTGGGTGCGATCATTCAGAAGTTGAAGTGAGCGCTTCCGGCGCTGGAACAGTCAATCTAAGCGTCTCAAGGAGTTCTCCACTGACGGTGAAGACGCGCATGCATGTTGGAGTCCTGGGCTGTGTCGTTGCCTTGTGTGCAGGGGCATGGGCGCAGCAGATTCCGCCGCTCGCGGCGCCGCGCGCGGGGTTCAGCTTTGCGCAAAAGCAAACGCTCACCTATACGGTGGACTGGCGCGTCTTTCCCGCTGGAACCGCGGTGCTGCACTTTGAAGCCAATGGCTCCAACGAGCGCCTCACGGCCAATGCCGACACCATCGGCGCAATCAATTTGCTCTTTCACGTGGGCGACCACTTCCAATCGACTTTTGACCGCGACAAGGGCTGCACCTACGAGTTCGACAAGCAGACCGTGGAAGGCAGGCGTCAGATCAACTCGACCTTGAAGCTCGACTACGCGCAGGGAAAGTCGATTCTGGATGAAAAGAACATGGTCAACGGGCAGACCAAGCATGTAGAAATGCCCGTAGCCGGATGCCTGACAGATTTGCTGACAGGCATTTACTACGCCGCATCGCAACCCATGGAGATCGGCAAGAGCTTCGTAATTCCCGTTGTCGACGCGCTGCACTCGGTACCTGTGACGATGAAGGTGGAAGGCCGCGAAGAGATCAAGACGACCCTCGGGACCTTCAAGACGCTGCGGGTGCAACCGACGGCCGACGCGGGCGTGGTGAAGAACCGTGGCAGCATCTGGATCTGGTACACAGACGACGAGCGGCATCTTCCGGTGCAGATGCGTGCGCGCCTCTTCTGGGGAACGATCACCTTCCGGCTGACCGGCAACGAAAATAAATAGTCTGAAATTCCCGCCACGCTTTCGCACACTTAAGTTAGTGTTCCGTCCCAAGGGCCACTTCGACCTTAAGACCCGCCCCCTTCGCATCCGCAATCTTCCCGGAGGGAAGAACTGAACGTAGCCACGGATGAAATCCGTGGTCCGCTCCGGCCCACACCATCCGCGTCCCGGAGGGCCGCGGTGAACGCCCTCGCTCAGGTGTAAACTTCTCCTTCGCGCAAACGCGAACAACGCGTCTGCGCAAAGAGGATCGATCCAGTGCGTACATCTCTTATTAAACTCGCCTCCGCCTTTGTTCTTGCCGGATCCTTGTGCTCGGCTCAGCCCGCCAAGCGCCCCATGACGTTTGAAGACATGATGGCCATGAAACGGCTGGGGGAGACCGCTGTTTCGCCGGACGGAAAATGGCTGGCCTATTCTGTGACCGCCGTTGACCTGGCCCAAAACACCAGGACAACGGAATGGCGGCTGCAAAAGATTGAGGGCGGCGATCCTCTCAAGCTCGCAGTAGCGCAGGCGGGAGACAGCGGCGTGCAGTTCTCGAAGGACAGCAAGCGCATTCTGTTCCTGAGCGGACGGGAGACTGGCCAGCAGGTATGGCTGGCGGACTTCGACGAGGAGACAGGTGCAGCGAGCAACGCAAAGAAGCTGACAACGATCTCAACCGAGGCGGACGGCGCAAAGTGGTCGGCGGATGGGCACTTCGTTGTCTTCACGTCTTCGGTGTATCCGGATTGTCCGGCTATCGCGCCGGATGATGGCGGCGCGGGCGATAGGTGCAACGCTGACCGCGATGCGGCGAAGGCAGCGAGCAAAGTAAAGGCGCAGATATTCACGGAGTTGCTGTATCGCCATTGGAACCACCTTACAGGCGACAAGCGTTCGCACCTATTCATGGCTTCCACCAGCACCGGTGCGCTGCGCGATCTGACGCCGAATGACAAGCACGATGTACCCACGGATTATCCGACCGACCCCGTTGGCTGCGGCTGCGACATTTCGCCCGACTCGAAGGAGCTGGCGTTCATGAAGAACCCCGACCCGGTCCCAGCCACCAGCACCAGCGCGCAGATCTACACGCTCGACCTAACGAATCCCGCCGCGAAGCCCGTGAAGATTTCGACGTCCGCAGGCGGCAATCTCAACCCCGCCTACTCGCCGGATGGCAAATATCTGGCATGGCGCAGCCAGGCGCGCGCCGGCTACGAGAGCGATAAGTTCCGCCTGTTCTTGTACGACCGCGCAGAGAAGACAGAAAAGGATCTGCTGCCGAAGCTCGACACTTGGGTAGATGAGTTCGCCTGGGGGCCTGGTTCGAACCCACCAATTTACTTCACCAGCGGTGAAAAAGGTGAGTCCCCTGTTTTTGCCTTCGATCAGATCGCAGGACTTTCGGAGCACCGGCCCAACTCGTGGGCGCCTGTGCTGCGGCTAACGAAAGAGGGAGAATACGGAAGTCTTCATCCGACTGCGGATGGACGGTTGCTCATCGCAACTCGTATGACGGTGGGGACGCCGGGAGAGGTTGTTGGCCTGGATTCATCGATGATCGGGCACACCGCACGATCATTTGCACACAGCGCTGATATCGCCGTTCCCGACGCGATCGACGAAGTGAAAAAGGAAATCGCGATCACCCATCTAAACGACTCCCTGCTCGCGCAACTCGATCTTCCCAGGATGGAAGACTTCTGGTTTACCGAGAAAGACGGAACGAAAGTCCAGGGCTTCCTCATCCGTCCGCCCGGCTTCGACGCAACCAAGAAGTACCCAGTGAAATTTCTGATTCATGGCGGACCGCAGGGCGCGTGGGGCGATGCCTGGAGCTATCGCTGGAACGCCGAGCTCTTCGCCGCCAACGGCTATGTCGTCGTCATGATCAATCCGCGCGGCTCAACCGGCTACGGTCAAGCCTTTGTCGACGGCGTGAACGGCGACTGGGGTGGCAAGCCGTTTACCGACCTGATGGACGGGCTGGACTACGCCGAGCAGCACAACAACTTCATCGACAAAACGCGCGAGTGCGCGCTGGGCGCAAGCTACGGCGGCTACATGGCCAACTGG
>PLTV01000094.1 GCA_003164635.1 Acidobacteriaceae bacterium
TGCCGTCGGTGTCGTTCCAGATTTCAGGCCCTGTTGTGGCATAGTGAATCGCGGGGTTGGCGGGATTGTCGAACTGCTGAAGGATATAGCCATTCGGCGTTTTGGCCAGAATCTCATTGGCCTTGGCGATGGCGCCCTTCATCCCGTTCGGCCCAGGCGTAAGAACAATTTCAGCGCCGAAAGCAAGCAGCACAGCGCGTCGCTCCTGGCTCATCGTCTCCGGCAGTGTCAGAATCAGCTTGTAGCCCTTGGCGGCTGCCACAAATGCCAGTGCAATCCCCGTATTGCCACTGGTGGGCTCAATAAGAACCGTCTCGCCGGGCGTGATTTTGCCGGCTTTCTCGGCGGCATCAATGAGGGCCAGACCGATACGGTCTTTCACGCTCGAGAGCGGGTTCTGGCTTTCAAGCTTCGCGACCACAATACCGGGCAGGCCAGCCGCCACTCGATTGAGCCGAACCAGCGGGGTGCGGCCAATGATCTCGGTTACATCCGCGGCAATACGCGCCATGATGATCTCCTTCGTGGGGTGTGTGAACCCCGGTCATTGAATTGATTGTGCATTGGGACTTGTGCTGCTTGGATTTGAGAAAGCCGGGCGCGCAAACGCACGTCTTCGTCGTGGCTTCACCGGGACGGTGCTAGCGACATCGACGCATACCAGTAGCGTAGCCCCGAACGGTGCTCTCTGGCAAGACAGCCATCCAAAACCCACCGAGAAACAAGCCCTGGCGCACGTTCGCCCGTCCCATGTTCCAGCGCGGTGACTGAAATGCGGAGCGGCGATCCTGGTTCAACAATGATCCTTGACAATATCTATATTAATTAATATAGATATTGAATATGACCATGAAGCAAGCGGAACAATTCCTGCCCCTCAAACCCCAGTGGTTCCATATCCTGCTCGCCCTCGCCGGCGATGAGCAACATGGCTACGGAATCATGCAGGAAGTTCTTGAGCGCACCACGGGCAAGGTCCGCCTGTGGCCGGCTACGCTCTACGGTTCCCTCAAACGCATGATCGAGGCAGACCTGATCGCAGAGTCGAGCAAGCGTCCGCGGCCGGAGCTAGACGATGCCCGCCGCCGCTATTACCGGCTCACTCCGCTCGGCCGCCAGGTGCTCGACGGCGAATGCGAGCGGCTCCAAGGCCTGGTTCACGCGATTCAGATGAAACGAAAGATGGTGACGGGATGAAACGATCGCAGCGTGTCTACGAGCGGTTGGTGCAGGCGTTTCCACACGAGTTCAAGCTGGCGCACGGCGAGGAAATGCTGGAAACAGGCGAAGCTGCGATGGCACATATGGGAAAGCGGCGCGGCTGGGCAGGATTGGCGCGGCTACTGGTGGATGCCGCCGTGCACGTGCCGATCGAATACTTTTCAGAGATGCGTCGCGACCTGCAATATGCCGCGCGCTCCCTCGTCAAATCGCCGGGATTCGCGCTGGTCGGCATTCTTTCCATGGGGCTCGCCATCGGGCTCACCACCCACGTTTACAGCTCCAACTGGGCTATGCTCACGCGGCCCATGGAAGGCGTGGCGCATGCCGACCGCCTGGTAATGGCGCAGATGCCCGTTTCGTACTTCTATATCGAGCGTTACCGCGAGCAGGGAAATGTCTTCGAGGGCGTGGCCGCATTTCAGACCGCGGTTCCTTTCAACATGCGGCTGCCGGGCGAGGCAGACAACAAGCAGCAACGCATCTTTGGTCAGCTTGTTTCCCCCGACTATTTTCGTGTGATGGGTGTGGATGCTCAGCGCGGGCGCGTGTTGAGTGAAGCAATGGACCACGCGGGAGACGCACCCACGGCGGTGATCAGCGACAAATTCTGGCGTACGCGCCTCGCATCGCGGTCTGACGCGGTGGGCCTTGTGCTGCGCGTGAATGGCCAGGCCGTGACCATTGTTGGTATTGCTCCGCGCGGATTTGAGGGCGCGCTCGCAGCCGAATCCGCCTCTGAGCTTTTCGTGCCGGTGACTGCGCCCCCTGCCGTCGCACCCGAGCTCGCGAATGACGTACTCCATCGCCGCAATGCCCGCGAGTTTTGGGCACTAGCGTCGCTCGCTCCAGGCGTCGCGCTCTCGCAGGCCGAATCCGCGCTTGACGGCGTCACGCGTCGCCTCGACGCGGACGATCCGCTTGCACCGCCGCAGTCTGACAAGGCACGGCGCGTGACGCTACTCCTCGCCGGAACCCGCGCGCCCATTCCTCTTGAATTAAAGCGAGCGCTCGAAGGATTCTTCGGCGTGCTGATGGGCGTCGTGATTGTAATCGCCTGCATGAATCTGGGTGCCATGCTCATGGCGCGCGGCGCCAACCGGCGCAAGGAGTTCGCCATCCGCATGTCAATTGGCGCCAGCCGCTTCCGCCTTGCGCGCCAGTTGATGAGCGAAGGATTGCTGCTTTCGCTGCTCGGCGGCCTGCTGGGCTTCGGCCTGGCCTACATGCTTCACGTGTTGAACGCACAGATGTATCAAGCCGTTGACGCACCAGGTCTGCCAGAACTGGGCATTGACTGGCGCGCCGCCGTATTTGCCTTCGTCGCGGCGCTTGTCTGCGGGGTCGCTCTCAGCGTGGCGCCCGCCCTGCGCGTCACGCGATCGGAACTGACGCCCGCGCTGAAAGAAGGGCCAGCCATGCAGCTTCCCGGCCATCGCCGCTTCGGCCTGCGCAACCTTGCCATGGCCGCACAGCTCGCTGGTTCCTTGACGCTGCTGCTGATCACTGGCTTTGTGCTTATCGGCTTTGCGCGCGCCTACCGGGTGCAAACCAACTTCGACCCCAGAACCATGGCGATGGCCTCCATCGATCCTGTGCGCGACGGAGAGTCGCCCGAAAAAGCTCTCGACCTCTTCGCAAGACTTCCTCAACGGCTGAAAGTTTCGGGTAAGTTCTCGCGAATCGCCCTCACAACCCTCCCGCCGTATGCCGCCGTGGACGACGACGACAAAGAACCCTTGACGGTCGACGATCCGCAGGCGGCGCAACGGGTACAGCAGGCCGCGGTGAAATGGTCCGTGGGCGCGGGATACTTTGCCGCGCTCGATGAGCATCTGATGTCGGGGCGCGAGTTCAATGACACAGATGAACGCAGCTTGATGGAGCCGGTCGCGGACAACGCCACACGCTTGATGCCTGTTGTGCTGAACGAAACGGCGGCGATGAAGCTGTTCGGGAGCTCGAGCGCGATTGGAAAGCACTTGAGAGACAGAAGCCAGGGCTACGAAGTGATTGGAGTTGTTCACGATCTGAAGAGTGGTATGGGAATTAAACAGGCAATCGCTTACGTGCCTCTGTCGCGCGAAGACTTCGTTCGCTCGCGTGCAGCCGGCATCACGATCCTGGCGCGCGCCAAACCCGGAATGGATGGAGCCACGGCGGTGCGCGATGTCCTATCGAGTCTCGATCCAAAGCTGGTGCCGTTTCACGTGGAGAGCCTGAGCGACCAGCTCGCTATAAGTCGCCGCGAAATTCGATCGGCGATGCGGACCTACGGCGGCATCGGTGGATTCGGGCTAATCCTCAGCGCCATAGGATTGGCGGGCATCACGGCGTATTCAGTCGCGCAGCGCAAAAGAGAAATCGGAATTCGCATGGCTGTGGGCGCTAACAAAGGGCAGGTACTGCGTTTGGTCTTGCGCGAAGGTATCGCGCTTATCACCGTGGGCACAGCGATGGGATTTGCCGGCGCCGTACTCGTGTCCAAAGCGCTCAGTGCGGCAACCAGCGTGATCGCTGATGCGCTGGCAATGGGCACCAACGACCCACGCCTGCTGATCGGAGCACCTGTTCTGCTGGCGGCGCTGGCCCTGGTTGCGTGCTATATTCCCGCGCGCGCCGTGTTGCGCATTGACCCGCTGAAGGCGTTGCGAACGGAGTAAAGCACTCGCTATTTCGGAAAGTAAATCGTGATGGTTCCGGCGTCGGCGTTGGCCGTGATGATTGCGCTGCGCGAATCGTGGGTGAGGTGCGCGATGGCTACAGATCCCCATCCGCCGGCAATCGGCAGGTCCCTGGCGTTGAAGTGTCCTTCCGCACCGCGCTGGTAAATGCGCATCGTTCGGCTCTCGGCGCACGCAACCACAATCGCATGGGAACTGGCGTCTCCAAGATTCCCGGCGCCGACACTGTTGGGTCCGCGGCAATCGCCCAAGGGCAGTGGCGACCCGGGCATGGGCTTGAATCTGCCAGCGCCATCGCCGAGCAGCACCGTGACCCCATTTTGGTCAGGTGCGGTGATGTCGCGCTGATACGGAATGACAATGAGATCAGCGTTGCCGTCGCCGTTGAGGTCATCGACCGCAATTTGCCATGGCTTGGCGCCTGCGGGGAACGGCGAGTCAGGCGCATTGCGAAAGTTTCCGCGGCCATCCCCCAGCAAGATCGAGACGGTGGAGTCGTCAAGATTTGTCGTAACGATATCCGCATGGCCGTCGTGATTGAAGTCGGCCGTGCGCAGCCGTTCATAGGGGCGCTGCCCCGTTGGAAAGAACGTGCCAGGCGTGCGCAGGCGTCCCGTTCCATCGCCGAAGAGAATCTCGATCTGATTGTTCCCCCAACTGTCGGTGGCCGCATCGAGTTTGCCATCGGAGTTGAAGTCGCCGACTACAACGCCATGCGGATGCGGATACGAATGAACATCGATGGGAGAACCGGGGGCGAGATGAAAGGTGCCATGACCATCGCCAAGAAAAATCCGCAGATAGGGCGACTGGTGGTTGGCGACGACCAGATCCAGGTTGCCGTCGCCGTTCATGTCGCCGATCGCAATGTCGTTGGGCAGATGTCCGGCCGGAAATGGTGATCGCGGTGCAGGACGAAAGCCGCCCAGGCCGTCGCCAAGGAAGACTGCAATGGTGCCCGAGTCGCTGTTTTCGGAGCCGGCATTCGCAACGACAATGTCCGGGTTGCCATCGTGATTCAAGTCGGCGACGGCAATCCATCGCGGGCTGGGTCCGGTCGCGAGAGTAAACTGGCGGAACTCCTGCGCCTGCAAACATAGCCCAGCGACTCCAAAAATAAGCGCGATTTGAGTCTCGGTCCGCATAGGTGCATTGCCAGCGAGCTTACGCCAACGTTGGCCTTCCTGTCTCTTGTTGGCGCAAGTGCCTTGTGGTATAAACATCCCACCAACATGCGTTCAACGCTCCAAATCGCCATCCCGACAGTGCTGACCAGGCATTCTGCCTGTTGTTGTCGCTAGACCGAGCTTCTCGTTTCGCGTCGGCGCACTCGATTCATTTCCTTTTAACAAAACTTCTCGCTCCGAATTATGTTCAGGAGACTTTGTCTATGTCCACTCGTCGTGTCTCTCTCGATACATGGGCCGTAATCGCTGCACTCGCAGCTGCCTTGCTCGTACGCCTGGGCGTTTTCAAAATTGTGCCCTGGTAACTGAAATCTACGCGGAGAAATTTATGGCAGATTCGATTGCTCTACCTCAGTCCCGGTCGCTTGCGCATCCCCAGCGCATCGGCGCTTTGATCCCTGGCATCCTCATGCTCACTGCGGTCGGGTACGCCGGCAAGTGGATCGAGCAATTCATTGCGCGTTATGGCAAGGCGCACCACCTTGTTCTGCCGAACATCGAGTACGTGCTTTGGGCGATTCTCATCGGGTTGGTGATCTCCAACGTCATCGGCATTCCAAAGCTCTTTCAGCCCGGTATCGCTACATACGAATTCTGGTTGAAGACCGGCATTGTGCTGCTCGGTGCACGCTTCCTGGTTGGCGATCTGCTTCGGCTCGGGGGCATCTCGCTCGTTTTGGTTCTGATTGAGATCGTCTTGTCTCTCGCCTTCATGACGTTGCTGGGCCGCGTATTCAAGTTGCGTCCAAAGTTGACTACGCTGCTCGCCGTCGGCTCATCTATATGCGGGGTCTCGGCCATTATCGCGACGCAAGGCGCAATCGATGCGGACGAAGAAGACTCATCCTACGCCATTGCCGCCATCCTGGCGCTGGGCGCGCTTTCGCTCTTCGTGTTTCCGCTCATCGGTCACAGTCTTCATCTCAGCGACCGCGGCTACGGACTATGGGCTGGCCTCGCAGTCGACAACACTGCCGAGGCCTCTGCCGCCGGCGCACTCTTTTCCGATGCGGCTGGAAAAGTGGCTGTGCTGGCCAAGACCTGCCGCAATGCCATGATCGGCTTCGTCGTACTCGGCTATGCCATCTATTGGGCCGCACAGGGCCAGGCCGCCCACGTGAACAACAAAGCGGCATTCCTGTGGAGTAAGTTCCCAAAATTCGTTCTGGGCTTCCTGCTGATCTCTGTCCTCGCTTCTGCTGCGTTCTTCACCAAGCCGCAGATTACGGCACTCGGCAACCTGTCCCGTTGGGCGTTCTTGCTCACCTTCGCCGGCGTGGGGCTTAGAACGAACCTACGCTCGCTGACAAAGCAGGGAGCACGGCCGTTCCTGGTTGGCGCGATCGGAGAAGTTGCAATTGCTGCACTCACGCTGGGTCTAATCTACGGCGCCACGAGCTTTCTCAAGCTCTAAGATTGCTCATGGGGTTTTCACTTCTCTATTTGAGTGACGCGGGCTTTGGAGGATTGCCATGAGCAACGAGTTGAATCGGGAAGCGGTCGTGACTTCGATAGCTCCCTGGCTGTCGGTGGGCAACAGCGCCGAAGCCGTCGCGTTCTATAAGAAGGCCTTCGGACCAACAGAGATCTTCAGCCTAGACGCTGGCGATAACACGATTGCGCGCCTTGCCGTGGATGGGGCCGAGTTCTGGGTGGGTCCGGGATCGTCCGAGCATTTCAACTTCAGCCCCGATCTCCTTGGCGGCTCAACCGTGCGCATCATCCTCACTGTCAGCGATCCGGATGGCGTGTTCGATCGCGCCGTGAACGCAGGTGCGACATGCGTTTACCCAGTGCACGACGAACATGGCTGGCGCATCGGCCGCGTTGTCGACCCCTCGGGCCACCACTGGGAGATCGGCTGCCCCCTTGATGCGGTGTGAGCTGACATGGTCTTTTAAAGCGTTCCCGACCGCTCCATGCGGCTGAGCGTACCACGCATGCGCACTGTCTTCTGAACGTCGGCGGAGTCCATCACCTGTTCTTTCGCACTCTCTAAATATTTAGCGAATTTTTTCCTGAGCGTTCCGTCACTCTCGACGAATCCCCGAACCGCCGCCGTGCTCTTGCGAAGGGCCTCGACCGCTTCCAGTTGCTCGGCAAAGAATAAGCTCATCTCGCGATTCACGGCCAGCAGTTGCTCAGTCTTCGCTTCAGCTAGTGAAACTCTGGCGATCAGCTCATCGATCTTCTTATCTTCGATCGAAACGACGGGCGTCGGTTGATCCTTTTTCAGCTCGCCTGTTTCCGCAGGTTCGCTCGGCTCATCGCTCTCCGCAGCCTTGCGATGCGTCGCCCTGGATTCACCCGTCTTGGCGCCATCGCCTGCGGCGCTCTTCGACGCGTCGGCTGGCGTTGCACCATTCGGATGTTCCCCGTTGCGCAGGGTCTTTTCCGATTCGGCTGCCTTGGCAGTTTTGTTGGCTTCGTCTCGCTCCGTCATGCCTTCATCTCCGTTCTTTTCGATGCATGCGGAGGAAGGCGCGGCTATAGGAGTTCAACCCGTATTGCGTAGACCGGCGGATATACCGCTAATGGTGGCGGCGATGGCGCGATCCACTTCCGGGGTGTTTTCCCCGGCGCGCTTGCGGCGCAGCATGTCCACCTGAATCAGATGCATGGGGTCGACGTAGGGATTGCGAAGGCGGATGGAGTGGGCTAAAACCTGGTTCTTTTCGAGCAGCTCAGTCTGGCCAAGAATCGCCAGGAGGTGGCGTACGCTGCGATGGAACTCGGCTTCAAACAGATCGTAAATGCGCTCGCGCAGCGATGTATCGGGAACCAGCGTGGAGTAGAGCCGAGCCGTGCCGAGGTCGACCTTGCCGAGAGCCATTTCGACGTTGCGCAGCAGGTCGATGAAGAGCGGGAACTCGCGAGCCATGGTCTGGAGCAGCTCGAGAGATCCGGGTTGAGCGAGGTACTGCTCGAACGCGAAGCCGACGCCGAACCAGGCCGGAACCAGCAGACGGGACTGCGTCCATCCGAAGACCCAAGGGATCGCGCGAAGATCGGTGAGTTGGGGTGAAGCCTTGCGCCGCGAGGGCCGGGAGCCGATTTTGGCGTTCTCAAGCTCGCCCACCGGAGTGGACTGCTCGAAGTAGGTGAGCACGTCTGGATCTTCGAGAATGTGTTCGCGATAAAAGTTGTACGAGATTTGCGAAAGCTGGTTGAAGGCATCTTCCCACTCGGACTTGAGGATGCCGGTAAAGTGGCCGTGGGCGTCGCGGGCGTTAGGGCGCGCCAGTGCATCGACCGAAGCTGCGATCATGAGCTCGAGGTTGCGTTCGGCGAGCACTTCGTCAGCGTATTTGAAGTTGAGCACTTCGCCCTGCTCGGTTATGCGCAACTGGCCATCGAATGAATCCATGGGCTGCGCGAAAATGGCGCGGTGCGTGGGCCCTCCGCCGCGGCCCACAGTGCCGCCGCGACCGTGAAAGAGCCGAAGCTTGACGCCGGCCTCGCGAGCAACGGTATGCAAATCGCGATGGGCGCGGAAGATTTCCCACGTGCTGGTGAGCATACCGCCGTCTTTGTTGGAGTCGGAATAGCCCAGCATCACTTCCTGCCAGTGATCCCATGTAGCCATGAGCTTGCGATAGTCGGGGCGGTTCCAGAGCTCGCGGCAAATCGCCGGGGCATTGCGCAGATCTTCAATCGACTCGAACAGCGGCACGGGCATGAGGCCTGGATCGCGCCCTGCGCCCTCCACGCGCACACCACCAAGGCGTGCGAGTCGCACCACGGTCAGCACGTCTTCCACGTTGCTGGCGCCGCTGATGACATATTGGCGTACAACTTCAGGCGAGCAACCCTCTTTGATTTCCGCCACCACGCGAAAGGTTTCAAGCACGCTCGAAGTTTCTGCTGAGAGGCTGCCCGGCAGCGTGGGAGCCACCGAATCTGCAATGGCTTCCTGCAAAGCAGTAGCGTGCACACGCGCGTGCTGGCGAATATCCAGCGTATGCAGATGAAGGCCAAACGTGCGCACCTGCAAAACAAGCGGATCGACCAGAGTTTGCGCGATGCGGAGGCCGCCGTTCTCAGCCAGCGAAAGGCGCAACGCATTAAGGTCGTCAAGAAACTCATCGACCGAGCAGTAGGGCTCGAGCACGCGTGCGAGCTTCTCCTGGCCCTGCGCAAGGGTGTAGGGCGTGACGGGAAACGGCGCGTCCGACGGGCTGCCATGCGTTCCGCTTCCGTTCTCGAGTGTGCGCTGTACGCGGGCCTTGAGGCAGATGACAAAACGCCGGTAATACTCGAATTCGTATTGCTCGCCGAAGACCTGCGCTTCCGGCGTGTGCACCTGCGCCACATAGGCCCGCAACCGCTCGAGGAGCGCGCCGCTGATGGAGCGCTGCTGGGCGCTGGTTGTAAGCAAGTCGATGATCTCTTGCAATTGACGCTGGTAGTAGAGCAGCAGGTGTCCGCGTGCGAGCTGAACGGCATCGCGTGTCACTTGCGGCGTCACAAACGGGTTGCCGTCGCGGTCGCCGCCGATCCATGAACCGAATTGCAAGACCTGGGGTAACGCCAGCGCATCGATTGCCAGACCGTAGGAAGCATGCAGCGCTTCGGATATCTCCCGGTAGAGGCTCGGCAATGTTTCAAAGATCGAAACGTCGTAGTAGTCGAGCCCCATCTT
>PLTV01000283.1 GCA_003164635.1 Acidobacteriaceae bacterium
CAGTGGGGATGACTGGACGCTTACCAGTCTCCCACTTATAGAACCTTACTTCTCACGGCCCCATCCTCGCCCTAAAAGTGCGGGCCGAGCGAGGCCGGAACACAGTTGACAATGAAACGATTGCATTCGTAACATTGCGAAGCCGTCGGCTGATTTCCTTTTGGCTTCACATACCCGGCGAGAAGGAGAAGTGGTCATGAGGTGCAAACTCGGAATTACAGGGAAAGTCACTATTGTGCCTTCCGTGCTCTTCGTCTTTGTCGTCATGCTTGTTCAGCCGCTGGCCGCCCAGGAAGGTGCAGTCTACTATGTGTCAACCACCGGCCGTGACAGCAATCCAGGCACCTCCGCCGAGCCATGGTTAACGATCCAACACGCGGCCAGTACCGTTAGGGCTGGCGCCACCGTGAACGTGCGGGGTGGAGTTTACCACGAGTATGTGAGCTTTTCGCATTCTGGAACAGCATCGAAACCGATCACATTCCAGAGCGACCCTGTAGTGATTGGGACAAAGGTCGAGCCCGCGGTGATCGACGGGACCGGCCTGACGGTATCGGGCACACAGGGTCTGATCACGATCTCAGGAGATCTGAGTTACATCATCGTCAAGGGATTTGAAATCCGCCACCTGGTTTCCGCGTCTGAGGATGCCGTGCCGTGCGGCGTGTGGATCACGGGTTCGGGAGCCGGCGTCCAGATTCTAAACAATCATATCCACGACATTGTGACCACGTCGGAAAAGAATGGAAACGGCTGCGGTCTTTTCGCCTACGGCACTTCGAAGTCTCCAATTACCAGGCTGGTGGTAAGTGGCAACGAGCTCCACAATCTAAAGACTGGGAATAGCGAGTCATTGACTCTGAATGGAAACGTGACTGATTTCCAGGTCACCAATAATCTCATTCATGACAATGACAACATCGGTATTGACATTATTGGGTACGAAGGCACCGGGCCCGTCGGCTACGATCAGGCCAGCTATGGGGTGGTTAGCGGAAACACGGTTTATAACATCAGCGGGATAGGGAATGTTGGCGAGGGGAATTCTTACGACGCCGACGGACTTTATTGCGACGGGTGCGCGTTTGTCTCGTTCGAGCGCAACGCGATCTTTCAGGTCGACTACGGCATCGAGACGACCAGCGAGAATCAGGTCTGCCAAGCTACGGGCACGGAATGGTCTCTCCCAAACCATACCGGCACTGCCGCCAGAGGTAAATTGCCGTGCTATGGCATGGATGTCACGGTGCGCAACAATCTTTTCTACTATGAAAACGCCTGCGGCAACTCCATCGGCGGCTATGCGCTTGCAACCAGCAAAGGTGGGGGAAGCAATGGAGGAGGCAGCAGCTACCGCGACGTCTTTGTCAACAACACTCTCTTCGACAACGGTACCCAGCCAGGTAACGATTCTGAAGGCACACCGAGCGGCGATTTCCAGATTCAGTACCAGGTAGGCAGCGCTCAAGGGGACTACTTCGAAAACAACGTCGTCTACGAATCTGCAGCTTCGCCCTACTCCGTCTCACCGAATATGTGGATAAACAGCTTCGTCCCCTCTAACCAGGTTTATCCTGATTCGCTGAAGTACCCCGGCCCCCCTGCAACGCTCAATTGGAACCTGTACGACTCGGCCGCGGGTTATGAAGAAGGAACATCGATCTTGTGGGCCGACGTGAATAACTACAAGAGTTTCTCAAACTATCAGGCCACCAATCTCGGTAAGGAAGATGCAGACTCGCTGCACGAGCGTCCTCAGTTTGTCGATCTGGGAGCTTCGCCACCAAACGTCTCCACCACCCCGGAGTCTCCGGCTGTTGCCGCCGGCAGCACACGCCTCTCGTGCAACGTTGGCTGGTGTGATCCCAATGGCGATTCCCCTACTTCAATTTATGGCAGCACAGACTTCCTCGGGAATCCTCGGAAAAACGATTCGAAGATTGACATCGGGGCTTACGAAAACACAGGGGACCCTCTCGAGAATTCGTTGACGGTGAAACTGACCTCAGCAAAATCCAGCCTCAACGAAGGTCAGTCGACCCCTCTCACTGTCACGGTGACCGCCATTCCCGGAAGCGGCGGTGCGCCGAGCGGCACAGTGAGCATCCTTCGCGGAAAAACCTTGCTGGAAACTGCAACACTGATGCCGACCGGGGTCAACACGACCGCGGCAACTCTGCCGCTCGGTGCGTCGCAGCTTGCACTCGGCGACAACAAGCTGACGGCCGTGTACTCGGGGAATTCGATCGCGCCATGCTGCACGCCATCGGAGACGCCGGGAGGAGCACAAACACCGGTTCCGTGGTACCCACAGGCGACCTCGGAAGCAATTACCGAAACCGCGACTGGCAACCGCGGCGACCGCTCCGACCTTCAGCGATAAAACCGGGAACCACGCTCAATCAAATGGACTTAGGCAGTCTTCGAGTTCACCCGAGACGGTGTTGCCGGCTGCTCTGGCGGGCGCCTCTTTTGAACCTGGCTTCTTGAATCAGGGCCGAGTTGCTGGATTTTTCGGGCCGAGGTGATTTTGGAGCGGGATCACGCATCCAAGTAAGTATCCCCCAACTTGGTTAGACCAAGTGCGCCTCCGAGTTGCCGCGCATTGGGTGGGCGTGTGCCTGCCCAGCTCCACGGAAATCCGGTTGCCATTCGTCTACCCCATGCCAGGTTCCCAGCGTTTCGCGAAGCATTCGAAACACCCTGTCCTCTACTCCAATGGGGCAGGTCCATTCAATTCTCGGTCGAGCAGGGGACTGTCCCCACGACCTCTTCGATCTGGTTCCACGCTGCCGGTGAGGCAATACGACGATGCGCTTTCGATGTGTCCTGCTGACTATTGTTGCGATCACGACCCAAGCGCTCGCGAGTGTTTCGGTCACAAGTCCCAAAAGTGGTGCCACGGTTACTTCGCCGGTGCAGTACGTTGCCTCGGCCACGTCTTCGACGTGTTCAAAGGGCGTAGCCTCCATGGGAATTTACGTAAACAACGTAAAGGTCTATGTCGTACAGGGAAATCAACTGAATACGGAGCTTACGCTCGGTTCGGGATCGCAACACACGGTTGTTGAGGAGTGGGACAAGTGTGGCGGGGCATCGACCACCACCATCAACTTGACTGTTTCGGCGCCACCGAAGCCTGCTATCACTGTCTCGGCTTCTCCCACGTCGATCGATGCAGGGCAGACTTCCGTTCTAAGTGTGACTGCTACGAACGCTACCGAGGTCTCGGTGAGCGGTAACGACGGAAGTTCGTATGACCTCGGTGCGACGGGAGGGAAAGTTACCGTGAGCCCGGCGGCGACGGTTGTGTACACAGCCACCGCGGAGGGAGCGGGTGGAACCACCAGCGCAACTTCGAAGGTGACTGTCATTCCGGCGCCGACAGTGAGCATCACGGCCAACCCTACCGCCATTGTGACTGGTAAATCCTCTACTTTGTCTGTGACTGCGGCCAATGCCACGAAAGTCACGGTTGCGGGGAGCGACGGTAGTTCATACAGCCTTGCGGCTACCGGCGGATCGCAATCGGTGAGTCCGAAGGTTACGACGACATACACAGTGACGGCGACCGGCTCCGGAGGCAAGACCACGGCTACGGCAATGGTGACTGTCGGTGCTGCTCCAACCGTAGGGATCTTGGCCAATCCAGCTTCGATTGCGGCGGGAGCGTCTTCGACGCTGTCGGTGAGTGCGACCAACGCGACTTCGGTTACTGTGACGGGGACCGATGGAAGCTCGTACAACCTGGGGACTTCGGGCGGAACGCAAGCCGTCAGCCCTGCCGTGACGACGACGTATACGGCAACGGCGAGCGGGGCCGGAGGAAAGACCACAGCAACGGCCACCGTGACCATTGCATTGGCGCCAACGGTGAGCATCACAGCAAACCCGTCTTCGATTGCGGCGGGCGGATCCTCAACGCTGACGGTCAGTGCGGCGAATGCGACTGCGGTGACGGTGACGGGAACGGACAACAGCTCGTACTCCCTTGCGGCTTCGGGCGGAACACAGTCGGTGAGCCCGACGGGGACCACCACGTACACGGCTACAGCAACCGGGACCGGCGGCAAGGCTACCGCAATGGCCACAGTGACCATTGCTTCGGCGCCAACGGTGAGCATTTCTGCGAATCCAACTTCGATTGCTTCCGGCGGGTCCTCGACGCTGACGGTCGCGGCGACCAATGCAACCACGGTCACGGTTGCGGGCAGTGATGGAACTTCCTACAACCTGAGTGCGACTGGCGGGACGCAGTCCGTGAGCCCAACGACGGCGTCGACAACGTATACAGCCACAGCAACCGGAACCGGCGGCAAGGCTACCGCAACGGCCACGGTGACCATTGCATCGGCGCCAACGGTGAGCATTTCGGCTAATCCGTCTTCGATTGCTTCCGGCGGATCGTCAACGCTGACGGTCAGTGCGGCGAATGCGACTGCCGTTACGGTGACGGGAACGGACAACAGCTCGTACACCCTTGCGGCCTCGGGCGGAACGCAGTCGGTGAACCCGACGGGGACGACCACGTACACAGCCACTGCAACCGGAACCGGCGGGACGGTCACGGCAACGGCAACAGTGACCGTGAATGTCGCGCCAACCGCAAGCATCACGGCAAATCCTTCGTCGATTCCGGCGGGAAATTCGTCAAGCCTGACAGTCAGTGCAACCAACTCCACGCAAGTCACTATTTCAGGAAGCGATGGAAGCTCGTATAACCTCGCGGCTACGGGCGGGACTAAAACGGTTAGCCCGCCCATCACTACGATTTACACAGCGACGGCTACCGGGGCGGGCGGTACCGCTACGGCTTCTGCGACAGTGACCGTAAATCCTCAGCCGACGGTCACCATCACCGCGAATCCGGCGTTGATTGCGCTGGGGAGTTCTTCGACACTGTCGATCAATGCGACCGATGCGACCCAGGTTACGGTTGCCGGCACTGATGAAAGCTCCTATAGCCTCGGCGCTTCGGGCGGGACCGAAACAGTGAGCCCGACCGCGACAACTACGTACACTGCTACCGCGACCGGGGCGGGTGGCACGACAACGGCCACCGCGACTGTGACCGTGACTACGGCAACGACAGTCAGCATTTCGGCCAATCCAACATCGATTGCCGGCGGAAGCAACTCAAATCTCACAGTGACTGCGGCGAACGCGAGCCAGGTAACGGTCACCGGCAGCGACGGGAGCTCGTATTCTTTGACGGCGACGGGTGGTTCACAAGTCGTGAGCCCTGCGTCAACAACTACCTACACAGCGACCGCGACAGGAGCGGCCACAAATGCTACGGCATCACTGAATGTGACGGTCGAGACTTCACCCAATGTTTTTACCAATCTGCAGACCACCTCCGGATGGGAGAGTTGGGGGCAGATTCCGCCCACCTATACCGACTGTACGAACTGTAATGGCCTGACATGGTCGATGACGCAGGGGATTACATCTCCTTCTGAGAGCGGGGATGCTACGGAGTTCACGACAACAGCAACGACGCCGTACGCGGATGTTCTATGGGTCAACCCGGTCATCGGCCAGTTTTCGACGGAGGGACTTCCGGACAAGAACCAGACGATCATTCCCAACCTTTACAACTTTACTTACGACAGCGACTTCTACGTGACGAATGCCGCGGCCACCCAGGCGCTGGAGTTCGATGTTGCGGATTACATCGATGGGCTTGCCATGTTTTGGGGAACACAATGTGCGAACCTGGGTGATGGGACGTGGGATTATTTAAACGACGTGACAAAACAATGGATTTCAACGGGGTTCCCATGTAATTTCGTCGATGGATGGAACCACGTGACTCTTCAATTCCGACGGCTCGCCGGCAATGAGCTGCAGTTTAGTTCGATCACGTTGAACGGCGTGACTGCTTACGTGAACGAGACGTCGGCGCCGTACACGGTTCCGTCGAGTTGGTACGGGATCACGGTCAACTATCAGATGGATGGATTCTTCAAGCACACATCAACGAACACCACTTACGTTGACAACCTCACGTTTACCTACTGGTAGCTGGTGATGGCGGCTCGTGCGCGGCCAGGTTGAATTTCGCTGATGAACTGAGGCGAAGCGACTTGATGGCGAGCAATATCGCGATCGATAGGCTTGGGATAGTCTTATCTTGATATGGAAATGAGAAACCCTGCCATCGGCGCATCCAAGGTCCATATTGGAAGGCTAGTTGATCGTTACCCGGTCCTGGAGATCTGCCGGAACGATCTGGAAGGCGCATTCGAGATCTTGCGCGCGGCCTTCCGGGGCGGCAGGAAGACGCTGATTTGCGGTAACGGTGGCAGCGCATCGGATGCGGAACATTGGGCAGGTGAACTCCTCAAGGGATTCCGCAAATCTCGCAAGCTGCACACGGACCCAGCCTCGCTGAGCGCCAATCTGCGCAATCGACTTCAGGGAGGATTGCCAATTATCCCGCTCACAGGTTTTCCGGCCTTCAGCACCGCGTTCGCCAACGACGTTGCGCCGGAATTGACTTTTGCTCAGCTGGTTTGGGTTCTGGGTGTAGAGAGTGATTGTTTCATTGGCATCAGTACCTCTGGCCATGCACGCAATGTGTGCCTGGCAGCAGAGGTGGCGCAAGGCAGGCGGATGACCCGGATTGCGTTGACGGGCGAGGACGGCGGGGATCTGCGATCTCTTTGTGATCTCACAATTCGCGTTCCGGAGCGCGAAACATACCTGGTTCAGGAACTCCACTTGCCTATCTATCATTGCCTGAGCCTGATGCTCGAAGATGAGTTTTTCAGCATAGATGATGCTGAGGTTCGATAGCCCGCGAATCCGAGCTGCACAACACATCTTATCCAACATTACAGCCTCATTCGGGAGTTCGAAATGAATCGCGGCAAGGTTGTGGGCGGAGTAGACATCGGGGGGACAAAGACGGCGGTTGTTCTTTCGACTTCTCCTCCGAATATCCTTCGGCGTCTCGCCTTTCCTACCGAGCCAGCAAACGGGCCCGGGCAGACCGTGCAGCAGATTATCGCCGGACTCAGATCGGCACTCTCCGAATGCGCCTTCGACGCCGGCGATCTGAAGTCGATCGGCGTGAGCTGCGGAAGCCCGCTGGATTCGACGAAGGGGATAATTCAAGCGCCACCCAATTTGCCCACCTGGGTCAATGTGCCGATCACGACAATCCTGGAAGAGGAGTTTCGAGTTCCCTGCTTTCTTGAGAACGATGCCAACGCCGGCGCACTGGCGGAATACTGGTTTGGTGCAGGGCGTGGGTGCAGGAGCATGGTTTTCCTGACCAACGGCACCGGGCTGGGCGCTGGGTTGATTCTGGACGGTCGGCTCTATAGTGGAGTGACGAATGCAGCCGGAGAGATTGGACATGTGCGGCTGAGCCGGTCCGGACCTGTGGGATATCACAAAGCAGGGTCCGTGGAAGGATGGGCCAGTGGCGGTGGGATGGCTCAAGTAGCCGAACGCGAGGTACGCGCAGCACTTCAAAGAGGTGAACGAACCGGGCTGATGGATGGAAGCGGCAGTGACCTTCCGGCATTTACAGCGCAGAGGGTTTGGGAACTTGCTCAACGCGGAGACGCGGTGGCCGAGCGCATTGTCGGTATTTCTGCAAAGCGCCTTGGCGAGGCAATGGCGATTCTTGTTGATGTGCTGAATCCGGGGCGCATAGTTCTTGGGGGGCTGGCGCTGCGGATGGGAGAAGCCTTGCTTGGACCGGCGCGGAAAGTTGTACAACGTGAGGCGCTCGGGGATTCGGCTCGTGCCTGCAGCATAGTACCGGCAGAATTGCATGAACAGATTGGTGATGTTGCCGCGCTTTGCGTGGCATTGAATGCGGAAGGGAAGAGGTAGGCCGTGGAAGAAAGAATTTCGCGAAGGCAGTTTGTTGCACAGGGCTCGGCGGCCGTGGGGATGATGGCGGCGCTGCCCGCTTGGGCAGCAATGGCGGATACGTCGAAGAGCTCCAAAGTGATCCACATCATCGGCCACTCGCACCTTGATGCAGCGTGGCTATGGCCGTGGCGCGATGGCGCGGACGAGGCGCTGGCAACGTTTCGCAGTGCGCTGAACCGGATGAAGGAGACACCAGGATTCTGCTACTCGCACTCTTCGTCGGCGCACTATCGCTGGACGGAGCGCGCGGATCCGGGCATGTTTGAGGAGATTCGCCAGCGCGTGCGCGAGGGACGTTGGGAGGTTGTGGGCGGATGGCCTGTGGAGCCCGATTGCAACATTCCTGCGGCGGAGAGCTTTGTGCGGCACTCCCTCTACGGGAAGCGCTATTGCCATGAGAAGCTCGGCGTGGATGTGAAGGTCGGATTCAATCCCGATTCGTTCGGTCATGCGGCGGGGCTGCCGACGATTTTGAAGAATGCCGGCTATGGGTATTACGTTTTCATGCGGCCTCCCGAAGAAGATATGGATCTGCCACTTGTGTTCTGGTGGGAGGGTCCCGATGGCTCACGCGTGTTGGCACTGCGCATCTGGAATGCTTATGACTCGTGGGATAACTCCGACCCCAAGACGATGTTTGCGCCGACAGTTGCGCATGCGTATCAATCGGGGCTCGAACATGCAGCTTTCTTTCTTGGCGTGGGCGATCACGGCGGCGGCGTGACCAAGGAGCACATCCGCAGCGTGCTCGCGGCACGTGAATTGTCTGGCCTGCCCGAGTTGCGGTGGAGCACGGTGGGCCAGTTCTTCAAGGCTGTCGAAGAGTCGGGAGCGTTCGCTTCTCTGCCTGTGGTGAAAGGTGATCTGCAACATCATGCGCGCGGCTGCTACTCCACCTATGCAGAAGGAAAGTTCTTGAACCGACGTGCTGAACGTTGGCTCGTCGAGGCCGAATCGATTGCTTTGATTGCCAATCGCACGTCGAACCATGCTTACCCTGGGAACGAATTTGCGGAGAGCTGGTGGAAGGTCTTGTTCTGTCAGTTCCACGACATGATGGCGGGTACTTCACTGTATAGCGACTACCAGGACGTGCGCGACAGTGTTGGTTTTGCCTGCGAGGTTGCGCAGACGTCGAAGATTGAGGCGCTGGAGACGATGGCCAAGCGCGTAGACCTGAGCGCGGTGGAAGAGGGCGCTGTGTTTGCCTACAATCCACTGCCGTGGCCCCGGAAGGCGCTGCTGGAAATCATCACCGAACATAATCCCTCGGGCCGAGCGCCGATTACGCATCTGCGCTCGAAGGATGGGAAGACGTATCCGATTCAGTGGCGTCCTTCACCCAGCATGACGGAATTCTGGCGGCGCTTGTCGGCTTGGGTCGAACTGCCTGCCTGCGGCTACAAGGTTTTGGAGCTTGCACATGGCGAGGAAGCCAAGCCTGAGGCATACTCGAGTTTCTGCGAAGTATCGAACACTGGATTTGGCATCTCGTCACTGAAGGCAGCAGATGGCACGGAGTTGCTGGCCGGGCCGATCGGCATGGTTGCTATTGCCGATACCAGCGATACATGGTCACATGGCATCAACGAATTTCGACAGGAGATGGGGCGGCCGATGTTCGTTTCGTCGACCGTGATTGAAGACGGCCCGGTTACGCGCGTCACGCGACAGCGCGCGCGCTGGCAGAACTCCGAGATCGTTTTGGACATTGCGCAGTTTGCAGGAATCGATTTCGTCGAACTTCGGTTTGTGATCGACTGGCACGAGCATGAGCAGATGCTCAAGCTGGAGATTCCAACGTTGCTGCAGAACCCGAAGGCGGTGGTGAAGGTTCCGGGCGCCGTGACGACGCGTAGCGCGAATGGCCAGGAAGAACCGTATCAGGATTGGGGTACAGTGCAGGGCACAATTGGCGGCAAGGATTATGCGGTTGCTTTAGTCAACGACCAGACGTACAGCTACGACTGCCTGAATGGATTGCTGCGCACAGTACTGATACGCTCGGCCCCGTTCGCACGGCATAACCCGAACCAGTTGCCGAACAACGATAACAACGCATGGCAGGACCAAGGCCGCCAAGAGCGTAGGTTCTGGCTGCTCGGCGGACAGGGATCGTATGCCGATTTGGCTTTGGATCGACGCGCGGAAGAGTTGCAGACTCCAGCGGAATACGTAATGGACTCGGCGCATCAGGGCAGCGAAGCATGGGAGCAGAGCTTTCTTGAAATTACGCCGAGTAACGTGTGGGTGCTTGCAATCAAGCGCGCAGAGGATGACGAAAGCGCCGTGATCCGCGTGCAGGAGCGGTCAGGGAAAGAAACACAAGCGAGCTTCAAGAGCGCGCTGTTCGGGCTCGACCAAACTGTTCAACTTCGTCCGTGGGAGCTGAAGACGCTGATCGTCAAGCGCGGCAGCGGGCACGCCGAGATCCGCGAGAGTTCGCTGCTCGAAATATAAGTGAGGCCCGCGCCGCGGTTCGCAAAGAAGCTTGTGAGATTAGCGCCCGAGTTTTGTTCAAACACGGGCGCGCTCTGAATGCACTCCTACTGCGTTACGGTGAATTCGCCGTGCAGCGGAGCGGTTGAATCACCGCCGGCCCACACATCAAAGGCTGAGGGCTCGACCACCCACTTCCTGGTTTGCGGACTCCAGAAATGAAGCTCGTTCTCGCCGAGCACGAATTTGACCGTGCGGGTTTCGCCCGGCTTGAGAGCGATGCGCTCGAAGCCCTCGAGCTGCCGGACAGGCCTGGAGGCAGAGCCGTAGCGCTGATGAATGTAGAGTTGCGCAACGGCGTCGCCAGCGACGGAACCGGTGTTCGTAACATCGACGGTGACTTCGTTGGAATCCGCGGCGGACTGGGCGTTCTTGCCGATGTGGAGGTTCGAGAACTTAAAGTCGGTGTAGCTGAGACCGTAACCAAAGGGATAAAGCGGCTTGGAGTTGATGTCCCAATAGCGGGAGGTGAAGTTGGGGCGGTCTTCGGGCTCGTGGGTCAGATTGTGGTTGTAATAGAGCGGTTCGGCTCCGGCGACACGCGGCCAGCTGAGCGGCAGCTTGCCTCCGGGGTTAACTTCACCGAAGAGCACGTCTGCGACGGCATCGCCGCCCTCGGTGCCTGGGTACCACGCTTCGAGGATTGCCGGAACATGTTCGGATGCCCAGCGAATATCGAGTGGGCGACCGTTTTCAAGAACGAGCACGACGGGCTTGCCTGTGGCGACAACGGTTTCGAGCATCTGCTGCTGGATGCCCGGCAGATCGAGCGTGGCGCGCGACGCCGATTCGCTGCTCATGCTGGAGATTTCGCCGAGGACGGCCACGACGACGTCAGCATCGCTCGCGGCCGCTTTCGCTTTGGCAATCCACTCCGCGGCCTCTGCGGCAGTGGGCGGAGGGACGGGCTTACGGCCCGAAAGCATGTCGAGGAGTCCGGGGTAGATGCGCGAGATCTCAGGGCCCGTGACAAGGGTGACCTGCGCGGATGGGAGCTTGTTCTTGATGCCGGCGTAGACGGTGACAGGATGGCTTTTTGAGCCGGGCCCGAAGAGACCTTCGACCGTCCATCCGCCTTCGATGTCATGCCCGGAATCAGCAAGCGGGCCGATGACTGCAACCTTCTTCAGGTCCTTGGAGAGCGGGAGTGCGTGATCTTCGTTGCGCAGCAGCACCATCGAACGGGCGGCGAGCTTGCGTTCGAGAACGAGACCCTCGGGGCGGCTCAGAATTGAGTCCACCTTCGACTCATCAACGTAGGGATGCTCGAAGAGGCCGAGATCATACTTGGCTTCGAGAACCGGAAGCACAAGCGCGTCGACGGCCGACTCGCTGATCTTGCCGTCTTTGACGAGCTTGGCCAGATTTTTGGAGTAGGTAAGGCTGGCCATGTCCATGTTCAGGCCCGCGGTGACGGCCTTGTGGGCGGCGTCTTCGCCATCGCGCGCGTAACCATGAGTAATAAGACTGCCGACCGCGAATGCGTCGGAGAGAACGATGCCCTGAAAACCCCAATCGTTCCGCAGCACATCGGTAAGGAGCCAGTGGTTGCCGCTCGCCGGGACATCGTTGAGGTCCATGTAGGCGCTCATGAAACTGCCTGCGCCTGCTTCCTCGGCGGCGTGGAAGGGTGCGAGATAGACATTTTCCATGAGCTCTTCAGGAATGTAGGATGCGTCGTAGTCGCGTCCGCCATCGGCAGCGCCGTACCCTGCGAAGTGCTTGACGCAGACAAGCACGCTCTGCGGATTGAGGTTGTCGCCCTGAAATCCGCGCACCTGTGCACGCGCCATGGCGGAGCCGAGATAGGGGTCTTCGCCGGCGCCTTCGACGATGCGTCCCCAGCGGGCATCGCGCGCAATGTCCACCATGGGCGTGAAGGTCCACTGGATTCCTGCTGCGCGAGAGTCCTCGGCCGCGAGATGCTGCGCCTGCTCTTCAACGGATGGGTCCCAGGAGGAGGCCATGGCAAGCGGCACCGGAAAGACAGTGCGATAGCCGTGGATGACGTCGAACCCGAAGAGGATGGGAATATGCAGGCGAGATTTTTCGACCGCAATGTGCTGCAGGCGATTAATCTCCGCGGCGTTCATCTGCCACAGAATGGAGCCGGCGCCACCGGCCGCAATCAGATCGTCGGGCTTCTGGTCGGCAAGGCCAGGCAAAACGAGCCCAGCCGACTGGTTGAGCTGGCCGACTTTTTCGTCGAGCGTCATCTGTTTCAGAAGGGCTTCGGCCTTTTGTTTGGCTTCAGGGCTGAAGGTGGTTTCCTGACCGCGAGCCGTGCCCGGTACTGTCAAAACGGCAGTGCAAAGCAAGAGCAGAAGCGGAGATTTATTCCAGTGCATGATTCGTGTCCTCAAGAAAAGAAGAAAGACCGTTGTAACACAGCGAAGGTGCCTGGCGGTGTGAGCTGCCTCGGACGAACCTTCCGCACTCGTCCACTCGTGCGTGGAAAGCAGGGCACATCTTATATGCACGGAGTACGGAAGGAGAAGGAGCGGGGCTTGTTGCCGGTCTGCCGGGTGCGTAACAATCGAACGAGGTGAGGACCGCTGACCCCAATTCGTTGCAAGGCCGCGGAACAGTTGGAGCGGATGTCAGTCGCCGGTCGTTTCTGCGCAGTGCGGCAGGCGCGGCCTTGGGGTTGATGGGTAGACCGTCGTTAGCGGATGCAGGCGCACCGGATTACCGCATTGAAATTGCTGAGACTGAGTGGGAGCTGGGCCCGAAGAAGAAAGTGCGCACAGCTGTGTATAGCGGAAAGATTCCGGGGCAACTGATCCGATTGACCGAGGGCAAGCCGGTGACGATCGAGATTGTGAACCGGCTGGATCGCGCCGAGATTGTGCACTGGCACGGACAGTGGATTCCGGTGGACGTAGACGGTTCCATAGAAGAAGGCTCGCCGATGATCGCGGCGGGGACGAGTGCGCGGATCACGTTCACGCCAAGGCCATCTGGATTGCACTGGTATCACACCCATGCCATGGCGGATCGGAACCTGAAGCATGGGCTTTATACGGGACAGTCGGGCCTGCTCTTAGTCGAAGCGAAAGAGAATCCGGGACGCTATGACCGGGAGGGGTTCGTCGTACTGCATGATTGGCTTCCTTACTATTCGGCCAGCGACGATGGCTCGATGATGGTGAAGTACAACACCGCGTCGGTGAATGGGCGCATCCTAGGGCAAGGTGACCCGATCCGCGTGCGCGAGGGCGAGCGCGCGCTCTTCCATATTTTGAACGCGAGCGCGACGGAGATTCACTGGCTGACGCTGCCGGGGCACGCATTCGAAGTACAGGCGCTGGACGGGAGGCCTGTGGCGACGCGCACCAAAGTGGAAGCACTCCGGCTGGGTCCTGCGGAGCGGGTGAGCGCGCTGGTAACGATGAGCGCTCCGGGGGTCTGGGTCTTCGGCGAGGCTCGGGAGGATTTTCGCCGCGCTGGGATGGGTACCGTGATCGAATACGCCGGGCAAAGTGGCAAGCCGCAGGCTTCGTCGCCGGCAAAGCTCGAGTGGGATTATCGGGCGTTTGGCGAGGGCGTGCCCGCATCATCAAAGCCGGACGTAACCATTCCGATGGTCTTCACTTCGCGATTCCAGGGGCACGGTGCGCTGGACAAGTGGATGATCAATGACAAGTCATATCCCGAAACTTCACTCCCTTCCCTCCAGTCGGGCCTGCGGCATCGGCTTGTCTTCGATAACCACAGCACGGACGATCATCCAGTCCACATACATCGGCACGCTTTTGAACTGATTTCCATTCACGGGATGGCAACGCGCGGCGTCTATAAGGATGTGGTGGTTGTGGAGGCGGGAACGCGAGTGGAAGCGGACCTGGTGGCCAACAATCCGGGCAATACGCTTTTTCATTGCCATCAACAGGACCACATGGATTCTGGATTCATGGCGCTGTTCCGCTATGCATCGTAGAGGCTGACTGATGAGAACTGTGCTGATCGGCTTGCTTCTCGCCTTCGCGTCGTCTGTCGCGTGGGCGCAGGGCAATTACGAGATTCAGGTCTACGGGGCAGATACCGTGGCTCCAGGCAACACCATGGTGGAGCTGCATTCCAACTTCACAGTCGATGGACAGCGCGTGTATGTGCAGGGCGCCGCACCCACCTACCATGCGGAACACGAGACGGTTGAGATCACGCAGGGCATCAACGACTGGTCGGAGGTAGGCTTCTACATCTTCACGAGCGAGCAGAGCAGGCTTGGCGTGCAATGGGTCGGCGATCACATTCGGCCACGCGTGCGGGTTCCGGAGAGTTGGCGTTGGCCGGTTGGCGTGAGCCTCTCGATGGAGGTTGGCTATCAGCGACCGCTGTTTTCACCGGACACGTGGACGTGGGAGATTCGGCCGATCGTGGACAAGACGACGGGGCGCTGGTATTTTGCCGTGAATCCTGCGCTGGAGCGAACATGGCACGGGCCGGACGTGAACCTGGGGATTGGATTTTCGCCGGCAGCCAAGATCAGCTACGACTTCACGAAGAAAATCACGGGCGGCTTTGAGTATTACGCCGACTACGGAAGCATTACGAACATCGCGAGCCTGCACAACCAGCAGCAACAGCTATTTCCCGCGATCGATCTGAACGTTTCGCCGGATTGGGAGATCAACTTTGGCGTGGGGGTTGGACCGACGGCTGCGACCGATCACTGGATCGTGAAAGGGATCATCGGGCGGCGATTTGATTGGGGACGCAAAAAGAAATCTCAATAGGCAAAACGCGGGCGGTTTGGGTGTTGCATGGACTCGCTGGCCGAATAAGATGAGACGTGCATGGTTTAGCGACGTGGGATTGAAGGCATGACGGAAGCGGCAACCGAGAGCAAACAACCATTCACGAAAGTGTGGCCCGATGCGCATGCGGCGTTGAAGGACATTGTGCGCGACAACATGCTGCTGGCGATCGGCGGCTTCGGNNTGCGGCATTCCCGAGGCTCTGATTCTTGCCTTGCGCGACACGGGCTCGCGCAACCTGACCGTCGCCAGCAATAACGCCGGCGTGGATGGGTGGGGGTTGGGATTGTTGCTCGAAACCCATCAGATCAAGAAAATGATTTCGAGCTACGTAGGGGAGAACAACGAGTTCGAGAGGCAGTATCTCGCTGGCGAGCTCGATGTGGAGTTCTGCCCGCAGGGAACGCTTGCAGAACGAATGCGCGCGGGAGGCGCGGGCATCCCTGGGTTTTATACGCGAACCGGCGTGGGGACCGTTGTGGCCGAAGGCAAAGAGCACAAGGCGTTCGATGGGGCCACGTACATTCTGGAGCGCGGCATTCAGGCGGACCTGGCACTAGTGAAGGCTTGGAAGGCAGACCGTTTGGGAAACCTTGTGTATCGACGAACGGCACGCAACTTTAACCCTAATGCGGCGACATGCGGCAGGATCACAGTGGCCGAAGCGGAGATTCTGCTGGAGCCGGGCGAACTGGATCCGGACGAAATTCATACGCCGGGAATTTTTGTGCACCGCGTTGTGCATTTCCCAAACCCCATCAAACGCATCGAGAAAACAACGACACGAGAGAGGTAGCAAGTGGGCTGGAATCGCGATCAGATGGCGGCCCGCGCGGCCCGAGAGCTTCGAGATGGGTTCTACGTGAACCTCGGGATCGGCATTCCCACGCTGGTGGCAAATTTTATTCCGGAAGGTATTACTGTCACGCTTCAATCTGAGAACGGGCTGCTGGGCATGGGGCCGTTTCCACTGGAGAGCGAGGTGGACCCGGACCTGATCAATGCAGGTAAGCAAACGGTAACCTACGTCCCGGGCGCGTCGACATTTTCAAGCGCCGACTCATTCGCAATGATTCGTGGCGGGCATATCGACCTGGCGATCCTGGGCGCGATGCAGGTTTCGGAACACGGCGATCTGGCCAACTGGATGATTCCAGGCAAGCGAGTGAAAGGGATGGGAGGCGCAATGGATCTTGTCTCCGGCGTGCGGCGCGTACTGGTGATTATGGAGCATGTGGCGCAGGATGGAAGTGCGAAACTGCTGCGCAAATGCACCCTCCCCCTGACAGGGGAAGGCGTGGTGAAGCGCGTGATCACAGATTTGTGTGTGCTCGATGTAACCGAGACTGGCTTTGCGTTTCTGGAACTGGCCGAAGGAGTCACGCGGGAACAGGTGGAGAAGCTGACGGAAGCGCCAGTGCGTTTCTCCTAGTCTTCGCATATGATTCGGCTCAAAGCTTCCTCGACCACACCGGCTTTCGTTTTTCGAGAAAGGCGGAGATGCCTTCTTTGAAGTCCTCGGTTTCGCGAGCGCGGGCGTTTTCCTGCAAGGCCTGGGCGATTGCAGCATCGAGCCACGGCTTGTTCTGCTCGGCAAGTAAGCGCTTAGTTGCTGCAAGGGATTGAGGACTGTTGGCGGCGAGCTCGGCTGCCAGCGATTGCACACGCGCATCGAGCGCATCGGGATCGAGGAGCTCGTTCACAAGGCCAAGGCGATGCGCTTCGACGGCGTCGAATAGACGGCCGGTTAGCAAAAGGTCACGCGAGCGCTTATCGCCGATCTGAAGGGCAAGAAATGCGGAGACGAGAGCGGGCACAAAGCCGATGCGGACCTCGGTGTAGCCAAACTTGGCAGAAGGCGCAGCGAGCGTGAAGTCGCAGATGGTGGCGAGGCCGGCTCCCCCACCGATTGCTGGTCCTTGCACTACGGCGATTGTGGGCATAGGAAGCTCGTAGAGAGTCCGGAAGAGCTTGCCGATACGTTCGGCATCGGCGCGGTATTCGTCTGCGGATTTGCCCGCCATGGATTGCAGCGTGGAGAGGTCGAGCCCCGCGCAGAACGCGCTACCGGCGCCTTGGAGGACGAGCACGCGGCAATGACTGCGGGCAGCGTCCTGCATCGCAGCGATCAGCTCCGACTGCATTGCGGGCGTCATGGCGTTGCGACGGTCGGGGCGGTTCAGTGTGATGGTGCGAACCGCGGCATCGTCAGCGATGAGAAGTGTGGATTCCATCAGCGAAGTTGCTCCGATTAAGACGTGGTTGTGTTGGATCCTGCGTTCCCGCATTCAGCGGCGATCGAAGCGCTGGCTTGAATCAATGCATCCAACGCCTGGTATCGCGGCAATTCTGCGCCTGCGGCCTTGAGTTCGGCAAGAAGTGTCTCAGTGGGAATGTTGCCGACGAGGTCGTCCTGTGCGAAGGGGCAGCCGCCAAGGCCGCCGATGGCCGCATCGAAGCGTCGACAACCGGCTCGCCATGCGGCTTGAATCTTGGCGGGTGCGGTCTGAGCGCGCGCATGCAGATGCACGCCCAGTTCCACGCCAGGAAAGCCGGCAATCGCGGATGCAACCGTGTCTTCGACCTGTTGGGGTGAGGCGACGCCTACCGTGTCGGCGAGAGAAATCTGTTGAATACCAAGGTCGACCATGCCAGCGCACGCTTCCGTGACGGAGGCAACGGTCCACGGATCGCCATAGGGATTTCCGAAGGCCATGGAGAGATAGGCGACGATGCCCAGTCCCGCATCACGGGCGATTGCGGAGATTGATTGCAGCGCGGCCAGAGATTCCTGCGGAGACTGGTTTTGATTGCGACGCAAAAACTCGGGTGAGATGGAATACGGGAAGCCGAGGGTTTGCACTTTCCCGGTGGTCACGGCACGCTCCGCACCTTTGGAGTTGACGACGATTCCGATAATTTCGGTTCCCTCGGGAATTTCCAGACGCTGCAGAACCTCTTCGGAGTCGGACATCTGCGGAACGGCTTTCGGCGATACGAAGCTGACCGCGTCAATATGCGTGAAGCCCGCACTCATGAGCGACTGAAGATAGCCAGCTTTCTGTTGCGCGGGAATGCGCGCCGGCAGAGCCTGCCATGCGTCGCGCGGACATTCGACAATCTTGACGCGGTTTGTCATCGGGCACTCTTCATCAGCCGCGCGATGGAGTAACCTTCAGAATCTCGCGGGCAATGACCATGCGCTGGATCTCGCTGGTGCCTTCACCGATGGTACAAAGCTTGACGTCCCGATAGTATTTCTCCGCCGGGTAGTCCTTAATGAAGCCATAGCCGCCGAAGAGCTGAACCGCTTCATCGCAGATGCGCACAGCGACTTCGCTGGCGAAGAGCTTGGCCATCGAAGACTCGCGCGTGACCTTGCGGCCTGCATCTTTCAGGACGGCGGCGCGCTGGGTGAGCAGTCGGGCGGCATCCAGTTCCGTGGCCATGTCGGCGAGCTTCCATTGGATGCCCTGGAACTCGGCGATGGCTTTGCCGAACTGGCGGCGTTCTTTCACATATTTCAGGGCCGCATCGAGGGCGCCTCGACCGATGCCGAGGGCAAGAGCGGCAATCGAGATGCGGCCGCCGTCGAGAACGCGCATGGCGTCGACGAAGCCTTCTCCTTCAGCGCCAAGCAGGTTTTCTGCGGGAATTTCGCAGTCTTCGAAGATGAGTTCGCTGGTGTCGCTGGCGCGAAGGCCGAGCTTGTTCTCTTTTTTGCCGGGACGGAAGCCGGGAGTTCCTTTCTCGACCACGAAGGCTGAGAGGCCATGCGTGCCCTTCGTCCTGTCGGTGACGGCGATGACCACGGCCACGTCGGCGTGAGAACCATTGGTGATGAAAGTCTTGTTGCCGTTGAGAATGTAGCGGTCGCCCTTCTTGACGGCGTTGGTGCGGGCAGCGCTGGCGTCGGATCCTGAACCGGGTTCCGTCAGGCCCCATGCAGCGAGCCATTGGCCGCTGGCGAGTAGCGGGACATACTTTCGCTTTTGACTTTCGTTGCCGGCAAGAAAAATGTGGTTCGTGCCGAGTGAGTTGTGCGCCGCTACCGTGATACCGATGGAGCCGTCGACAGCGGACAACTCCTCGATGGCGAGCGCATAGTCCACGTAGCCCAGGCCGGAGCCGCCGTATTCGGGCGGAAAGATGACGCCGAGCAGCCCCATGGCGCCGAGCTTCTTCACAACGGCTGTGGGGAATTCGCTGGCTTCGTCCCAGGTCATGACGTTGGGAGCGATTTCGCGCGCGGCAAATTCGCGAATCTCGCGGCGCAGATGCTCCTGCTCTTCCGTGAGAACAAACGGGTAGAGATTCTCGACCGACTCCATTTCGAGATTCACCATGTGGGCTCCTTTAAGTGCGCATACTTAATCTGATGCAGTGTTGCGAGTCGCCGGGAAAACCAGTTCAGGTTTGCAGCACACCTGGATTGAACTTGGGAACTTCGCGGTTCAACGCGCAGGCCGTGAGTGCGGTGATGAGAACGTCGCGGGTTTTTGCCGGATCAATAATGGCGTCGATCCAGAGACGAGCGGCGCCGTAGCGGGGATCGGCCTGCGCGTCGTAGGCTGCGCGAATTTCTTCGTGGAGCGCCTTGCGGTCCGCGTCAGAGAGTGTCTTGCCGTTGCGTTCGAGTTGCTTTGAGCGAACTTCTTCGAGAGTGTTGGCAGCCGAGGCGCCGCTCATGACGGCATAGCGCGCCGTGGGCCAGGCAAAGAGGAAACGCGGATCGTATGCTTTGCCGCACATGGCATAGTGACCGGCGCCAAAGCTTCCGCCGAGGATTACGGCAATCTTGGGGACGACACTGGTGCTGACGGCAGACACCATCTTGGCGCCGGCGCGGATGATGCCCGACCACTCGGCATCCTTGCCGACCATGAAGCCGTTCACGTCGTGCAGAAAGACGAGCGGGATGAGGTTCTGATTGCAGTCCATGATGAACCGGGCTGCTTTCTGCGCGCTTTCGGTGTAAATGACGCCGCCGAACTCAATGCGATGCATGCCGGCGGCGGGACCCATGGCGACGGTTTGGCTCTGATTCACTTTCTGGTTAGCTACGATGCCGATGGCATGGCCGCCGATGCGCGCATATCCGCAGAGAACGGTACGTCCGAAGTCGGCCTTGTACTCATCGAACTCGCTGCGATCGACGATCCGGGCGATGACCTCGTGCATGTCGTAAATGTTGCTGGCGCCGGGTTCCGGATTAAGCAGACCGTACAGATCCTCGGATGAGAACTTCGGCGCGTCTGTCGACGGATCGAAGGCGTGCACGCTGAAGGGAGTCGAATGGGCCTCGCCCGGAATGTTGGGGGTGGCGGGTTTCGGGCGGCTGCCCATTTTGTCGACGAGGGAGCGCAGCCGGGCGATGCATAAATGATCGTTCGGTTCCTTGAAGTCGACGGTGCCGGAGATTTCCGCATGCATCGAGGCTCCGCCGAGGTCTTCGGCATCAGTTTTCTGCCCAATGGCTGCCTGCACGAGCGATGGGCCGGCAAGGAAAAGACCCGAGCCCTCAGTCATGAGAACGGTATCGGTCATGACGGGGAGGTAAGCCCCGCCGGCAACGCACATGCCCATGATGGCGGTGATCTGGGGAATGCCCAGCGAGCTCATCACGGCGTTGTTGCGAAAGACGCGGCCGAAATCGTCGGTGTCGGGGAAAACATCCTCCTGCAAAGGAAGGAAGACGCCCGAAGAATCGACAAGATAGAGCGTGGGAATGCGGTTTTCAAGAGCGATGTTCTGCGCGCGCAATACTTTTTTGGCGGTCATGGGAAAGAACGCGCCCGCTTTGACGGTGGCGTCGTTGGCGATGATCATGCAGAGCCGGCCGGCCACGCGGCCCATTCCGGTAACGACGCCTGCGCCCGGTGCCCCACCGTAGTCGGCGTACATGCCGTAGGCGGCCCAAAGGCCGAGCTCGAGGAATTCCGACTCCGCATCGAGGAGCAGGTTGAGGCGTTCACGGACGGTGAGGCGGCCTTTCTTGTGCTGCGCCTCGGCGGCCTTCGCGCCGCCGCCAAGGCGGATCTCGTCTTCCTGCGCGGCAATGGCAGCCAGCAGAGCACCCAGCGCGGAGCGGTTGGCGCGGAAGCCGGGCGCCTCGGTATTCAGGCGCGATGCCAGGCTGTTATCGAACTGGACATTATTGGCCATGACGCGATCCACAAAGGCTCAAGGGCATGCTCATCGTGAATGCATCATGCCGGTTTTTTCCGAAGTTTGACAAGAAAAGGGGGAAGAAGCGAACTCAGCCCATAACTATTAGATTCCGGAAGCAGGACGAAAGAGGCCGCGCCCGGCGCGAAATAGGTCAATCGTCCAGACGTGAACCTGCATCGATGCGGGCCTCCAGGGTCCGGACGGCTTCGTAGATCTCGTCGAAGCTCTCGATGGCGAAGAGCAAGTGGTGCATTTCGTCGACCTTGACGGGTGTGCGCAGAACCTCAGCCAGAACAAATGGTTGCACAAGGCAGCCGCTGTGGAGGACGTTCGAACACTCACCGTTGGAGCTGATGAGGCCGCTTCCGTAGACCTTTACCTTGCCGTTTTGGCGAATTAGTCCAAATTCGACGGTGTACCAGAAAACACGGCCGATGCGCTCGAGGATGGCTTCGTCGTGAATGCGTGCGCAGAGTTGGCCATAGTGTGCGAGGAAATCGGCGAATACGGGAAGCGCGTGCATGGGGACGTGGCCGAAGACGTCGTGAAAGATGTCGGGTTCGGGCGTGTATTCGAGAGAGTCGCGGCCGCGCAACCAGGTGGTGGTGGGAAAGCGGCGCGCTGCCAACATTTCAAAGAAGGCCGGAGCGGGCATAAAGCCGCTGACGGGCGTGGCATTCCAACCTGTGCGGCGCTCGAGCTTTGCAGACACAGAGGCGAGATTCGGCAAGCGGTCATAGGGGAGGCAGAGAGCGTCGAAGCCGTCGAGATACTCCTGCGCCGCGCGTCGTTCGAGTTGAGGCATGCGGCAGCGAACGAGTTCCGCCCAGATGCCGTGCTGCTCGGGGGTATAGTATCCGTAGTCCTGATCAATGAGAAAAGAGGCTGCTTTAGGAAGAGACGTCGCGGCTTTGGGGAGAGCGGCGGTTGCGGCCATTAGAGGTTTCCTCTCAGTGCCTGCTCGCGCTCGATTGCTTCAAAGAGCGCTTTGAAATTGCCTTTGCCGAAGCTACGGCTTCCCTTGCGCTGGATGATTTCGTAAAACAGGGTAGGACGGTCTTCGACGGGGCGCGTGAAGATTTGCAGCATGTAGCCTTCGTCGTCGCGATCGACAAGAATGCCGAGGCGTTCGAGCTCTTCGATCGGCTCATCAATGGGTCCGACGCGGCCGGCAAGCTCGGTGTAATAGGAGTGAGGCACCGTGAGGAAGTCGACGCCCTGCGCTTGCATTTGCGCTACGGTGAAGAGGATGTCGTCAGTGGCGAGGGCGATGTGTTGCACGCCCGGGCCCTGGTAAAACTCCAGGTACTCTTCGATCTGCGACTTGCGGCGGCCTTCGGCCGGCTCGTTTATGGGGAACTTCACGTAGCCGTTGCCGTTGGACATGACCTTGGACATCAGCGCGGAATATTCGGTGGAGATGTCTTTGTCGTCGAAGTGCTGGTAGAGTTGGAAGCCCATGACATTGGCATAGAACTCAACCCACTCATCCATGGCGTGCCAGCCGACGTTCCCTACCATGTGATCGACGTGCTTAAGGCCTGTGGGCCGCGCCAGCTTGTCTTCGGGTTCGCTGCGGAAGCCGGGCAGAAACGGGCCGTTGTAGTGGCCGCGTTCGACAAATGTGTGAATGGTGTCGCCGTAAGCAGCTATTGAGGCGGTAATGACGCGACCGGACTCGTCGGCGGATTCGGAGGGTGAAGAGACGGAACGCGCGCCGCGGGCGGTGGTCTCAATCCATGCGTGGCGGGCATCTTCGACTTCGAGCGCAATGACGCGAACACCGTCGCCATGCTTGGCAACGTGCTCCGCAATGTTGCTGCCGGGGCGGAGCGATGTGGTGAATACGAAACGAACTTTGCCCTGCTTCAGAACATAAGAAGCCCGATCGCGCTTGCCGGTTTCGGGACCGGCGTAGGCAACCAGGCTCATGCCGAAGGCGGTGCGGTAAAAGTGCGCGGCCTGCCGAGCGTTGCCGACGTAAAACTCAACGTGGTCGGTGCCCTTCAAGGGAAGGAAATCGCGCGTGGTTTTTGCCGCGCTGTGGGCAGCAGTAGCCATGAAACCTCCGAGTGAATGACGAGGACCTGAGTTCGGGGTGGCCCATTCGTCAACTGTCCAAGAGGATAGGCCGTTGAGAATACGACTTTGAATACCGGTTATAAGGAACTTTCGGGGTTCCTATTAAGTTTTCAAGAAGAAAGGCCAGAACGGCTTAAGAATCGAAGGTGGGGCTAGCAGGTGGTCAGAACTGTCCCGGTGCACTCGCCGAGGGAGACGTCTGGGAAGCCAGAGCGGCGGCAGAAACCGCGGAGAATGACCTGGTCCCCGTCTTCCAGAGCACGACGGGATTCGCCATTGGGAAGCACGATCGGCTGCTTGCCGCCAGCGGTGAGCTCGAGGAGGCATCCGGCGGATGAGTCTTCGGGACCGGATACGGTGCCGGTGGCGAGCAGGTCGCCGGGCAGCAGGTTACAGCCGTTGCTGGCGTGATGAGTGACGAGCTGAGCGGGTGTCCAGTAGAGACTGCGCAGATTCGATTGGCTGAGGCGGTGCGGGCCGAGGCCGGCGGTGCGCAAGGCGGACGTCGAGAGCCAGGCTTCCAAAGTGAGGTCGACGGCACCGTTGTGCTGATCGACGGCGTCGAAGAGGTACGGGAGCGGGGATGGATCTTCGGAGGACCGCGCGGCGGCCATTCGAAAGGGCGCGAGCGCGGTGATCGGCACCACCCAGGGCGAGACGCTGGTAGCGAAGCTCTTGGCGAGGAATGGGCCGAGTGGCTGGTTTTCCCAGGTCTGCATGTCGCGTGCGGACCAGTCGTTGACCAGGCAAACCCCGAAGATGGCTTCGCCCGCCTCCCGGATGGGAATGGGTTCGCCAAGCGAATTCCCTTCTCCGATGAATAGTCCGACTTCAAGCTCATAGTCGAGGAAACGCGAGGGACCGAAGGCGGGCGGAGCTTGCGGATCGGGACGCGTCTGGCCCGAAGGGCGACGGATTGCGGTGCCGCTCACGACCAGCGACGATGCACGACCGTGATAGCCGATGGGCACGTATTTGTAGTTGGGGAGGAGTGGATTCTCAGGACGGAAGAGACGGCCGACGCGTGTGGCGTGATGGATGGAGGCGTAGAAGTCGGTGTAGTTGGAAGATTCGACGGGCTTGAGAAGGGTTGTCGCAGACTTGGGCGTGAGCGCGGTGGAAACCGCATCGCGGGTGGATTGGTCGGCGAGGGAATCGAGCAGGTTCATGAGACGGGCGCGCAGTGAGGCGTGACCGGGTCGGTCGCAGGCCATGAGGCGATTCAGAGTGTGGGCTTCGCAAGCTCTTTGAACCGGCTCGGGCAGGCCTTCGAGCAGGCCGCTGCGCGCACAGAGCTGAAGGTTGAGGATCTGATCGCCGATGCCGATGCCGATGCGCGGGCGCGAGTCTTCGTCCGCAAAGACGCAGTAAGGGAGACTCTGCAAGGGAAAGCCGCACGCGGGATTATTGGCCGATTCGATCCAGCTTTTGCGGGCCCAGTCTGCGAGGAGATCGTCGCTCATTCGAATTCAGCGCGGCGGGGCGAAGTTCTTCTTCAGGCTCTGCCAGCACTCATAGTACTCGTGCTGAAGGATTTTCTCCTCAAGCGCAAAGCGGGTGGGGCGCACGGGCAGGCGGGTTTCAAACATGAAAGCCAGGGTGTCGGCGATGTACTGCGGTTTCAGGTCGGCCTTGCTGGCGCGCTCGAAAGTCTCCGCATCGGGGCCGTGGCCGGACATGCAGTTGTGCAGGCTGGCGCCTCCGGGAAGGAACCCTTCTGCCTTGGCATCGTACTGGCCCAAGATCAGGCCCATGAACTCGTTCATCATGTTGCGATGAAACCATGGTGGGCGGAGGGTGTGTTCGGCGACCATCCAGCGCGGGGGAAAGATGACAAAGTCGACGTTGGCGGTCCCGGGCAAACCGGAAGGCGCCGTCAGCACAGTGAAGATGGAAGGATCGGGGTGGTCGAAGCTGACTGTGTTGATGCAGTTGAAGCGCGCCATGTCGTACTTGCAGGGAGCGAAGTTGCCGTGCCAGGCGACGATGTCGAGGGGCGAGTGATCGATTTCGGCGCGCCAGAGGCGGCCGAGGAATTTGGAGATGACTTCGAAGTTGCCTTCGCGATCTTCGTAGGCGGCGACGGGGGTGAGAAAGTCGCGGGAATTGGCGAGGCCGTTGGCGCCAATGGGGCCGAGGTCGGGCAGGCGAAAAGTCTGGCCGTAGTTCTCGCAGATGTATCCGCGGGCTGAGTACTCGGGCAACTCAACGCGAAACTTGATGCCGCGCGGGATAACGGCCAGCTCGCCGGGAGCGACGTTGAGAATGCCGAGTTCGGTGCGGAGTGAGAGCCTTCCCTGCTGCGGGAGGATGAGCATTTCGCCGTCGGCGTTGTAGAAGAAGCGGTCGCGCATTGAGGCATTGGCGACATAGAGGTGGAGACCTACGCCGTCCTGCATAGCCGGGTCTCCATTGCCTCCGAGGGTGACGATTCCTTCGACGAAGTCCGTCGGTTTATCGGGAATGGGGAGCGGGTTCCACCGCATCTGGTTGGGTGGCGTGGGCAATTCGGTGAAAGGCCCGCTGCGGATATGTGTGGATGACGCGAACTCCTGGTAGGGCTCGTGCATTACCGAGGGCCGGATGCGGTAGCTCCATGTGCGGCGATTCAGGAGGCGCGGCGCGGTGAATGCCGTGCCACTGATCTGCTCGGTGTAGAGACCAAGCGGGGCATGTTGTGGTGCATTCTGGCCTTGCGGCAGAGCGCCTGGGTGGGCTTCGGTGGCGAATTCATTGCCGAAACCAGACTGGTACTGATCTTGAGCCATGGGGGAAGCTCCGTGGTCGTGCGTCGAGCGGAAGTATCGCATTCCGCAGCGACAGGTGACAATCGGCTTCCACAGGCGGTTTGGGCGAATTGGTTTACTTTCGAAGGAATGCAGTGCTAAGGTCCTTTCAATCGAAGGAGAGTCTCCGTGTCGACGAGCCGTTCCAGTCATCGCCCTGAAACCGCCGATTTGGATCGTATTTCGTGGAAGATTATTGAAGAGCTGCAGCAGGACGGAAGGATGTCGTGGGCGGAGCTGGGGCGTCGCGTGGGGCTGACCACCCCAGCGGTGGCCGAGCGCGTATACCGACTTGAGAAGCTTGGGGTGATTCGCGGGTTTCATGCCGATATAAGTCTTGAGCGGCTGGGGTTGCCGATCTTGATTTTTGTGCGGCTGTCGGTGGCCGGCCCCGAAGCGACGGTTAGGGCGTTCCAACTGCAGGTAGTGAAGTGGATGGAAGTGTTGGAGTGTCATCGCGTAACGGGTTCCGACTCGTTCATTCTGAAGGCTCGTGTTGTTTCCGTTGAGCATTTGGAACGCTTTCTCGACAAGCTAGGTCACTATGGAACGACTTCGACGTCGACTGTGCTTTCATCTCCCGTCCAGCAGCGCGTGGTGACGGAGAAGATGGTGGGCGACTTCGAAGAGGGAGTCTGACCACAGAAGTGCTCCTGCCCTGAGCGAAAATCCCCGTATACTTTAGCGAGCGTATGGCAACCCATTTGGAGACAATTCTCGCCGCGACGCGGGGCACGGTGGCCGCGTCGAAAACCGTTACGCCGACGGCAGAACTGGAACGCCGGGCGGCGGCGCACCGGCCACGAGGGTGGGCGGCGGCGCTGCGGCGGCAGTCAGCGGGCGGGCCTGGGGTGATTGCCGAGATCAAAAAGGCATCTCCATCAAGAGGATTGATTCGCGCCGACTTCGATGCGGAGTGGCTGGCGCGGCGCTACCAGACCGGCGGTGCGGCGGCGCTCTCGGTGCTGACCGACGAGCCATTTTTCCAAGGGAGTTTGCGCAACCTGGAGCTGGCATCGAAGGCTGTGAGGCTTCCCTGTCTGCGCAAGGACTTCATGGTGGACGAGTATCAGATCGTCGAGGCGCGGGCGCATCGGGCGGACGCCATTCTGCTGATTGCGGCAGCGCTGAGCGGAGCCGTAATGGCGCGGTTCTCTTCGGTTGCGCGCGGGTTAGGACTGGATGTTCTGGTCGAAGTGCATACGGGCGACGAATTGACGCAGGTGCTGGATGCACTGGGAGAGACGGGTGCGGATGCGATCGGAGTGAACAATCGCGATCTGAAAACCTTTGCGGTGCGCCTGGAGACATCACTGGAACTGGTCGCACGGATTCCTGCATCGGTGGTTCGGGTGACCGAGAGCGGGATTGCGACCCCGGACGACCTGAGCCGCCTGCGTGCGGCGGGGTTTGACGCGTTCCTGATTGGCGAGAGCCTGATGCGGCAGGCCGATCCTGGAGCAGCATTGGGAGCACTGCTTTCAGGGGTTGCGGCGGCGCGATGAGCGTGTGGGTGAAGATTTGCGGAAACACCTCGCTTGCGGATGCGACGATGGCCGTCGAGGCCGGAGCGGACGCGGTGGGGTTTGTGTTTGCTCCGAGCCCGCGGCGTGTTTCGGCTGCGGAGGTGGGAGCGATCTGCGGGGGACTTCCCGCTTCCGTTGAGAGGATCGGCGTGTTCGTGGATGCGCGCTTTGACGAGATTGCCGCGACCGTGCGCACGGCAAGGTTGACGGGATTGCAACTGCACTTTGAGGCTGCAGCCGATTTGCCGGCCAGACTCCTTGCGGAGTTTGGAGCGGCGCTAAGGATTTTGCGCGTCGTGCATTTCGAAGCCGGATCGGCGGACCGTGTTAAGGAAGCGTTCAATCGACATGCCCTCGATCCGCATATAAGCGGCGTGCTGATGGATTCCCGGACGGCATTCGCTGTGGGTGGTACGGGCGTTGCGTTCGATTGGGTTGAGGCGCGGAAGGCCTTGCTCGGCGATGTCGGCAAGACGAAGCTGATTGCGGCCGGAGGGTTGACTCCGGCTAATGTTGCGGAGGCAATTGCCACGATGCAGCCGTGGGGAGTGGACGTGGTTTCAGGGGTGGAGGCTGCGCCGGGACGGAAAGATCCGAACAAAGTGCGGGAGTTCGTGGTGCGGGCCCGGGCGGCGGCGTGCGGTTGACGCGCGGCCGGATGCTTCAATGGATCTCTGAATTGTGGTAGCGTTCCGGCGTGGCTGGCGTGAATCAAATTATCTGCTGCCGTTCCAGGACCGGTTTTGCTCTCCGTCTTGAGGCGTGACCCTTTTTTCTGCGGAAAAAAAAGAAAAAAAAGGGTATCTCTGTAATGAAGTCGATTGTTTTCAACTGAATAGAGCAGGCCGCTCCTTCTAAAAGTTAGATTCTAAAGGAGTTGCCTGCAGAATCTAGACAGATAAGGACTTACAAGCCAGATTTTCCGGTGTTTTGCAAGCTTAGCTGCCCTTGGAGTTCGATCTGGATTGATTATGCGACGAAACGAGGAAATTGCCTGCAAATCGGTAGCTTGTGCGCGTGGAAAGTCAGCACGGCAAAAACCCATCATTCTAAACAACTTGGTGAAAGACTCCTCAATTCAGACCCGGTCCCAAGGGTTGAACCCCAACATTTATTTGTCGGGGATGAATCCGCGACCTGCCGCCCGAACGTTTTTTTGCAACCTGCACCGTTTCGCAATTTGTGAAGCGGAAGGTTACATGCCGCCGGCGAAGCAGGCGAGGTCGGCGGCGATGAGCGAGGAGGCGCTCACGACGCGGTTGCGGCCCTGGGATTTCGCGGCATACATGGCATCGTCGGCGCGGGAGACGAGGACGGGGACGGGGCCCTGGACCATGCGTGCCGCTGCCACACCGATGCTACAGGTGATGGCCAGATCCTGATCGTTCCACCGGATGGGGCGGTCACAAAGGGCCTGGCGCACAAGCTCACACCGGGCGATGCCGTTTTCGAGCTCCATATCGTTGAAGACGATCAGGAATTCCTCGCCGCCGTAGCGTCCGATCACGTCGGTGGACCGGACGGCCGAGGCCAGACGGCGGGCGGCCTGACGGAGCACTTCGTCGCCAGCGACGTGGCCGAAGGTGTCGTTGATGTGCTTGAAATGGTCGAGGTCGATGAGGGCGACGCAGACCGAGCCACCGGTTTGGCGCGCAATTCCCGCGGCGATTTCAAGAGATTGCAGAACGGACGCGCGGTTGGGCAATTCCGTGAGGGCATCGTGGGTGGCGAGGTGGCGGAAGCGGGCCTCGCTATCGCGAATGGTATGGGACTGGCGTTTTACGCGTTGGGCGAGAATCGTGGCACGGGAGAGTCCGGTGAGTGCGACAAGCAAAGCCAGAGCAAGGACCCGCAGGGTGTGGGATGCATTCCACCAGGAGGGTTTGTGGAGGACGGCGACGTCGGCGGGCGACTGGAGCAGGATCCGGATGGAAGTGGGCACGGGGAAGCCTGAAGTGGAATCTCGATGCGAACCATCGGCCTGGGTCGAACAGATTCCGGTGACTTTGACGACGCTGCCCTCAGGGAGGAGGAGACTCTGGGCAAGATATTTGCGGGGGAGGACGGCGGAAAGGATTGAGTCGCCGGCGGATAAAGCGATGGTGGGATCGCTTGCGGACTCATCGTGGCCTATGAGGCGAGCCTGGATCGACACGAGCCGGGAATCCTGGGCACCGGTGAGCGCCTGGTCGACGGTGACTGGGACGGGGGGAACGGCAGCTTGCAGGTTGAGCGGCTTGTATTGGGCGTGGAGCAGGGTGGGTGTAAAGGCTCCGAGGGCGGGAAAGCCGAGGAGGTTGACGCGATCGCCGCGGGCAAGCGGGTCTGCCTGGTCGGTTTGCGCGCAGAGGCCGTGCCCGTCGTTCTCGACACAGAGCATGCGTCCCGGCCAATGCAGCGTGACAGTTCCCTGCACATGGACGCGGTGGCTGAGTCCACTCGACGGGGAAAAGTGCAACAACCCAGCAAGCGGCTGGACAGGCTGGTCGAATGGGGCGGAGGGGGCAGGTTTGAGGACGCGGAGCGCGTCGATACCCGGGAACAGAAGGTGAGCGCCAGTGAGCTGACGCTGGTTGTTGAAGACGGTTCCTTCGTTTCCGCGAATGGCGACGGTGGCGTCGACGAGGGAGCTGAAGTCTGCCTGATTGGTTTGAACCATCATGGCCGTGATGTCGCCGTCACGCACGGCGAGGTCGAAGTAGACGTGGCGGCCGTCGGCGTGCACGGCATGGACGACGCCCTGTATTTCGACCCATTGCGCATCGACTTCTCCAGCAAGCATGGAAGCCATGCTCACGCCGGGGGCAGACGATGGCAACTGCGCAGCGGAGATGCGCCGCGCCTGGGCATAGTCAATGACGGGCGCATATTCTCCGGGGCCGCTTTTTCCGGTAACCTCGACCAGATCGCCGATTTTGATGGGGGGGGTGGGGGTTGCGATCAACGCCGCGTAGATGCTGGCAGAGGAGTCGGCGATGAAGAGGACAGAATGCCGGGGATTGGGAGAAGGATCGTAATACGTGACAACCGCCTGGATGCGAATGGGATAGTGCCTGGATGCTTCTTCGGCTGTCAATCCATGTGCGACGCGTGCGCTGGTAAGTGTGGGATGAGGAGCGGACGCGAGGGGGCGTAGCTGAGACGAGACGAACAGGAGAGCCAAGAACATGGAGATTTCGCGAATTTTTCGATAGACCTTCACGGGGAGGAAAGCCGGAATCATAGGCACGCCAGTTCAAGCTCGATGGAGCAAGAAATCCTCTCCTTTATCGGCGCGGAGATCGAATTTCGTTAGAGCGCGTCAAAGGGCGCTTGCCGTGCGAGAGCAGGCTGGCGAAGAACCGGGTGTGAAGTGACGCTCTTATACACTGAACAGACTGCGGGTGTGCGGCGTGAGCGCAGGAGGTTGGCACAGATGGCATCAATCATTCTTCCCTCGGGACAGGCAGAAGCGCGGGCGGGGCGGTTTGGGATTTACGGCGGGCGGTATGTGCCGGAGANNTATGGCGGGCGGTATGTGCCGGAGACGCTGGTGGCGGCGCTGGTGGAATTAGAGGCCGCGTACGAGGCGGCCAAGGCGGACGCGGCGTTTCAAACGGAGCTGGCGGGACTTCTGAAGGACTTTGCGGGACGACCGACGCCGCTGTATTTTGCAAAACGGCTGAGCGAACAACTGGGGGGCGCAAAGATCTACCTGAAGCGCGAAGACCTGCTGCACACCGGAGCGCACAAGATCAACAACGCGCTCGGCCAAGGGCTGTTGGCGAAGCGCATGGGCAAGAAGCGGATTATCGCGGAGACGGGTGCGGGCCAGCACGGCGTGGCGACAGCTACGGTGTGCGCACTGCTGGGCCTGGAATGCGTGGTCTACATGGNNTGGACATGGAGCGGCAGGAACTGAACGTGCTGCGCATGCGGCTGCTGGGCGCGGAGGTGCGCGGGGTGAGCGCGGGATCGAAGACTCTGAAGGACGCGATCAGCGAGGCGATGCGGGACTGGGTAACGAATGTGCGGACGACCTACTATTTGCTGGGCAGCGCGCTGGGGGCGCATCCGTATCCGACGATGGTGCGGGATTTTCATCGCTGCATCAGCCGGGAGATGAAGGCACAGATTCTGGAGAAGGAAGGACGGCTGCCGACGGCGGTGATTGCGTGCGTGGGCGGGGGGTCAAACGCGATTGGCGCGTTCTACGAGTTCATTCCGGAGAAAAATGTGCGGCTGATCGGCGTGGAGGCGGGCGGACGCGGGACAGCGCTGGGCGAACACGCGGTGCGTTTCGCGGGCGGATCGCCGGGAGTGCTGCAAGGGACGTTTTCGTATGTGTTGCAGGACGAGAATGGACAGATTGCGCTGACGCACTCGGTGTCGGCGGGATTGGATTATGCGTCGATTGGACCGGAGCATGCGGCGCTGCATGATTCGGGGCGCGCGGAGTATGTTTCGCAGGACGATGCGGCGGCTTTGCAGGCCGTGGTGACGCTGGCGCGGACAGAGGGAATCTTGCCAGCGCTGGAGAGCGCACACGCGGTTGCGGAGGCGGTGAAGAGGGCTCCGGCGATGGCGGCACATGACATACTGGTAGTAAATCTCTCGGGACGCGGCGACAAAGATATGGGCATTTTGGCGGAGGAGTTGAAGCTGTAACCACCTGCGGTGGGGCAGACGCACGCTATTCGCTCGCACAGGGTTGGTGGCTTTCCTCCTTTCGCTGTAAAAAGACGAAAGGGCTCCGCTGAAAGCGCTTCGCTCGGGATGACAACGTTGTGGAGAAAATTCAGAAGTTAGTGCAATGGCGATCACTTTCAATCACAAGCCGGGGCTGGTGGTGTATTTGACGGCGGGGGATCCGTCGCTTGAGGCCACGACGGCGATTGCGGTGGAAGCAATCGATGCGGGCGCGGATGTGATTGAACTGGGCGTGCCGTTCAGCGATCCACTTGCGGATGGGCCGGTGATTCAGAGAGCCAGCGAGCGGGCGGTGGCGCGGGGAACGCGGCTGGTGGATGTGCTGAAGGTGGCGGCGGAGATTCGCGCGGCGCGGTCCGGAGCGGGGCTGGTGATCTTCACTTATTTCAATCCCATCTTGCGCTATGGGCTGCGCAAGTTTGCCGACGAAGCGGCGGCGGCTGGAGCGGACGGCGTGCTGGTGACGGATTTGATTGTGGAAGAGGCGGACGAGTACCTGGCGGAGATGGCGCGGGTGGGACTGGCGCCCATTTTTCTGGCGGCGCCGACGAGTCCAGACGAGCGGCTGCGGGCGATTGCGGCACATTCGAAGGGATTCATCTATGCAATTTCGCGCGTGGGAATTACGGGCACGCAGCAGAGCCTGACGAGCGACGCGGAGGCTCTGGTGGCGCGTATCCGGAAGTGTCCCGACGCGGAAGGAAAGAGCTTGCCGGTGGCTTTGGGGTTCGGCATCTCGAATGCGGAACACGTGGCGCAGGTGGCGAAGTTTGCGGATGCGGCAGTAATAGGAAGCGCCATTGTGGAGTTGATTGAGAAGTCGACGGCGGACGCGGCGCCCAAAGCGGTGGCACGATTTATCGAGGGTCTGCATCTGCCGGCTGCGGCTCTTAGCTTTTAGCTTATAGCTTTTCAGTTGTTGGAATCGTGCGGCGAGGCTCTCAGCAATAGTCAAGACAGGAAGATGGCAGTCAAGGGTTCAGCATGAGGACGGAATGACGCTGGAAGAGTTGCGAAATCAAATTGATGCTCTGGATCGACAGCTTGTGGAGTTGTTGAGTGAGCGGGCACGGGCGGCGCAGATGATTGGCCACCTGAAGGCCGCCACGCAATTGCCGGTGTACGAGCCTGCGCGCGAGAAGGTGATTTACTCCAACGTGCGCGCGGCTAACAAGGGCCCTTTACCGGACATTGAGCTGACGCATATCTACGAGCGCATTATCGACGTGATGCGGGCCTTGCAGCGGGACGAGTTGGCGTCGGAACGAAACGCCCAGGCACATCCATCGGAGTCGACCGCGACGCAGGCGCATCGCGGCGGGGATGGAGCGGCGGGGCATGGGACAGGCGCAACAGACGCCGAGACGGGGAACAAGCAATGATTGTCGCGATGCAAGAGAAGGCCACCGAAGAACAGATCGATGCAGTGATCGATCAGATGGTGGAAGCAGGGGTGAACGTTCACCGCACGACGGGCGCGAGCCAGACGATTCTGGCAGGCGTGGGCCCGACCGCGGGGGTGGACTTACGGAAGTTCGAACTGCTGTCGGGCGTGCTGTATGTGCACAGAATTACGGCGCCGTACAAACTGGCGGGTCGTGCGTTTCGACCGGAAGGCACCGTGGTCGAGTTTCCTAATGGCGCGACGATGGGCGGAAAGAAAGTCGCGATTATTGCAGGACCGTGTGCGATCGAGAGCCGCGACCAGATTATGGTGACCGCGGCGTGCGTGAAGGCGGCGGGCGGCGGGTTTCTGCGTGGCGGCGCGTTCAAGCCGCGAAGCTCTCCCTATGCATTTCAAGGACTCGGCC
>PLTV01000169.1 GCA_003164635.1 Acidobacteriaceae bacterium
CAAGGCGATCATCGAGGGCCTGCAACTCTCAGTCGAGCAGTTCCAGAAGGCTGTTGAAGGCGCAACCTCCAAGGAGGTCATGCAGCTGGTGCTCGTGACTCAGTACTTCGATACGCTCAAATCGATTGGTGAGAGCGACAAAACCAATACGCTGTTCCTATCGCACTCGCCCGCGGCTGTTAGTGAAGTTTCCGACCAGATTCTGAAGTCCATGCTGGTGGCCAACGCAGCCAAGGTCTAACTCGCCGCGGCATTTCCAACAATGAGCTTTGCCCTCATGGCCCCGTTCGGGCGGGTGTTATCGGGTCTCACCGGGGTGATAGCCCGTTTCAGCAGTCCGAACTGAACGTTATCGCTTCTGCTCGTCCTGATACATCATGCTTTCCTTATTCCAGTCGATAGGCCCAGAGGCGCAACGCTTTTCCAATCGCTTCATCAGGTCACCCCACCCCTGGACAAAGTGAACATACGCCTTGTCCCACTCCGGGCCATGCTTCCAGCCCAGATGCGCGATCGAAACGTGTGTCCTTTCTGCCCCGTCGGGATGCAGCTGAACAACCACCCAAGTCCCGCCATTTCTGACTTCTGGATACTCCGTCGGTGCATTCCATTGAAATGAAATCATCTCCTCGGGCGCGTAACTCAGAATCTTGAGTCCCTTGGTTCCCGATGTCTCATCCTTGGGATCGAATTGGATCTCATAGGGTCCGCCGATTGCGAGTTGGATATTCGCCTGCTGCGCGAAGAATTCCTCGGCGCCCTGCGACGTTGTCCAGAGACGCCAAACTTCGGATAAGGGGGCGTCCACTGTGGCCTCTACGCGGACTGCCCGCGCAGAATCTCCATGAACGATGGCCGGATCTAGGCTGTGTTGAACAACTCCAGAGCGTATCAGCACTGCTCCAGCCAGAAATACGATTGTCGATGTGAGCATCGTTCGTCCTCCTCTACTTCTTCTCCTTCGAGCTGTTTCCAAATTGCCCAGGGAAAATATCCAGGAAGTAATTCCAGCCCTTCTCATGACCTCGTCCGGCATCCGTATCGGGGATCCCGGAATGTACGAGCGTCATCAGGGTGTCCTCCCCTTTTTTCTGAAAGGTCACCGCGACCATCGACTCTTCACCCAGGGTGCTTCGCGACATCCAGGTATGCTGAATTCGGCTGGGCCGCTCCACTGCGGTGAAACGCCCGTAATGGGAGTTTCCCTTGATGAGCCAGTAAAAGAAGCCGTCCACCTGCGGATTCAGCAGCAGCTTCTCAGCCATGTTCCACGGATTGCCCGGGACCTTTGGATCGAGCCAGCCATCGAACGCTTCGCGCTGCGTCGCCAAAATGGTCCGTTCAAACTTGAATTCAAGCGTCTTCTTTGCATCATTCATCCCTTCTTCTCCTTCTTCTTTTTGTCTTTGAAATGCTGCTCGAACTGATCCAGACGCTGGTTCCAGAACCGCTCGTACTCGTGCACCCACCCCGCTACCTGCTTGAGCGGCTCTCCGCGAAAGGAGATGTGGACCTCACGTCCACGCTTTTGGCGTTCAATGAGTCCGGCCCTTTCAAGCATCTTCAGGTGCTTGGTCACAGCGTTTAGAGCCGTGTCGTGTTGCTTTGCGATATCGAGGAACCGGGCAGGCCCGTTGGCGAGCTGGCCAAGAATCGCCCGCCGTGATGGGTGCGAGATTGCGGTCAACACGTCCGTTAGTTGATCCATGCAAAACATTACACCTCATGGTGTAATGTTTTGCAAGCGATTTCTTTGGAGATTGCTGAATTTGTGAGCTTCGCGGGGGCTGTCCTGAGGACCATCGAAGGCATGGCGCAGTGCGAACTGAAGTCGTTCCCGGCCAACAATCCCCCTCAGAAGGGCATCAGACCGCAGGTAGCGCAGGTGGTAGCATCAAGACTGACAGATGCAGACTGATAAGTTGAAAATCGTTCCTCTTGGCGGTTTGGGCGAGTTCGGCATGAACTGCCTGGCCCTTCGCTGGCAAGACGAAATTATCGTGATCGACGCGGGCCTGATGTTCCCTGAAACCGAGCTCCTCGGCGTCGATATTGTTGTCCCCGACATTACCTACCTGATCGAAAACAAGGCCTGCGTCCGGGCCATCATCCTGACCCACGGGCACGAAGACCACATCGGTGGCCTGCCCTGGATTCTCTCCGAGCTCAAAGTTCCCGTCTATGCAACCGAGTTCACTCTCGCCTACGTTGAAGGCAAGCTCGACGAGCACAAGCTTCTGGATGAGACCGAGCTGATCGAGATTGAGCCGCGCAAAAAGTTCTCCATCGGGCCTTTCACAATCGAGCCCATCCGCGTGACGCACTCGCTGGTGGACTGCGTGGCGCTGGCGATTGAGACGCCAGTCGGCGTAATCATCCATACGGGCGACTTCAAAATCGATCTCTCACCCATCGACGGCCACGCCTTCGATCTGCACACGTTTGCCGAGTACGGCAAGCGCGGCGTACTGGCGTTGCTGCAGGACTCCACCAACGTCGAGCGCTCCGGATACACGCCGAGCGAGCGGGCCGTGATTCCCCGCCTCGACGAGGTTTTTTCGCAAGCCAAAAAGAAGTTGTTCTTCACATGCTTCTCGTCGTCGATCTACCGCATCCGCATCGCGCTCGATCTGGCGCGAAAGCATGGGCGCAAGGTAGCTGTCGTCGGCCGTTCCATGATGGAGTCGACCGAGATCGCCCAGGACCTGGGCTACATTGACGTCCCCAGCGGCCTGATTATTCATCCGGGGCAGATGCGCGACTTCCCACCGGAACAGATGATGATCCTGATCAGCGGAACCCAGGGCGAGCCCATGTCGGCGCTGAGCCGTGCTGCGGTCGACAATCATAAGCACGCGCACGTCGATGCGGGTGACACGGTTGTCCTCAGCTCGCGCATCATTCCAGGGAACGAGAAGGGCATCTTCCGCGTCATCGACCACCTTTACCGGCGCGACGCCAACGTGATCTGCGACGACGGCTCAAATGGACTGATTCACGTGAGCGGCCACGGCGCGCAGGAAGAACAGCGACTCCTCATCAACCTTGTCCGACCCAAGTACTTCATTCCGGTTCACGGGGACTACAGGAACCTCGTACGCCATGCTGGACTGGCGATGGAGACGGGCGTGGTCGAGCAGGCCATTGTGCTCGAAGACGGCGATGTGCTCGAACTCGGCAAGGACGGTGCGCACAAACGCGATAAAGTAACGGCCGGGCGCATCCTCATCGACTCCGGTTCTTCAATCGATGTGGTCGAGGATCTGGTCATCAAGGATCGCCGCATCCTGTCGGAAGACGGCATTGTGCTGGCGGTGCTGGCGATCAACAAGAAGTCGGGAAAGATTGAGCAGCAGCCGGAAGTCGTGATGCGCGGCTTTGGCGGCGCCGACATCACCGAGCAGGCGCGCGAGCTGGTTCTCAAAACGCTCGACGGCCTGAGCGTCGAGCAAAAATCCGACTACGGGATGGTCAAGGAGAAGGTCCGCGCCGAGTTGAAGCGGCTGATCCAGAAGACCACGGGACGGCGGCCGATGATTATGCCGATCATCCTGGAAATCTAAACGCACAGCGAACGGTAATCCCCTGCAGAGCCGGTTGAAAGAGTTGACAGGCCCACCGATAGATTTCCCGGCGATTGCTAATCTGTGCAAACGAGGCAGTTCCATTCTTTCCCGAGTGGTCAGTTCGGCGAGGGCCTCTGGCGATGCATTTCTAATTTTAGTGGTCCTGAAACAGCGGTCCCCCGGCATGTTCCTACATGCCAGGGGATCCCTCGTTGGTATCGAGAATGTTTAAGACTGGGAGCGAACGAATTCGGGCCGTTCGACCTTGGGCGGCGGGTCCCTCTCCGGTAACGATCTCTCTTGCACGTCGGCCTCGAGAGCCTGTTCGTGCGCAGGCCTTGCAACGACCTTATGCGCCCATGTCGGGTGCTTTGCTGAGAGATGGTTCTTTAAGTCAGATTTCTTTCCAAAGAGCATTGATTGTCTCCAATCCGTGCTTTGGTCGTTCGTGAGACACGCTCGTCAGGAGCAAGCCGTCATCAGCTAGAGGCGAGGAAGCTTTCCAACTGAGGGTGAGTATACGCTCTTTCGAAGAAATACAAGCCCGCCTGTCGGGGGTCGCGAGCGGAGAGCGTTGCCAGGGCTGAGGGCACGCCGGGCAACTATCGCGCTTCCCTGCCATGTAGAATCCCTCCATGCGCCGACTCCCACTCTTCCTCGCCCTCGCCAGCGTTGTCTTTGCGCCTGCCCTTCGCGCACAGGAACCTGAAGCCAAAATCGCCGCAAAGGTTCCCGCCTGCCCATCCACGGCCACGCTCGACCAGCTCATCACGGCTATCGATGCCGGCGTAAGCGGACCGGCCGACAAGGACCGCACCTGCTTTCGCGCGCTCTTCCTTCCCAATGCGCGCCTTGTTCCCATCCGCATCGCCAAAGACGGCACGGCCATGCCGGTGGTGCTGACCGTAGAGGATTGGGTCAACGCGGTGAAAAAGCGCGGCAGCGACATGGTGGTCGAAAAGCAGCTCAAGGTGAAAACGGAAACCTGGGCGCACCTGGCGCATCTTTGGAGCACCTACGAAACCAAGATCGGCGAAAAGGACGCGGATCGCGGCATCAACAGCATCCAGGCCATCTTCGACGGCAAGCAATGGCACATCGTCGAGATCGCGTGGCAAGCCGAAACACCCGCCGATTCGATTCCTGCGCAGTATCTGCCGTAACTGCATCTCGCGGCGATAGAAGATAATCAAGTCATGGAGCAATCTCTCGTTTCCATCGAAGAAATTCGCGAGGCGGCGGCGCGCATCGCGAACATCGCCATTCAAGCGCCGCTCATCCGCGCGCCCTTTCCCGGCTTATCCGGCCACGGAACGACGAAGGAAATCTATCTCAAGGCCGAAAGCCTTCAGCCTATTGGCGCCTTCAAAATTCGCGGCGCTGCGAACAAGATTCTTCAGCTCTCAAAGGATGAAATTGCTCGCGGAGTCATCACCTATTCGAGCGGCAATCATGCGCAGGGCGTCGCTTATGCGGCGCGCGCGGTGGGCGCGAAAGCCGTGATCGTAATGCCTTCGAATGCGCCCGCAATCAAGCGCGCGGCCACAAAGGCCATGGGCGCGGAGATCGTCGATGTAGGCGTGGCTTCTTCTGAGCGCCTGGCCAAATCCGATGAGTTGGTCCGCGCGCACGGTTACGTCGTGATTCCGCCCTACGACGATCGACAAATCATCGCCGGCCAGGCCACCTGCGGGCTCGAAATCGTGGAAGAACTGCCGCAGGTCGATCTTGTGCTCTCTCCGGTCAGCGGCGGCGGCCTGCTCTCCGGAGTCGCGACGGCAGTCAAGCAGTTGAGCCCGCGAACAAAGGTCTATGGCGTCGAACCGGAGCTGGCTGCGGATACGGCGGAAAGTTTCCACAAGGGACATATTGTTACGTGGGGCGCCGAACTCACCTCGCGCACCATTGCCGACGGGTTGCGTACACAATCGGTGGGCGAGCTCAATTTTGCGCACATACAGGCATTCGTTGACGGAATCGTAACCGTCACTGAAGCGGAAATTCGCGCCGCCATGCGCGCCATTGTCGCGGCGACGCGCCTGATCCCGGAGCCGAGCGGCGCCGTGGCCGCCGCTGCCCTTCTATTTCATGGGGACGAGTTGCCACCGTACACGACCGCAGCCGCCATTGTAAGCGGAGGGAATGTGGACCCGGCACTCCTCGCCGAGGTGCTTACGGAAGTCACGGCCTAGCGTCGTTCAACTATGATGTCTTCCGTGATGAAATTCTCAGTTCAGAACGCACAGCGCCGGTCGATCCATCTTCTGGCGCTTGCGGCCATTGCGCTTTGTGCAGCTTTGCCCGCGATGGCGCAAAAAAAGCCGCAGCAGCAGGTCAAGCCCATGGCTGGCCCGCGCGCGACCTCGCTGCGCATCGCGGTACTCTACGTCGCTCCCGAAACAAGTTCGCAAAAAGTCGATCGCGTGCAGATTGGCCGCGAAATGGTTGTCGCCGAAAAGAGCGGCCCGTGGCTTCGCGTCTATGCCAACACTGATATCGAAGAAGCCCGCGGCAACGATGCCCCGGTCTTCGACACCAGTGACACGCCGCCTCCCGTCTCCGGCTGGATTCAAGCCAAAGGCATCGTCGTTGAGACCACGCCCAACGGCGACCAGATTCTGATGGGCGAGGCAGCCAACCAGGAAGCGCTGGCCTCTGACCCGCGCGGACCGGCCAACGCCGCCAAAAGTGCGCGCTATCTCTACCGGCGGCTCGTCGAAATGTTTCCCAATTCCCCGCTCGCCCCTGAAGCCGCATGGCGCGCAGCCGACGACCAATGGCAGATCCAAAAAGCGGATGCTTCCAGCCGCTCGTCGGCGAAAGAACGCGACGCCTACATGCGCGAACAGATGGATGAGGATGAGATGAAGAAAGTCCTCAAGTATTATCCGAAGACGCGCTGGGCCGCCCTGGCCGCATTCGAACTCATCGACAACAAACTGTGCGGCGATTGGCAGGGGTCGCCCAAATGTCCTGAAAAAGAGTCGGAGTACTTTGAGAAATACGCCGATGAGTATCCCGACGGACCGCGCACCGCACAGGCTCTTTACCAGGCGGTTTATCGCCAGGCGGTGCTGGTGAATATGGACGCCGCGGATGGCAGCGACAAGAGGGCCGACGAGGCGCATAACCGGGCCAAAGCCCTTGCCGACCGTCTCAAAGACAAATTTCCACAGTCGGACTACACCTGGCGCGCCGGAACGCTGATTTACAAGCTCGACCAGAATGTTCCCGTCTACGGCATCGACCTGGAATGACGGCCGAACGCCGTCCAGAATTTCCAGGCTGACCAGCCCACGCAATCGCCGCGGTTGTAGCTGATTGGTGGGTAACTTCCCTTGATACCTTCGTTTCCGGACGCGACATTCCAACCCGATTTCGCTCAAGCGTCTGATATATCCTTTAGCTAGAATTTCGTCTTTTTGGCGCAATGCGCCCGCCCCGTCTCTCGAGGCTGTTTCGTTTCAACTCTTTATGGAGGCTTCTTGAATCCTTACCTTCAGTCCGTCCTTCTGGGCATAGTCGAAGGATTGACCGAGTTTTTGCCCGTCAGTTCGACAGCGCACCTCCGCATTGCCGAAGCGCTGATGAAGATTCCCCTCGACGATGCCTATTGGAAGATGTACACGATCGTGATCCAGCTGGGCGCTATTTTTGCCCTCACTTTGCTCTTCTTGAGTCGGATTGTTGAGTTCCTGCGCACCTTTCCGCGCGGCGAAAACGGCGACCGGACATGGCTCAACCATCCCATTTCGCTCACCCTGATCGCATTTGCGGTAACGTCTGTTCCCTCGCTGCTCCTGCACAAATGGAGCGAGAAAAACCTGGGCAGCATTATGGCTATGGCCATTGCGCTGCTTGTCGGCGGCATTGTGATGTGGGTGATCGACTACTGGGCCGACCAGCGCGATCCCGATGTGACCGAAGTGGAACAGATGACCTTGTTTCAGGCAGTCTGGATCGGGCTCTGCCAGACACTTTCAGCTATCTTTCCAGGCACCTCGCGGTCCATGTCGACCATCGCCGCCGGGCAGCTTGTGTCTCTCGATCGGCCAACGGCCCTCACCTTCAGCTTTTTGCTCTCCATTCCGACCATGTTTGCGGCTACTGTCTGGGATTTCCTGAAAGAAATTCATCCTTCGAAAACCGCTGTCGCCGAAGGCCTGGCGCCGCACGTGGTGATGAACAGCGAGCGGTGGTTCGTGCTCATCATTGGACTGGTCGTCTCATTCATCGTGGCTTTGGGCGTGGTCGAGTGGTTCTTGCAATGGGTCAGACGGCACGGCTTCGCGCTCTTCGCGTTGTACCGTATTTTGCTTGGTATCGCGCTGCTGGTCTTTGGCTCGCGACTCATCGGATAGGGGCTCACCTGAGCGCTTGCTCCGGTTACATCGCCCGGGCAGCATCTACGCGTGATTGGGTGCATTGCATGAGAAACGTTCGCGCCTTTTGTCTGCTTGTGCTCGGCCTTGCCGCCCTCGCTCCGCTGGGCGCTCAAAAGCCTGTAATTACTTCGATCGATCCGCCGGACTGGTTCATTCAACTCCCCGATCCCATGCTCCTCATCCATGGGTCTGGATTCAGGCACGGCCAATTCACTGTCCATAGCCGGGGCGTGGTCATTGCCCGCTCGCAGATCTCAAGCAATGGCGACTGGGCGTTTCTGTGGCTGAAGACTTCTTCGGCCGAGCCGCAAACGCTGCGCATTTTTGCGACCAATGCGGCTGGGGCCGCGACCGCATCCTGGCAGCTCAAGCCGCGCACGGAATCCGCTCAGGCTCATCGCGGTTTCACACCTGCCGACGCTATCTACCTGGTCATGACCGACCGGTTCGCGGATGGAAACCCGGGCAACAATCAGCCGCCTTCGGCCGCGGCGGACTCCTTCGATCGCTCAAAACCGCGAGCCTGGCACGGCGGCGACTTTGCCGGGATCGAACAGCATATTTCTTACCTCAAAACTCTGGGTATTACCGCGCTTTGGACAACGCCGGTTGCTGACAACTCGCCCATGCCGGACTCGTATCACGGGTATGCCGCAACCAATCTGTACGCCGTAGATCCGCACTTTGGCACACTCGATGACTATAGGCATCTTTCGGCTTCGCTGCACGCCGCGGGAATCAAGCTCGTCGTCGATCTGGTCCCCAATCACATTGGGGTCCTTCACCCCTGGGTTGCCGATCCGCCGGCGCCGGATTGGCTGCATGGCACGGTCGCGAATCACACGCTCTCGGGCGGCGACTTTAGCATCGTCACCGACCCGCATGCCGCACCGGCCGACACACGCCGCTTCACCGACGGTTGGTTCGTCGACTCCATGCCCGATCTCAACCAGGAAAACCCGCTCGTTGCGCAATACCTGATTCAGAACGCTCTCTGGTGGGTCGAAACGGCCGAGATCGATGCCATTCGGTTGGATACACTTCCCTATGTGCGCCGCACTTTCTGGCACGACTTTCACGCCGCCCTGCACCGCGCGTTTCCAAACTTGACGACAGTGGGCGAGGTCTTCAACGGCAACCCCGTTGTCACTTCATATTTTGCGGGTGGAATCGAGCATGCCGGGATTGATACCGGCCTGGATACGCCGTTCGATTTTCCCGTCTACTTCGCGCTACGCGCTGTGCTCGCGCAAGACAAGCCGATGACGGACCTGGAATCCGTGTTCCGGCAGGACTCCCTCTATCCACATCCCGAGCGGCTTGTGCACTTTTTCGGGAATCACGATACCGCGCGATTTCTTACCGCAGCCGGTGGTTCCCTTCCGCGGCTGAAAGAAGCGATTGGGCTGATGACCACTCTTCGCGGAACGCCTGAACTCTACTCAGGCGATGAGATCGCCATGCCTGGCGGCGACGATCCCGAAAACCGGCACGATTTCCCAGGCGGCTTCCCCGACGGGCAAGATTCTGCCTTTAACACCGCAACGCGAACCCCACAACAAGAGTCCGCGCTTGCATGGACGTCGAACCTCCTGGCTGCGCGCAAAGCACATCCCGCGCTTCAAGGTGCGGCGCAGCAGGATATTTTCGCCGATGCGACGAGCTTCGTTTTTCTGCGGACCGAGGATCTGGCTGGATGCTCCCCAGCGCAACCGCACGACGCGATCCTTACCGCTCTGAACAAAGATTCAACTCCGCGAATGATTGAAATTTCGGTCCGTGCGACAGCCCTCGAAGGCTGTTCGCACTTCCAGCCGCTCGCGCCTGCGGATGCTGGTACCGCCGGTGTGTCCGGCGCAACGCTCAAGCTCTCAATTCCTGCCGACAGTTTCGTGCTGTTCGACGTCAAGTAGCCAACACCGGCCATTCAATGCATCCCGCTGAACGTCATCCCGCGGAATCAGCGCGCCGATTGCACCGGAACAGTCACGCCTTTGCGCAGTTCCCTCTTCAAAATCTTGCCCGTCCCTGTTTTAGGTAGGCCTTCGAGAAACTCCACCGACTGCGGGCACTTGTATCGCGCCAATTGCGACCGGCAGTGTTCCAGCAGTTCCGCCTCTGTGGCTTTCATGCCTGGCCTCACCACCACAAACGCTTTGGGCACCTCGCCCCATTTCTCGTGGGGTACGGCAACCACGGCAGCTTCATACACGGCGGGGTGCGAAGCAATCGTTCTTTCCACTTCGAGGGACGAAATGTTTTCGCCGCCACTGATGATAATGTCCTTGGCGCGGTCGACGATCAGCACATAGCCGTGCTTGTCGATCACGCCCAGGTCGCCTGTATGGAACCATCCACCGCGAAAAACGTGCTCGGTCTCTTCGGGCTGGCGCCAGTATCCGGTCATCACGCCGTCGCCGCGTGTAACCACCTGCCCCACCGTCTTGCCATCCGCCGGCACGTCATTCTCTTCCTCGTCCACAACGCGAAGTTCAGCGCCGGGAATGGCAGCTCCCGCCATGGCCTGCCGCGCAAAGCGCTCCTCATCGGTTGCCTCGATGCCGAGCTTCATAAACGAGACGGTCAACACAGGAGATGTTTCGGTCAGGCCATATCCGGAGATGGCGCGGCATCCGAGCTTGCTTTCGACCTCGCGCACGAGCGTCGGATTTGACGCGGCGCCGCCGAGCAGAATGCGCCGCAAACTGCGAAGGTCGTACTTTTCCCGCTCGGGAAAATTGACCAGCGCAGCCGCCATGGTTGGCACCAGACAACAATCGTGCACACCTTCGCTCGCAATCAGCCGAAACACTTCCGCCGGCACGAACTGATGAATCATCACATGCTTGCCGCCTACCAGCGTCACTGCGTGCGCCGAGCCCCATCCATTCGCGTGGAACAGCGGAATGGTGTGCAGATTCACAGTGTCTTCCGCGGACCGCAACGCGATGGCTGTATTGACCGCATGCAGGTAGATGTTGCGGTGGCTGAGCATCACGCCCTTGGGGTTCGCGGACGTTCCGCTGGTGTAAAAAAGTTCGGCCGTGGAATTCTCATCCACTTCCGTAACATCGCGCTTGCATCGCGACGCGCCGGCCAGGAGTTCATCGTACGGCTGCGGTGCGGCCCAATCCGCCTGTGGATGCGTGTCGAGTTGAATGAACGATCGCACCGTTCCAATGCTGTGCCGGAAGGCATCCGCCACGGGAAGAAACTGGCGCTCGAAAAAGAGAACCTTGGCCTCCGAGTCATTCAGAATAAACGCAAGTTCAGGCGGCGCGAGACGAATGTTCAGCGGCAGCAACACGGCGCCGGCTTCGAGCACTCCGTAATAGGCTTCCAGAAGCCGATGGCAGTTGCTGCTCAACAAGGCGACGCGGTCCCCTGGCTCGATGCCCAGGCCGAGCAGAAGCCCGCCGAGCCGGCCAGCCCGCTCAGCAAACTGCTTGTATGTGAATCGAACATTGTCGCAGACAACGGCAGTGTTGTCGGGGAATTGTTCTTCCGCGTGGCGCAGGCAGCGCAATGGCGTAAGCGGGATATTCATCGAGTCTCGTGCTCCGTAGCGCGTTGGCAATCGGAAAGCGAACTTTGAATTGTTTCCGGGCCGACATTAAGCGGCTGGCAAGCCTGCGAAATCCGCTTCGGCCCAGGCCACATCACTATATCTCCATGGTTTAGAGGTTGTCTCCCTTTGTCTGCAGGTGGGCAAGCGAGCCCGTAATTTCCCCAAAAAAAGAATTGGGGAACCGGAAGCTGCAACCTTTCGTAGGTTTCATCAGAGGCTTGGGTTGACATTCGACCCAAGCTCGGAGAATACTTAGGTCGAATGGCTACCCAAACAAACAACGACGACCGCATTGCCTTGTTGCAGGGAACGCTCGACCTGCTGATCCTGAAAACGCTTCTCCTCGGTCCCTGCCACGGACAGGGGGTGGCGCGATCCATCCAACGCCAGTCTGAAGACGTATTTCTGGTCGATCACGGGTCTCTGTACGTGGCTTTGCAACGGCTCGAAGACAAGAAATGGATTCAAGCCAGGTGGGGTGTGAGCGATAACAACCGCAAGGCGCGTTTTTATTCCCTCACAGCGAAAGGCCGCGAACAACTCACTGAGAAGACGGGCGAATGGCGCCGGTTGACACGGGCGATGGGGCTGATTCTCGATGCGGCAGCCGAGGAGGCATAAGCATGTTGAAGCGCAAACGCAGTGCAGACGATTTCGCTGAAGAGATCAAGGCGCATCTCGCCCTCGAGGTCGATGAACTCGAGAGCGAAGGCTTGCCACGCGATCGGGCGCATACCGAGGCGCGGCGCGAATTCGGCAACGTGCGGCTTGCTCAGGAGCGCTTCTACATGAAAGACCGCTGGATGGCGCTCGACAGGCTATTGCGCGATCTGCGATTCGGCCTGCGCTCGCTTGTCGCCAGTCCAGGGTTCGCCGCTACGGCGATTCTCACCTTGGCCCTCGGCATCGGCGCGAATACAGCGGTCTTCAGCGTGATGAACGCGGTGCTGCTCAAGTCGCTTCCTGTAACCGATCCTGAGCGGCTTGTTCGTCTGCGGACTTCCAATGCGCCGCAAGGCACCGGCACCATCGACAGCAACCAGACGTTGTCGTATCCGGTATATGAGGCGTTGCGGCATCAGAGCGGAGCGATGTCGGCGATCGTCGCCTATGTTCCCCTTTCCACTTCCAAAGTCGCGGTCCGCTACGGTGCGCAGCCTGAAGAGGCGGAAGGCGACATGGCGAGCGGCGCATTCTTCTCAAGTCTCGGCGTCAACTTGCCACTCGGGCGCGGCTTCACAGAAGACGACGAAACCCGCCACTCTTCCATCGCCGTCATCAGCTACAACTACTGGACGCGGCGATTCGCGCGAAACCCGGCCGTCCTTGGAACCACGCTGTATGTGAACGCGGTGCCCATAACAATTGTCGGCGTTGCAGCGCAAGGATTCGAGGGCGTTGACGCCGGCGGATCAACCGACTTCTGGATCCCCCTGCAGAACCGGCGTGAACTCAATGCCTGGGGCAATCCGCCTGACGACGGCAAGCTCTACAAAGCAGATCCAACCTGGTGGTGCTTGCAACTAATCGGGCGTCTTGCGCCCGGCGCGAGCAAGACGCAGGCATTGGCACAATTGCAGTCAACATTTCAGCACGCAGCATTCATTGGACTCGGCGGCAAGCCGATGGAGGGCGAGAAACCGCCCGTTCTCAGCCTGGTCGATGCGAAGGGCTTGCCAGGGATGGACATGCAGTATGCGAATCCACTGCATATCCTCATGGCCATGGTGGCGCTCGTGCTGCTCATCGCGCTGGCCAATGTGGTCATGCTGCTGCTGGCGCGCAATGCAGGGCGGCAACGCGAGTTTTCGTTGAAGCTGGCTCTTGGCGCCAGTCGAGCCGAGTTGCTGCGGCAATTGCTCACCGAGAGCCTGATCCTGGTCACCGCGGGTGGGGCACTGGCCTGGGCTTTTGCGGAATTGGCAACACGACTGCTCGGCCAATGGGCGCAAATCGAGTCGAGCCTCTCGCCTGACCGCACGGTGCTGCTTTTCACGCTGGGGGTTCTGGGGGTTGCAGGACTCCTGTTTGGATTGGCGCCGATGCGCGTCGCGCTTTCCGGCGGAGCCGAGATGGTGCTGAAGACTTCGGCGGCCACATCCAACGCGGATGCAGGAAAGTCGCGCATGGGCCGCGTTGTCGTCGCGCTGCAAATGACCATGTGCCTGGCGCTGCTGGTCGGCGCGGGACTCCTCATACGCACCTTGCGCAATCTCGAAAACACGCCGCTCGGCTTGCAGGCCGATGAGTTGGCTGTCTTCAGCGTGAAGCCCAACATCCCGTCCCTTCCCGAAGGCCGCATCTTTTATTCGAGCCTGATTGACAAGCTGCGTGTTTTGCCCGGCGTGGAATCTGTGTCGGTCAGCGAAGAACGCCTGGGCGGCTGGTGGTCCGACAACAGCAATATGTTGGTGGACGGGCGCCTTCCCGAAGTCGCCAACGGCGCGTCGCTCACCGTGCGAAGCAATGTCGCAGGGGCAGACTTTTTCAAGACGCTGGGCGTTCCCGTGCTGTCCGGGCGTGACTTTGCCGATTCAGACACTGCCGCAGCACCACATGTGGGCATCATCAACGAAGAGTTTGCCAAACGCTTTCTGCCCAACCGGAACCCTCTCGGCCATACGATTGGAACCGACGATGGGCGCTGGTCGATGTCCGTGATTGGCGTCGTCAAGGACCACAAATACCGCAGCATCGATGAAGAGCCGATCCCTATGGCCTGGTACGAGTATGCGCAGATTCCCATGGTCGGACCCATGACGGTGGAGATGCGCGTCCACGGCGATCCGCTCGCCATTCTGCCCGCTGCACGCAAGGCCGTGCAGCAAATCGATCCCAATCTGCCCCTCATCCAACCCATGACGCAGCGGGCCCAATTCGAAACGACCATCTCGCACCAGATCCTGTTCGCGCGGCTGGCCGGGTTCTTCGGATTTCTGGCAGTCGTCCTGGTGGCTACCGGCCTTTATGGCACCCTCGCGTATCGCGTGAGCATGCGAACCGCTGAGATTGGAGTGCGCATGGCCGTGGGCGCGCGACGAGGGCAGGTTGTTTGGATGATCCTCAAAGACAGCCTTGTTCTGACCGTTTGCGGCATCCTTCTGGGAGTTCCGCTGGCCATGTTGGTTGGACGCGCACTGGCTTCGTCGCTCTACGGTGTAATGCCGTTGGACCTTGTTAGCTATTTGCTTGCTGTGGCGGGGGTTGCCGCGGTTGCGCTGGTGGCAAGCGCTGTGCCGGCCAATCGCGCCGCAAGCGTCGATCCCATGCGAGCCTTGCGCACCGAATAGAAACCGGCTTCACCGAATTAAAGAAGTTCTGACGGCGCGAAGAGATTGCTGAGGCGCCATCTCTTTGCACTGTGGAGACTTACGTGAGCAAGTAAGAGGATTACCAAGGTACTTGACGCGAACCGTCGAACATTGGCGAAGTACTGGCTTGCGCTTACGATTGGGTCGTATATTCGTCCTATACTTGGGGGAAACTGGGGTAAGGAGATCACCCTGCGTGAAAACTCGAATCTTAGCAGCACTTCTTTTCGGATTAGCTCTTTTTGGACCGTCAATCCCCATAATCCAGGCACAACCGAGTGGCCCCATCGTATTTCTCATTGTGATTGAAAATCGCAACTGGACCGGGTCAGGCGGCATTCAAAACAGCTCAGAAGCTCCCTACATCAATAAAACACTCCTTTCCTCGGCGGCTGTGGCCGGCAACTATTTCAATCCGCCCGGAAACCATCCCAGCCTTCCCAATTACCTCTGGATGGAAGCGGGCACCAACTTCGGCATCCACGTAGACGGGTTACCCAGCGAATTTCACCAGTCGACCCATGCGCACCTGAGCGAACTGTTGCAGAATGCAGGGATTCCCTGGCGGGCTTACGAGGAATCGATCAGCGGAAACGTGTGCCCGCTGGAGCCCGAAGGCGCCACCGACTCAAGCGGCAGTCATCTTTTTGAGCCTCGGCATCTCCCTCAGGTGTTTTTTGAGGACATGACCAACAATCTAAGCCCCAACTCGTCCTACTGTATTGCGCATGTGCGGCCATTTTCCTCGCTGGCCGGGGATTTGAAAGACGGCAAGATCGGCCGCTACAACTTCATCACCCCCAACATGTGCGACGACGGACACGACCCCTGCGGCGGCAACGAGATTGCGCACACCGATACGTGGCTGAAAGAAAAACTGCCCATCATTCTTGATTCCGCGCAATATAAATCCGGGCAGGTGGTGGTCTTCATCATGGCCGACGAAGCGGCCAATGGCGACGGACCGATTCCCTTCCTGGCCCTAGGGAAAGGTGTGAAGAAGGGATACAAGAACGAGATCTACTACAACCACAGTTCCCTTCTGCGCACCCTGGAAGAAATCTTCAAGGTGAGCCCAATGCTCGGAGCAGCAGCCGGCGCTACAGACTTGCGCGACCTTTTTTCCGCCCTTCCGTAAATAGTGAGACCCGGCCAAAACCGGGTCCACCGGGTTCTCTCTGCACGGCCTAGGAATCGACGCTCTCGACTCCGTTCGACCGGCTGTGCAGGGGGTGTACAGTTTGATTCCTCTCCTCCGTTTTGGCACAGGACGGCTTTCCGCACACCGACAATAAAAGCTGCTCTGGGACTCGTTTGCCGCTCCTATGGCTCGTCCGCGGCAACCCCCTGAGCAGCCCACCGAGCGGGAGCGCAAACGCCATGAAACCGGTCTCCATTGTCCTTTCGCCCACGCGAAGCCGCCCCCTGAACGTGTTTCTCGGGGTGTTGTTGCTGCTCGTTTCCCTTCTGCTGTTTCTCTCCATCGCTACGTGGCATGCCACCGACCCGTCGTTGAATACAGCTGCCGGCGAGGCGGGCGCGCGTGCGATCGGCAACTGGGTTGGACTCTTCGGGGCGTGGCTCAGCGATCTGCTGCTGCAAAGTATCGGGCTCACCGCATTTCTTCTTCCCCTTTGGCTGGGAGGCCTGGGATGGATCTGGATGCATTCGCGGCCCAGCGGCTCGGCGTGGCTGCGCTGGACGGGCACATTTCTGGCGCTGGTATTTATGCCTGCCGTGTTCGGGCTGCTCCCGTGGCATTGGCGCTGGCTCCATCTGGTTCCCATTGAAGGGGTGACCGGGCGCATTGTTTCGGCATTTCTGGTTGGCTACATCAATGTGCAGGGCGCGTGGCTGGTGGCTGGAATCCTGGCTGCAACCGGGCTTTATTTTGCCTCCGCCGTAAGTTTCGGGGTTCTCAAAGAAGGCTTGGCCGAGCGCTGGATTCATGTGGTCGCGTTCTACGAGCGCTGGCGCAACTGGCGCGAAGAACGCGCCGAACTTCGTGCCGAGCGCGAGGAGAGAGAAGACCGGCAGGCGCAGTTGGAAGCAGTGCCGGCGGGTGCCAACTATGCCGATATGGGGCCTGCGGCGCCAGCGCGCAAGCCTGGATTTTTTGCGCGGCTTTTCAGCCGCAAACGCGCCCGCGAACTGGGCCCTGAGCTGAATGCCATCGACGATATTCCTGCCTTCCGTCGCGCCCCCATGCCCGTCGAGCCAGACGCGCCCCCGGCCGCCGGAGCGGTGCGCTCTTCCAGCATTTGGGAACGTTCACCCGCGGAAGCTACGCCTGTGCAACGATCCGCACCGCCTGTGCATGCGCCCACGCCGATTCAACCGCACACGCAACAGGGTGCTCCCGCGCTGGGGTTTGAAGCGTACGAAGCGCCGAAAGCCGAAAAGCGCGATCAGCGGGAGATGCTCGCTCCACCAGCCGCAGCCCGCCAGGTTGAGGCTTCGCGCATATCCGATTCAATTGCCATCCATGGCCGCGCCGATGCCGAGATTCGCACCGCAACCGTGGCGCCGAAGTCGGTCTCCGGTTTCAAGCTGCCTCCCAGCACTCTCCTCAACCCCGGCGACGCACCACTCGCCGTAAAAGAAGACCTGCTGCGCGAAGAAGCGCGAACGCTGGTCGAGAAATGCGCCGAATTCGATGTGCGCGGCCAGGTGGTCCAGATCAATACGGGCCCAATGGTCACCACGTACGAGTTCAAGCCCGAAGCGGGCGTCAAGTACTCGCGCGTTACCGGCCTCGCCGACGATCTCTGCCTCGCCATGCGCGCCGAGAGCATCCTCATCGAGCGCATGCC
>PLTV01000248.1 GCA_003164635.1 Acidobacteriaceae bacterium
GACTTTTTCAGCAAGCTGTTCAGCCGTGCCGCACAAGGGCAAGCTGCCGAGAATCGAGTTTAGTCGCAGCCCGGAAGGCTCGCTGGCACCCGCTCCTCATTTCCCCTTGTAGTCCTGAAACAGCTCGGGAAACTGCTGCTTGAGGGCGGCGATCTTGGGGCGGTCACAGACCAGGATGTAGGGGTTGTTGGGGTTTGCGTCGGCGTAGTGCTGGTGATACTCCTCGGCGGTGTAGAAGCCTTTGAGTGGCGTGACCTGGGTGACGATCGAGGCAGGGAAAATGTGGGCTGCGTCGAGCTGCGCGATATACGCCTCCGCAATCTTCTTCTGGTCGTCGTTCTCAAAGAAAATCACTGACCGGTACGACGTTCCCATATCGGGCCCCTGCCGGTTCAACTGCGTCGGGTCGTGCGCGACCGAAAAGAAGATGCGCAGAAGCTGGCCGTAGGTGATTTTGGACGGGTCGTAGACCACCTTGACCGACTCGGCATGGCCCGTTGTTTCGGTGCCCACCTGCGGGTAGGTCGCGGTCTCGGCCGATCCACCGGAGTAGCCAACCGTCGTATCCAACACACCCTTCACGCGTTCGAAGACCGATTGCGTGCCCCAGAAGCAGCCGCCGGCAAAGACGGCCGTTGCTTTACCCGGAGCCTGGGCGAGCGCAACATCGTATGAAGCAGGGGGGATCGGAGACCGACCCGCTCCTCGAGCGTTGGTGTAGACAACGGCGACGGCAATGACGAGGAGAAACGCTGCGATGAGAGAGACGATTCTGGACATTCGAACCTCCGGGCGAAAAACAACGGGGATACGCCACTGGTGAGATGAAGCCCGTGCCGAAAGGTTACCAGGACAGAGATCAGGGTTCAGCGCGGGACGGCAAAATCTGCGCGGAGCAGCGGCTTGAGTTCCTCCCATTGAACCGTCACCGGCTGCGGTGTGCAACAGTAAGGCGCAACCGCGTATTTTTGGAATGTGATTGTGAGACCACTCGCGTCGAGTCGCCAGTTCTCCGGTTGGCGACAATGCTGTGCAGGCGTTTCGGCACTTCGCCAAGTCCGAGCCAGGCGTCATGGTGCTGATCGGCCTGGTCCAGCTCGCGGTGGAGATCTGCATCGCACCGATTGAAGAGCGTGGCTTCCCATCCAGAGCTGGCGCGGAAAACATCCTCGGGCCGCAGTTGCCGGCGTTCGTTGAGCATCCAGTTGAATTGAAGCAGGTTCTCGTTCGGGTGAGCCGCCCCGTGCCCGTACCAGTGGCTTTCGATCTCCGCCGTGACCAGATCGGCAGTCATGGGGCCGAGTGAACCCGTGGCCTCTTCGTCCAGACCTTCGGAATAGATTTGCTTCCATTCCGTGGCGGGTGGGTTCTCAAGCGACGCAATTCGCAGCATTGCGGATTCCATGGCTTTGTTCCAGGCCTGCCACTTGGGTGTATCCGACAGCGCCACCGGCCTGGAGGCATTGAGGTAGCCCTGGCCCGGCTTTTCGCCGCCAAAGTTGGTAGCGTTCCAGACGAAGGTCACGCCGCCGTCCTTCACCAGCCGGTGATGCAGGTCTCTCGTGCGGCTTTCACGGTCGGCCAACAGGCATTTTGTCAGCTCTGCCTCAGTCTGCTCAGGATTCGTATTGCAGCGCCTCGCCACACCCCGCAACCAGGCGCGCTGGTCATTGCGGACGGCGTCTTTCATCTGCGACGTTGCGGCATTCAGCAGCTCTCGGTAGGCTGAGGCCATCTGTTCGTCGGATGCCTGCAGGGCCGGGCTGGCACAGATCGCTCGCTCCTGAGGAGTATTGGCCTTGGAGCAGTCCACGCCCGAAGCCTGCGCAACTGCCACGGCCAGAAGGACTGCGGAAATCACCATGCCCGGCCCCTCCCGGCAAGCCGCCTTTCGGCCATTTTGCCATGTCCAGCGCTCCACGCGCCCGCTCGGGAACAAACTGTGTAAATCCCGCGTACTAGACCCGTATGGAATGCGTGGGTACATTAAGCTGGAACGGGATCGGATTGGCAACACTGCCGAGGCCCACCCGTGACCGGCACATGTCGCCGGAGAATTCCTCAAGGCCATCGCGGCGCGCCCCCTCAACGCGTACGATGGAAGCGCCGCAAGTTGGCGATTCAAAAAGGCCTATCGCCGGCAACCTCCAGGGAGGCAAGATGGTCGCTCCAGACGCCCGCATGGCGCGCATGGAGGTCAACCCGCAGGAGATTGACTGGCCCCAGCTGGTCCGCCTCTGCATGAGTGGCGACTCCGGGGCATGGGCCCAGCTTGTGCGCACGCATCATCGGCGCGTCTACGGGCTCTGCTATCGCTTTACGGGGAATCCGGCCGACGCGGAAGATCTGACCCAGGACGTGTTCCTGAAGATTTATTCGAACCTGACCAGCTTTGACACGACACGGGGCAGCCTGCAGGTTTGGATCACCACCATGACCCGGAACCTGCTGGTGGACAACTTCCGCCGCACTCGCAACCAGCGGGCCACAGGCTCGCTCGACGAAGGGTGGGAAACCAGCGAGGAGCTGAGTCCCATTGACCGGCTCACCTCGCAGAGCACCTCGCCGCATGAAGCCGCAGCCCAGAAAGAACTCGCTTCCATGGTCCAGAGCGCGCTGGCGCGCGTTTCCGTCGAACTGCGCGAAGCGGTGATTCTGCGGGATCTGCAGGACCTTGATTACAAAGAGATAGCCCAGGTGCTGGGCATACCCGAGGGGACCGTGAAGTCCCGCATCAGCCGGGGGCGCGCGGAACTGGCCCGCCTGCTGGAACGTAATAAACGGGAGGTAATGTAATGGCAGAGCGCACGAACATCCCGAACTCTCCCGAATGCGGACACTGGGAGACCCTTTTGGCCGATGCCCTCGACGGACTGCTGCGGCCCGAAGACGAAGCTATTTTCACGGCGCACATGGCCGTCTGCCCGGCCTGCACTGCGTTGTTTGAAGAGTCGCAGCGAGGCCGGCAATGGCTCGAGTTTCTTTCGCCGGAGCCGGAAGTTCCCGCAGGTTTGTTGGACAAGATTCTTGCCCAGACGGGGCCGGGTCAGGTTGCCGGCTACGGGTTGGTGCCTAATGACAGTGCACTTCCCATGGCTCCGGTATGGCGGCAACAGCATGCGGGCTTTATGGGGCGTGTGGTAGCCCAGGCGCGCCGATTCGCCGAACCCCGGCTGCTGATGACGGCTGCCATGGCTTTCTTTTCCATCGCACTGACGCTTAACCTGACCAACGTTCGCCTGAGCAGCCTGCGCCTCAGCGACCTTCGCCCGGCGGCTATCCGCTCCGTGGTTGAACGCCGCGTGACTATGGCGTCAACACCCATCATTCGTTATTACGATCACCTGCGTTTTGTCTACGAAGTTGAAACACGGATGCGGGAACTGCGCCGCACAACGGAGAACGACAACCCATCACCAAAGCCTCGCGATTCAGCCCCGGGCGAGTCGCAACAGAATCCTGGCCACAAGGATGGCGGATCGCGCGTCGATCCTCCGCAGCAGTCGGCCAGCCCGGAACCGTACGATTTTGATGCCCTGGAAGCTTCCCTCACGATTCGTGCCTTGAAGGGTCAGCCCGCGCTGTCCGGCGGCTCCGTATTGGAAGTTGGGGAAAGGAGCAAATCATGGACTGCGTAAATCATCCTGGTATGACGGCAACGGCCTTTTGCCAAAATTGCGGAAAGGCCCTATGCACCGGCTGCGTTCGCAATGCCCCAGGGGGGCAGGTGCTGTGCGAGCCGTGCTTTGCAGCCTGGCAAACCTATCAGCAACCCTTTGCGCCCGTGGCCACCGGTTCGCCGAATCCGGCGGCAGCGGCGGTGCTGGGACTGATTCCCGGCGTGGGCGCAATGTACAACGGACAGTTCTTCAAGGGACTGATTCACGTGGTGATCTTCGCCGTGCTGGTAAGCATGGCGCATGTTTCGGGAATCTTCGGAATCTTTATTCCGGCCTGGATTCTCTACCAGTCGTTTGAGGCGTTCCACACGGCGAAGGCGTTGCGCGATGGATTGCCGGTGCCCGATCCGCTGGGACTGAACGAAGTGGGCAACTGGCTCAACCTGGGCAAGCCGCCACAGTATCCCGGCCAGCCTCCCGTTGGTCAGCCGCCCGTGAATCCGGGCGGATATGCCGGACCGGGCAGTCCCGGATCGAGTTCGGGATGGACTGTGGGTTCAGCCGGCACGCCGCCGCCGCCGCCCGGTGCACCGTATCAACCTCCGTACACCCCGCAGCCGCCTTACACCCCGCCAGGCGCGTACCAACCACCGATTCAGGGCCAATGGCAGACCCCCTATGCTCCGCCGGTTCCGGGAACTGCTGCACCGACGGATCCGAATGCTCCGCCGCCCATTCCACCGGATCCTTCGGCCTATTGGCATCCGGCATTCTGGCGCCGTGGCGCGCCGGTCGGGGCGATCGTTCTGATTGCTTTGGGTGTGCTGTTTTTGCTGGGGCAGCTCGACATTTTTAATGGCCGCCTTCTGGAGTTTTCATGGCCGGTGTTCCTGATTGGCCTGGGCGTGTGGCTGGTGGTTCGCCGGCTTGGAGAATCGCAAGGAGGTCCCAAGTGAGTCGTTACATTTTGATTCGCCGCCTGCGCGGCCCCGCATTTCTTCTGCTTGTCGGCATCAATGCACTGTTGGCCCAGGCGCATATTCTCGGCTGGAGCGAGAGCTGGCCTTTCTACCTGATTCTTGCGGGCGTGATTTCGCTCGCCGAACGCGCAGCACTGGCGACCGACAGCGGGATGCAGCAGCAGCCGTACCCGGCCGCGCCTTATCCAGATTCCAGTGTTCCGCCTGCCAGCGAGTCGACGTCGATCGTCCCTGCGCACTCGCACGATTTCGACAATTCGAACGGAGGCCAGTCATGAGCAGCGTTCCTCCAGGCGCACCTCCCGGAGGCGGACAGCCCCCGTACACACCGTATGACCCGAAGACGCAGTGGCGCATCTACCGCGAGCAGCAAAAGGCCGCGTGGCGGGCGCAACGCGATGCCATGAAGGCGCAGCGGTATGCGGCCAAGGCCGGCTATTACGGCGGCGCCTATGTCCCGCATGTGCCTTCGGTGATCGGTCCAATCATTCTCATCGGCATTGGCGTTGTTGCCCTGCTTGTGGTCACGGGGCACATCGCTGCAGGTGAGTTCTGGACGTGGTATGCCCACTGGTGGCCGCTGCTTCTGATCGGCTCGGGCCTTGCTCTGCTGGGTGAATGGTTCCTTGACATGCGCAGCAAGACACCGGTGCGGCGCGGCGGAAGCTTCATCGGCATTCTTGTTCTTCTAGCTATCATTGGCATGAGCGCCGCCGGATGGGACCACTGGTGGGGACCATTCCGCGCGCAGTTCGGCGACCAGAGCGACGATTTCTTCAACGCCTTCGGACGGCCCGAACGGGATAATGACCAGCAAGTTCTTACGGCGCAGATTCAGCCGAACGCTGCCATTGAGATCCAAAATCCGCGCGGCGACATCAGCATCACTTCGGGCGACGGATCTGAGATTTCGGTGAACGCGCACGAAGTGGCCTTCGCAGATTCTGACCAGGAAGCGCACAAAATCTTCGATTCTGAGGCGGCGCACTTGACCGTCAGCGGTGGTGCTGTTTTAGTCAAGTCAAATAGCAACACAAGTGGACGGCTGAACCTCACCATCGTTGTGCCGAAGTCTGCCAAAGTTACAGTCGACGCGGGACACGGCGACGTAACGGCCGCGGGCCTGGGCAACGGCCTCAACCTGACGGCCGGTCACGGCGATGTGCATCTCAGCGCGATCGATGGGTCGGTGCAGGCCCACTTCCCCAACGGCCGTCACGATTTCTCAGCGCACCAGGTGAATGGCGACCTGACAGCGGATGGAGATGTGAACGACTTGACGCTGTCAGAGGTGAAGGGAAAGGTAACGCAGAGCGGCGAGATTCTTGGCGACGTTCACATTGAAAATACGGCCGGGCCGATTCATCTGCATACATCCGTTACCGACCTGCAGGTCGCCAACCTGATCGGCGATCTCACGTTGAACTCCGACGATCTGCGCGTGACCGAGGCCAAGGGCCAGGTGCGCGTGACGACGCATGCGAAGGACGTGGACCTGAGCGAGATTTACGGTGACAGCACGGTGGAAGATCGCGACGGGCGCATCTCTGTCGAGCCGGCTGGGAACTTCGCCGTAGACGCAAAGAACAGCAAGGGCGATGTCGAGCTGACGCTGCCTTCCACAGCTTCGGCTTTGGTAAGCGTGCACACCCACAACGGCGACATCATGTCCGATTTCCCCATGCCGACCAGCGACGACGAGAACAAGTCAGCCAACTTCCAGATCGGCGGCGGTCAGGCCAAAATTCAACTCACCACCGAAAACGGAGACGTCCGCATCAAGCGGGGTACTGGGTTCCCTGCGGCTCCGCCTCCGCCTTCGACAGCGGAAAACAACGGGATTGTCGCGCCAACAGCTCCGAGCGCGCCGCATCTGAAGACCCCGAAGCCGTTGCCTCCACAGCCGGTGACGCAGTAAGGCAGCGGCCAGTGATCATTTAGCTGGTTAGCAGAAGCTAACTCACGAGGGCCCTTCACAGGGACTGGCGATGGGAACGCTGATCCCTGAACATTGAACACTAACCACTATTTTCTCACTCCGTTCGCAGTGCCTGCATGGGATCGAGGCGCGACGCCCGCCACGCCGGCACAACGCAAGCCGCGACCGCGGCCAATAGTAGGGCCGCACTCACGCCGGCGAACACAAATCCATCCATGGACTGCGTCCCATAAAGCATGGACTGCATGCCCCGTGCGGTTGCGACGCTCGCCGCCAAGCCCAGGACCAACCCCACCAGCGCGGGCCGCAATCCGTCGAGCAGTATCCGCAGGAGCACTTGCTCTCGACGCGCGCCGAGTGCCATGCGAATCCCGATCTCTCCGGTCCGCTGCGCCACAAGAAACGACAGCACGCCAAAGAAGCCCGCCGCCAGCAGCAAAGAAAGTCCCGCGAATACCGCCAGCAGCGTTGCGTCGAAGCTCACATTCATGGCCGATTTGCCCAGAAGTTGATCCATCGTCATTACGTCGGATACAGGCAAATCCCGATCGATCGACTGCAAAAGCTTCTCGACCGGCAACGCGAACTTATCCACATCCTGCGAGGACCGGATTACCAGTGAGCCGTGGTTGGGAAATCCCGAGTAGAGCGGAAGATATTGCATCGGCGCAGGCTCTTCCGATTGCGCGAAGCGAGTGTCACCGACCACGCCGACAATCGTGAGCACACGATCATCCACGCGCACATGTTTTCCTATCGGATTTTCTCCCGGCAATTTCCGGTCTGCGAATTTCTTGCTGATCACAATCTCGTTCGCCTTGTCGAGACGTTTGCCGTCGTCGAACGTGCGCCCGCGCAAAACTGGAATGCCCATGGCCGCGAAATAGCCTGGATCAGCCCAGCGATAGATGGCCATGTCCGTCTGACCGACAGACAGCGACGGGTGTTCCACAATTGAGAACGGTCCGTCTCCCCAGAAACCTTGCCCCGGAACCGCCTGCACAAAGCCTGCCGCCTGCACACCCGGAAGCGCCCGCACCTTTTGAAGAAAATCGGAAAAGAAGTTGACACGTTCGCCGCGATCGCCAAAGCGCCCGCCGAACAAGGCAATACGCATGGTCAAAACATTGCTCGTTGTACAGCCCATGTCAGAGGAACGCAATCGCTGATAGCTTTTCAGCAGCAGGCCCGCTCCTACCAGCAGGACGACGGTCAAAGCGACCTCAAGCGTCATCAGGGCCTTGCGCAGCCTCACGCGCCCATGGGCCATGGTCGATCCGCGCCCCGATTCCTGAAGCGAAGTAAGCATGTGCTCACCTCGCGAGGCGCGCGATCCAATGACTCCGGCAACCAAGGCGCACAGGCAAATCAGCCCGACTGCAAATGCGACAACCGGCACATCGATGTGGACCGCTTCAACGCGGCTCAAATCGGGCCGCGCTTTTGCCAGCCACCCGATGGCAGCCCACGCCAGTGCCAACCCCGCCGCGCCACCGCCGGAACACAGCAAAAAGCTCTCCATCAACTGTGCGCGCAACAGGCGCATCCCGCCGCCACCCAGGGCCATGCGGATGGCATGCTCTCTGCGCAGCGCCGCACCACGCGCGACGAGGAGGTTCGCCACATTGAGGCACACGATCAAAAGCATGCACCCCGTTGCGGCAAAAAGCATGTAGAGAGGCCGGCGTGCATCCACCACCATGTCATCGAGCAGGGGTCGAGTCACCGCCGACTTTCCGATGATCGGCTCATCGAGATGTGCATCATGCAGCCGTCGCGCAATCAGCGCCAGGTCCGTCGACGCCTGCTCAGCCGTCACCCCCGGATGCAGGCGCCCAATCACCACAAACTGGTGGTTGCCACGCGACGCCATTCGTTCTGCGGGCTTTTCGTGATAGACCGGCGTCAGCAACTGGACCGCCGGATCTTCAGGAAATACAAACCACGCCGGCAGAACGCCGATCACTGTGTACGCACGCCGATTGATCTGCACTGTCTGGTTGAGGATTCCCGGATCTCCGCCAAACCGCCGCTTCCACAATCCCCAGGTCAGCATGACCGTACCGTTGGCTGCCCACCGGTCATCGTCTGCCGTAAAGCTGCGCCCCAGCGCGGCCTTCACGCCCAAAAGCGGCAGCAGGTTCCACGTGCAGTTCACACCGTGCAGCTTCTCCGGTAACTGACCCCCCGCGCCGGAGACGTTCGACTCAAACCCGCCCGCGAGGCCCAGATTCTGAAATGTCTGGTTCTGCTGCTTCCACTCCGCGTACATGCCCCCGGCAACCACGTTGAAAATCGAGTCCGGATCCCCGACCACGTCGCGCTCGTAAACCATCATCAGCCGGTCAGGATCCGGATAGGGCAACGGCTTCAACAGCACAGAGCGGATCACTGTGAACATTGCCACGTTGGCCCCAATTCCCAGAGCCATCACCACCATCGCAATCGACGTGAACGCCGGAGCCCGCGCCAGCGTCCGCACCCCATAGCGCACATCGCGCAACAGGCCTTCGAGCTGACTCCAACTCCACCTAGCACGCGTTTGATCCCGCAGCAGCGCAAGATTGCCAAACTCTCGCAGAGCGGCGTAGCGAGCGTCGTCCGCACTCATGCCTGCAGCAATGTTCTCGGCAGTCTGACGCTCGAGATGGTCGCGCAATTCCGCATCGAGGCACGACGCCGCGGTGCCGCGCGCGAGCAGCATTAGGGCCCACATGCGTAATTGCGCCAGGAAACGCATCGGAACCTCCTCAGGCCTCGGTCACGACGAGGTCGATCGCGGCTGAGAGCCGGTTCCAGTTGGCCGTTTCGGCCTCAAGCTGCTTGCGGCCCGCGGCGGTGAGTGCGTAGAACTTCGCCTGCCGTCCGGTTTCGCTTTCCGCCCACTTCGCTTTGATCCATCCCTGCTGCTCCAGCCGATGCAGTGCTGGATACAAAGAGCCCTGCTGTACCTGCAGCACTTCGCCAGAAACCTGCTGAATCCGCTTGGCGATGGCCCAGCCGTGCTTTGGTTCCAGAAGGATTGTTTTCAGGATCAAAAGATCGAGAGTTCCCTGCACGAGATCACTTGGCTTTCCCATACCATGATTATCTACAACAAGCTTGTGTAGATCGTCAAGGTATCGCGCCAATTTGTTTTCGTGAGGCCATCGCTCGACCGTGGAAAACCAGGGACATTCCGCGAGGCTCGGCACCCTTGTGGGCTGCACGGAGGAGCCAAGCGCGCTCAAGGCCATTTCGCATTCTTGCGTTTTCGTTGTATCCTTCGCTCGCAGGAGAATGCTTCCCCCATGCCGCATGCACCTATCCGTGTGATTACCGTCGAGCGCGAGTACGGATCGCGCGGCGGCGAGTTTGCCCATGACCTGGCCAAGCACCTGGGATGGCGGCTCCTCGATGCCGACTTGCCCTGCGCGGCGGCCCGTGCCGCCGGCGTTTCTGCCGAACTGGCCAAAAAGTACGACGAGCGTCTTGACCCCTGGTATTACCGCTACGGCAAAGCCTTCTGGCACGACTCGGGATACTCCATGTCCGGCATCTCCGAGGACCAGGTGTTCGATTCCGAGCGCATGCTGAGCCTGATTAAAAAGGAGATTCTCAAGGCCGCCGGCGAAGGCAACTGCGTTCTCGTTGGCCGCGGCTCCGCCTGTGCACTGGCCAATCAGCCCGGCTGTTTTCACGTGTTTGTCTACGCCACAGCCGCCGCCAAGCGTGAATGGTTTATTCGGTCGTTCCCGGAGAAAGCCGATCAGGCGGACCAGGCTTTGGCCGCGTTTGATAAGCGCCGCGCCGCGGTCATTCGCAAGGCTTACCAGCAGGAGTGGTGCGCGCGCGGCCTCTATCACATGCTGCTGAATTCGGCCATCGGCCACCCAGCGATGATCGCCGCCGTAGAAGGCGCAGCAAACCTCATCCCAGTCGCTTCTTAACTGGCCAGGAGAAAGTCATTTGAAAACGCTCTGCTGAAGGATTCGGGCTTCAGCACTGTCTCAAGCGTCCGCGTGCTTCTTGCCAAACTGCTGCAGCTTCGCCAGCGTCAACGCGGCTTGCCCGGAGTCAATCGCCTCCGCACCCAGTGCCACGCCTTCCTTCAGGTCCCCGGCAAGGCCTGCCGCAACCAGACCGGCCGCGGCGTTCATCAGCACAATGTCGCGGCGCGGCCCGGGAATCCCGGTGATCACGTCATAGAGCAGCGAAGTATTCATCGCGATATCGCCGCCCGTGAACTGGTCGTGCGTCGAGCGCGGCAGCCCTGCCATTTCCGGTGTGACGCGCGCAGCTCTCAGCGTCGGCGGACCTTCCTCGGACTCCTCAACGCGTGCCACGATGGACTCGCCGCTGGTGGTGAGCTCGTCGATGCCATCGGTTCCATGGACGACGTAGGCCCGCTTGGCCCCCAAAGCAACAAGAGTTCTGCCGACGAGCAGGACGCGGCTGGGGGCGAGCACGCCGATGACCTGGTTGCGGGCCCGGGCGGGGTTGGTGAGCGGCCCGCAGAGATTGAGGATCGTGCGGAAGCCGAGAGCGCGGCGCAGCGGCGCCAGTGCCTTCATGGCGGGGTGGTAGTGCGGCGCAAACAGGAACATGAAGCTGGTTTCGCGCAGACACTCCGCCGCAAGCCCCGGAGAAAGGTCGATGGGAACTCCGAGGGCCTCAAGAACGTCGGCAGCCCCACATTGCGAGGTGACCGCGCGGTTGCCGTGCTTGGCCACCTTGGCCCCTGCGGCCGCAGCAACCAGTGCCGCGCCTGAAGAGATGTTGAAGGTGAGCGGGCCGCCGCCGCCGGTGCCGACGATATCAACCAGTTCGGCGCGCTCTTCTTCTGAAAGTGGAAGAGAGATGGCCCGTTCGCGCATGACTTCAACGAAGCCGGCGAGTTCCGCGGCTTGTTCGCCGCGCGTGGCCATGACGGTCAGCAGGGCAGCCACTTCCACATCGGGAACCTCGCCTGTGAGGATCTCAGTGAGTGCGTGGGCCGCCTGTTCGCGGGTGAGAGCCGCGCCATCTTCGGCCAGCGGCTTGAGGAGTTCCTTCAACGACGCCATAAGCCATTATGGTAACTGCCCGGGCGGCCACTGCCCGAGCGGCCACGACAGGATTGGCGGGGCGGGCGCGGAGTGGTTTGCGGCACCTTTGGCGGGCAAGATAGTATTTGAATACCGCTGGTACGGTTTCGCTGGCCTGAGTGTCCGTGGGCCTGGCGCCGAATCTTCGAAAAACGGCGGCCTGGATGGTTCCAACTTGAAAATCCACGAGTATCAGGCAAAAGAAATACTGGCCAAGTACGGTGTTGCTGTGCCCAAAGGCGAGATGGCCAACACGCTGGAAGAGGCGAACGACGTAACCCGCAAGCTATTTGCGGAGGGCGCGAGCGGCGTGGTCGTGAAAGCCCAGATTCACGCGGGCGGCCGCGGCAAAGGTGGCGGGGTGAAGGTGGCCAAGACCCGCGAAGACGCCGAACTGTACGCCAAGAACATCCTGGGCATGCAACTGATCACACACCAGACCGGCCCGCAGGGACAGAAAGTTCAGCGTCTGCTCGTCGAAGAAACCGCGGCCATTGACCGCGAGCTCTACCTTGGAATCGTCCTCGACCGTGCCAGTGGAAAGCTGGTCTTCATGGCTTCACGGGCGGGCGGCATGGAGATCGAAGAAGTCGCCGCGAAAACGCCCGAGGCAATCTACAAGGAGACCATCGATCCTGCTATTGGATTCGGCGCATGGCAGGCGCGCAAGCTGGCGTTTGCGCTGGGACTGAAGCCGACGCAGATCAATGCCGCGGTGACGTTTTTGCAAAGCCTTTACAAGGCATTCATTGATACCGATGCCTCGCTGATCGAGATCAATCCATTCATCACCACCAAGGACGACAAGCTTTTTGCACTCGACGCCAAGATCACCTTCGACGACAACGCCCTATTCCGTCATCCCGCTATCAAGGCGTTGCGCGATACGGCGGAGGAAGATCCGCTTGAAGTGGAAGCGAGCAAGTACGCACTGAACTACATCAAGCTCGATGGTTCCATCGCCTGCATGGTGAACGGCGCCGGCCTGGCCATGGCNNACCATGGACATCATTCAGTACGCGGGCGGAAGCCCGGCGAACTTCCTCGATGTGGGCGGTGGGGCTACGCAGGAGCAGATCGAACACGCGTTCGAAATTCTGCTATCCGATGCGAACGTAAAGGCAATCTTCATCAACATTTTCGGAGGCATTCTGCGCGTCGATCGTCTGGCGACTGGCGTGGTTGCGGCGGCACGCAATCTCAACGTCAAGGTGCCAATCATCCTGCGCCTCGAAGGCACAAACGTCGAGGAGGGTCGCAAGATCCTGAAGGATTCCGGACTGGATTTTCAAGTGGGCACAACGATGGAAGAGGCTGCAAATCTGGTTGTGAAGGCAGCCGCAAAGGTGGGTGCATAAATGGCAGTTCTAGTCGACAAAAATACGCGTCTCATCGTGCAAGGCATCACCGGCAAAGAGGGATCGTTTCACGCCAAGGGCGCGGCGGAATATGGTACGAACGTCGTTGGTGGCGTCACGCCGGGCAAGGGTGGGACCACCCATGAAGGCTGGCCTGTCTTCAATACTGTTGCCGACGCCGTCGAAAATACCGGCGCGAATGCGACGGTGATTTTCGTCCCGCCGCCCTTCGCAGCCGACGCCATCCTCGAAGCCGAAGACGCGGGAATCCCCTTGATCGTCGCCATCACGGAAGGCATTCCGACGCTTGACATGGTGAAAGTCTGGGCCAAGCTCAAAACTTCCAAATCTCGCTTGATCGGTCCCAACTGCCCCGGCGTCATTTCGCCCGGAAAAGCCAAAATCGGCATCATGCCGGCGCGCATCCACAAGGAGGGTTCCATCGGCATTGTCTCGCGCTCCGGAACCTTGACCTACGAAGCGGTTCATCAGCTCACGCAGCGCGGCATTGGCCAATCCACAGCCATCGGCATCGGTGGCGATCCCATCATTGGAACTACGCACATCGACGCGCTGCGCCTGCTCAACGACGATCCTGAAACTGAAGCCATCATCATGATCGGCGAAATTGGCGGATCGGCGGAAGAAGCCGCGGCCGAGTTCGTAAAGCAGTACGTGAAAAAGCCGGTGGTCGGATTTATCGCAGGACAGACGGCGCCTCCGGGACGACGTATGGGCCATGCAGGTGCCATCATCAGCGGTGGCCAGGGAACGGCGAAAGACAAGATGAAAGCCATGACCGAAGCCGGAATCCACGTCGTCGTTTCTCCCGCCGAGATCGGCGCAACGCTCGCCCGTGTAATCGGAAAGGGCTAAGGCCAGCTTTGGGCTGTCATCCGTAAGCAGTCATCTGTGATCTGCAATCTCTTAAGGAGCAATACTCGTGGCACAACGCACATTCAGCATCATCAAGCCGGATGCTTTCCGCAAAGGATTTACCGGAGCCATTTTTGCCGAGATCGACAAGGCCGGATTTCAGATCGTGGGCATCAAAAAGCTATCGATTTCGAAGGCGCAGGCACAGGGTTTTTACTATGTCCACAAGGAGCGCCCCTTCTTCGACGACCTGACGACCTTTATGTCTTCCGGGCCGATCGTGCTCCTGGTTCTTGAGAAAGAGAACGCCATTGCCGACCTGCGCAAGCTGATGGGCGCCACGAATCCCGCCAACGCCGAGGAAGGCACGATCCGCAAGAAGTTTGCCGGTTCCATTCAGGAGAACGCGATTCACGGATCGGATGCTGAGGAGACCGCGGCGTTCGAAATCGGGTATTGGTTTGCGGGGTACGAGTTGATCTAAGACTGACGTCTACACCTGCGTGTAGTTCGAAGCTAATCGAAGGGGAGATCGCCGTGCAGGCATCGAGCACGCAGGAAACCGCAACATCGGAATTTAGTAAAGTCGCCGCAGTAACCTTCTCGTTCTGGCTCATCAAGATTCTGTGTACCACGCTAGGGGAGACTGGCGGCGACGCGGTTACCATGTCGATGAATCTTGGCTACGCGGTCGGGACCTCGATTTTTGGCGTCATCTTTCTTGTTGCTGTAGTCGCCCAGGTCTTCGCGAAGAAGTTCCATCCATTCCTGTACTGGTTCACGATTATTGCTACCACCACGGTGGGGACCACGATGGCGGATCTGGCCGACCGGTCAGAGGGGCTTGGCTACGCGTGGGGCAGCGCTCTGCTGCTGGCACTCGTTCTAGGGTCTCTTGGGCTGTGGTACTGGTCGACGGGCACAGTCGCCGTGAATACGGTCAGTTCGCCGAAGGCGGAGATTTTTTACTGGGTCACGATCATGTTTTCCCAGACCCTCGGCACGGCGCTGGGCGATTGGGCGGCGGACGATGCCGGTCTGGGCTACCTGGGCGGCGTTGCCGTGTTCGGTGGCGCGCTGCTGGTGGTTCTTGGCCTGCATTTCTTTACAAAAATTCCGAAACCAATCCTGTTCTGGGCTGCGTTCATTCTCACGCGGCCTTTGGGAGCCGTATCGGGCGACTTGTTTGACAAGCCGGTTGCACAGGGCGGCATGGCAATCAGCCGCTATACGGCCTCGGCGGTATTGGCGGCAGCCATTCTGGTCTGCATCCTGATTTTTCCGCAGCGGGCGGCACGACGATCGGAACACTAGCGCTCAGCGCTGCAAAACTCAATCACCAAAGAGATCGTCGATACGCTTGTTCAGTATCGCAACTTCGCGTTTGAGCTCTTCAACCGCTGCCTCAAGCTGAACCAATCTGGAATTCTGCTCAGGAAACGGCACGACATTGGAAGACTTGGGCGCCTCGATGAAGGCAGCCGCCTCAACCTCACCGGAAAGCAGATGGGCGTAGCGAGATTCTTTGGTTCCGGGCTGTCGCGGCAGCACCGCCGCAAGCGGCGGTTCCCGCTCCATCAGCTTTTGCAGGCCGGCCAGCACATCGCCGACTTCTTCAAAGCGGTGCAGGCGCTCAGTGCGGTTGCGGAGTTCGCCGGGGGTCTGGGGGCCACGCAGCAGCAGCACGCAGATCAGCGCAGTTTCAGCACGGGTGAAGTTGAAGGCTTCGCCCAGCCAATGTTCGTATTTGGCGACTCGGCTGTCGGCGCCGCGAGCCCGGCCCGCTAGGCCCAGGTCCTCAAGTCGGCGCAGAGCGAGATGGGCTTCTTCGTCGTCAAGGTGCATCACAGGTTCGCGGTTGGTGAGTTGGTTGCAGGCGTTCACAAGAGCGTTCAGCGACAACGGATAATAGTCCGGGGTTGTGACTTCTTTTTCAACCAAGGCGCCGAGAACTCGGGCTTGCGCAGGACTCAGGATGATGGGGTGCGTAACGGGCATAGGCTACTTTCCACTTTGCGCTGGCGGGTGGCTTCAGTCAAACGGCCTGGAAGTCCCGGTAGGCCGCAGGAATTTTGTTGGAGCAGCGAATTCAGGGAGTCTGCCCTGGAGTTTCCTTTTCTTCCGGGCCCAGCAGGAACTGCACTCCGAGATACGCAATCCAACTGGGCTCAGAGTTTTGGCGCGTGACTGCCTGGATGGCGCGCCCAGCCATGAAGAGCAGCCGGAGATGGCCTTTGCGATCGAGCGTCTGGCGACCGCCCACATCGAAGGTCAGTTCACGCTGCTTCGGAGTTGAGCCGATGCGGTTGGCATCCTGCAGATCGTAGATCTCAGAGTAAAGCTCGAAGCGGTCGTTGAATTCGTGGCCGGCGATCAGTCCGCGGCCCCAGCGGCTGGGAATCAGTTGGTTGCCGAACCAGCGGCCGACTTCTCCGTTGAAGTTGAGAGGGCCCCATTTGGCTGTCATTTCCATGGGCAAATAATACTGCGGGCCATTCTCAACAATGCCCCTGCGCACGGCGCTTGTGGGATTGTTGATGGAAGCCTGTGGGTACGTGCCGATGGAGAAATCCATATTCTCGTCGGAGGGCGCATCTCCCGCGTGGTGATGTTCGTAGGGCCGCCATTTAACGCCGATGAGCGACTCGCCCAAACCGGAGCGCGTGGTGTTGTTGGGATCGGTATAGACGGCCATCGGCAGCTCATACTTGAGCTGAATCCGGTCGCCCCAGCCGTAGTTCATGTCAATGTCGGGCGTCTCGTAGTAGGCGTTGCCGGGATTGTGGTCCGCGATCCAGCCAAAGTCGATCTCCCAATGCTTGTTGCCGGGCGTGCCGGGATCGTCAGTGATGAACGGAGGCCCGCCTTGCGCGCGTGCGCAGAGAGAGGGGAGGAAAGCGGTAAGCAACAGGATGGAGAATTGAAGCCGGCGGATGAAGATGAAAAGAGCCATCGGGTAAACAGGGCGGTATTCGCTGAATCGGCACATTCTCTGATTGAAGTTAGTATCGCAGACGGAAATTTGAGCATCCGGTCGTCGAGGCGCTCCCAGATGTGAACAATTGGTCAACACGGATCCGATTGCATGGACGCAAATCGCAGAAAAGCGTTAAGTTTCTGTGAGCTGGAAGGCGCATCCGGCCCGGCTCTGCGATACTAATTTGTTATGCCACTCGATGACTTGCAGCAGGCCGCACAAAAGATTGCCGGGTTCCTTACCTCTCTGAACAAATTGGGCGGCTTCCGCCTGAAGTTCCGTATCACAGCGGGCAATGGCGCGCGCGATCCGCAGGGCCTTGAGGGGCGTGTGATTTACGTGGAGCTGGGCGGCCCGGATGTGCCGCTGGTAACACAACATAACGGCGAGCTGTTGCGCGCACTCGAGACGATTGCCGCGCAGATGCTGCGGCTGGAACAGCGCGAGCACGATCTGATCAGCTTTGATGCCGCCAACTTCAAGGCCTTGCGCGCTCAGGAGCTGAAGTTGCAGGCAGAGGTGGCTGCTGACAAGGTCATCCGCACGGGCACACCCTACGCCTTCCCTGCGATGAACAGCCGCGAGCGGCGTTTGCTGCACATGTCCTTCAAAGACATTGAAGGCGTTGAGACGGCAAGCTCCGGCGAGGGCCAGGACCGTTTTCTGGCAGTTTTTCCTGCTGGAAAGACCCACTTGCCAGTTGTCGCGCCCGTGAAGCCGCGCGGATTTGAGCGCCGGCGTTAAGCCCGGGCCGATTGATTTTTCGTTCCCGCGACAAACTGATCGAGTGCCTGCATTGGTGTGCCACAATACCCCCAATGAGAAAACTCTCTGTGGCCGTGCTGCTGCTGGCGGCTGGTCTGTGCTCCGCGCAAAAGCGGTTGGTGTTGATCGATCAAGACGGCTCCGGACCCGGCGGTTCGAACCAGATGGCCATGCTCGCATTGTTGCAGGCTCCGAACGTTGAGGTGCTAGGCATCACCATGGTGACGGGCAACGCCTGGCGCGATGAAGAGACACTGCATACGCTGCGCATGCTGGAGCTGACAGGGCATGCGCATGTGCCTGTGGCACGTGGCGCCGTGTTTCCGCTGGTACGGACCGAGAAGGAAACGAAGCTTGAAGAAGCAATTTCTGGCGGAGTAGCGTGGCTGGGCGCCTGGGGCGAAGGCCAGACGACACTGGTGGAGTCGGCCAGCGGAGTGATCCCCATGAACGCGGGCAAGTTTCGCGAGCACGGGCCGTATGAGATTGGGCCCATGCCGGAAGGCGTGCCTGCGATCAAGCCCATTGACGAAGATGGTGTGCATTTTCTGTTGCGGCAGGTCAGGGCACATCCGCACGAAGTCACGATCTATGCGGCCGGCCCCATGACCAATATCGCTCTTGCGATTCGGATCGACCCTGAGTTCGCGGCGTTGACCAAAGGAATTGTGTTGATGGGGGGCAGCCTTAATCCGGAAACGGACGATCCGGAGTTTGCGACGAGTCCGCGGCACGAGTTCAACTTCTGGTTCGATCCCGAGGCGGCGGATATTGTGTTGCGCGCCGATTGGCCGCGGGTGGATGTGACGACGGTGGATGTGTCGATCAAAGCTCCTTTCACGCAGAAGATGCTCGACGCGATTGCCAAGGCGCAGACGCCGACGGCCCGTTACATTGCCGCGTGGAGCCAGGACCGCTACTATCTCTGGGACGAGTTGGCGGCGTGCGCCTGGCTGGATCCGACGCTGATTACCAAGGAAAAGCTCGTGTACATGGATGTGAACCTGAGCCATGGCCCGAGCTACGGCGATACGTTGACATGGACCGAAGCGTTCAAGCCCATCACCGGCGTGCGCCTGGTTCATGCGCAGGTCAATCTCGACCTGCCGCGCTTCCAGCAGATGTTCGTAGACTTGATGACGCGTCCGGCAGCAGAATAACCAGACTGACGAAGAGGAGCACACGATGTCGCACGATTCGATTCTGGGTTCTTGCAAGCTGATGGCGTTCGCACCGGTGACCGACCCGGCCATGGCGCGTGCATTTTATGAAGGCGTGCTGGGCCTGCGCCTGGTTGAGGATGAAGCGCCCTTTGCGCTCGTCTTCGACGCACATGGAACCATGCTGCGGGTGACACCGGTGGGCGAGTTTCGTCCGGCGCAGTTCACAGTGCTTGGGTGGGAAGTGGACTCGATTGAAAACACCGTGGAGCGGCTGACCAAGGCCGGCGTGAATTTTCTGCGCTTCCCGGGAATGAACGACAACAACTCACTCGGCATCTGGGATGCGCCCAGCGGCGCACGGATCGCCTGGTTCAACGACCCAGATGGCAATGTACTGAGCGTGACGCAGTTCTAAATCAGCGACCACCGGATTTTCTTGCGGTCGCGGCCTTGGCGGGCGCAGCGGTGTCGGCGAGTGCCTTGTCGATGTCGGTGTAGAGCTGCTGCGCAGGGTTGAGCACCTGCGTGAACGGCGCGCCCTTACTGTTGGCGGCCACGACGAAAATGGTTGGAGTGCTCTTGATGCCGGTGCGCTGCGCCAGCGCGATGTCGGCGTCGACCTCGGCGGCCAGTTTGCCTTGCGGATCGATGGCGAAGGGCAGAGCCACGCCGTGGCTTTGCGCGAACTTCTGCGTGAATTGATTCAGCGTATCCGGATTGTAGATGGAATTCTGATTGGCGAAGAGCTGGTCGCGATACTCGTCGCCCAGTGACTTGCTTTTCAGATCGAACCAGCGTGCGTTAATGGCTGCCTGGCGGCTCCAGTTGTGATAGGGGATGAGGAAGTCGTGGCGGATCCAGGGAATTTTGTACTGAGCCGCAGCGGCCTTGAGGACCGGGTTGGCAGCGGCGCAGGCCGGGCATTGCAGGTCGTCGAATTCCACGATCGCTACGCGCGCGCCGGCTGGCGGATGCAGCGCGGACGCATCGAGAACCTGGACGGGCGTCTGCTCACGGGCTGCGAGGGACAGCGCGGCAAAGGCAAGCAGCGAAGCCGGCAGAACGCAGCGGCGGCGGACGGCGTTTTCTAACCTGGGGAAGCGAGGCATATTCATTGGACGACCATTCCTGCTTGATTGTAACGGGAGGCGGATTGGCCCGCGTCCTGGAGTTCTGATTCCGAGATGCCGGGAAGGGAAGCTAAGATTTGCGAGGAAAATGACATTGCGCCGAGTGGCGGCCATGCCCCTCGGTCCTTTTTCAAATCAAGCGAGCGCCATACCATGTGCACCTGAGGCATTTTATTTGGGCCCCGAATTCAAGCGAATTGATTCGTTGATGGTGGTTCGCCGCCGATCTTTCATCCCAGGAAAAAGAAAAAAAGGGTATCTCTGTAAAGAAGTTCCCTGGAATCAAGCAGATGGAAGGAGGGCTTCCTTGCAAATTCTTGATTCCAGGGGACTTCTTTGCAGAATCTAGACAGCAAAGGAGTTACGGGAGCCAAACGGCTGCGCTAGCGTTCTGCAATGGATCTGAAGTGATTATGCTCCCATAAGCTGAAATTGCATGCAAACTCGGGAGAAGGAACCTGGATCCCCGCTTCGCGGCTTTGACCGAAGCATGAAAATCCAGTTCAGCTTTCCTCATGACTATCCTGGAACCTCAACCTGGCCCCAGATCGCACCGGGTTATACTTCGGGGGCATGAAGAGCCAGCTTGTCATCGCAGTTTTCACGGCCTCCGCCATCCTCACCATCGGCTGCAAAAAGTCCGCGCCGCCCCCCAGCGCGGCCTCCCCGGCTGCTGACTCCGGGGGGAGCCTGGCCGACCGGCTCAAGGCAGTCCAGAACCCGCAGGCCGAGACGCATGCGGCGCTTCCTCAATGGCAGCCTTTCCCAGCGAACGGCTCTCCCCTTTCAATTCCGCTTCAGCAGGGTCTCGAAATTGCAACGGTCGATCCGGATCGCGCCCGGAACCATCCAAGTGAAGCTCCGCTCTCGACGCTGGTTGTTGCCCTCAATGCATCGCAGATCCTGGTACACCATCGCAACAATCCCCAGGCCGACAAAGAGCGCCACATGGGCCAGCTCGACAATGAACAAGGCCTTTCGAGCCAGCCGCAGGCTGAAGTGGACCATCGCGAACCGGAGTGTGACATCGTAGTCGATCGCGCCGATCTCGCAACCACCCACAACCTGCGCAACTATGTCTGCCAATCGCAGAAAGAGCACTTCCCGGATACCGAACCCTGGGGCGTCTCCACCGAGGTGCTGAATCAGCTCCGTGCCGGCCAGCAGGTCGAATTTCACTTCATTCCTGACAGTGAGGCCACTTCGTCCATTGGCCAGGTCATGCAGACGATGGGCAAATCCGGCCTTCCGCCCCTCACGAAGCATGCCAGCCTGCTCATGTTCTCCTGTACGCTGCATCGCGTGGAGGCCTTCGACCTCGCGTTTCCGGTCGAGCTCAACGATCGGCAAGTGCAACTGCCCGCGCTGCACGCCATGTGTGTGTTCCCCGACAAAACTGAAGCGCACGTCTACCTGCTTGACGAGCCCGAGAACCCTTTGTTGCTGTGGAGCAACATGGGTGTCTTGCCCGAAACAATGCAGATCGTGAGCATCAAGCTGCCGCGCTGAACCGGGCCGAAGGTTCCGGTCGCCGGGGACGGGAAGCCTATCGACTATGAAACCAGCTTCGTGAACCGCAACGAAACCGAGTTCATGCAGTAGCGCAGTCCCGTGGGAGGCGGCCCGTCGTCAAACACGTGGCCCAGGTGCGCATCGCACAACCGGCACGAGACAGCCGTCCGCACTTCCATCAGGCTACCGTCCACGGTCTTCGCGACGTTCTCTTCGGCAATGGGCTGGTAAAAGCTGGGCCAGCCTGTGCCTGATTCAAATTTCGCGCCGGAGCTGAACAGCGGCAGGTCGCAGCAGACGCAGTGGAAGATGCCGCGTTCGTGTTCGTTGAGCAGGGCGCCGGTGAAGGGGCGCTCGGTGGCCTCGTGGCGCGTCACCTGGTACGAATCGCCGGAAAGCTGGTGTCTCCACTCATCGTCCGACCTGGTAAGCCGAGGAACCGTGACAGTCCCGGTGCGCTTTCCATCGGCGGAAAACTGGACAATGGAGACAGTAGCCGGCCCTTCGCCAGGCGTTAGCGGCCGGGCAGCGGCCACGGTCGAGCGGCGCAGCCCCCAGAAAGTGATAGCGCTCAGCGCGCCAGCCGCGCCCAGGATGAAAGCGCGCCGGCCCATTCGACCTGGTTCACGATTCGTCAGATCTTCAAAAATTGCCACGCCGATGCACCTCGTCTGTGAGCCCGTCTGTAAGATGGGTCCGCGCGAAAAAGGTTACACGCTCGGTCAGGAGGGAAACAGCGAATCTGTCGGGTAGGGCAGGGTAGAAAGGCGTGGGCGCCGACGTTGCGGCCGCGTTACGGGGTTGGCCAACAGCGCGGCAATCTCGCGCAACTCGGCCCGTGCGTGACCGATGGTAGCGGCTACGGCATCGCGGCGCTGGTCGACGGCTTGTGCCGGGAAGGAAGCCCGCGCGGCCGGATTTTTCGGTGCATCCTGACGCGGCTCCTGAGCAGCCGGGCGGCGGCTGCTTTGATCCAAAGCCTGTCGCGCCCCGGAGAGCGTGTATCCCTCGCCGTACACGAGACGCTTGATTTCGAGAACGAGTTCGACCTCGCGGCGGCGATAGAGCCGCTGGCCGGTTCCGCT
>PLTV01000387.1 GCA_003164635.1 Acidobacteriaceae bacterium
CGTCCCCGTAGGCGTCGGCATGCCCACCATCAAGCTAGACAAAATGACCGTCGGCGGCACAGGAAGATAATTTCCGCCGGCTCAAGGTGCAAGAATAGATTCTTCTCACCGAAGCTTCTTTCTCCGTCTTCTCCCCAAGAAGGAGGGCAACGCGGGTGCACCTTCACACAACCGCATCCTGGCCTGCGCGCGACGATCGCCGCCCCGCACTCGTCTGGCTTGCCATCTTCTGGATCTATGTGGGCGTCGGATTCGGCTTTGATCTGCACAACTACCTGCATGAGCAGCCGCCGGTGCCCAAGATCGTGCACGTGCACGCCATCGCCACGACGTTGTGGCTGCTCACGGCAACCGCGCTTGTACTCATGGTTGAAACCGGCAACGTCCGCATCCATCGCCGCTTCGGTTGGTACGCGGCTGGCCTGGCGGCCGTCGTCGTCATCATCTCTCCCTGGTCCGAGCTCAGTTGGCAGGCTCTGAATCTGCAGACTCCCGGAGCCCTACCGCCTGAGTTCCTTTCGATTGCCTTCAGCGGAGTCCTCTGCATGATCGTGCTACTACCTTGGGGCATTCTCATGCGTCGCAACTCCGCGGCTCACCGGCGCGTGCTCATCCTGGCCACGGTCTGCATCAGCGATGCCGGCTTTTCGCGGATGGTGGGCCTCTTCCTGCCTCCCCCAACCACCTTCCTCGGCACTTACTTGTTCTACGAGGGCGGCGATGTGCTTCTCATCGTTCTCATTTTCCTCTGGGATTGGAAACGCAACCGGGTGATGAAGCAGTTTCTCTATGCGTCTTTCCTCGTCATCGGTGTGGGCCTCACCGCCACAAGCCTGTACTTCAACGACACGTGGAAAGCGATCTCGCGCGCGTGGCTCGAGAGCTGGGCGCTGCACATGCTGTAGCGGCACACCACGCTCTGCGACGGCAGCACCTATCCAGGCATCCAATTCACGGTTGCCGCGGCTTCTCGCCGGCACCACGAGAGGCATTCATGGCAAATCCCGCCACTTCCCGCGTTTGGTTCATCACCGGAAGTTCTTCCGGCTTCGGTCTTCTGCTCGCTCACGAAGCATTGCGGCGCGGCGAGCGCGTCATCGCCACCGCCCGCGACGTCTCCAAGCTCGACGACCTCATCCAGCACTACCCCGACACCGCCCGCACCTTCGCGCTCGACGTCACCAAGGCCGCCGAGATCGAGTTCATCTCCAGCCAGGCCATCTCCGCCTTCGGCCAGGTCGACGTCCTCGTAAACAATGCCGGCTACGGCGTCAACGGGGCCATCGAAGAGGTTTCCGAAGACGAATTCGAGCCCATGTTCCAAACCAATATCTACGGACTCATCCGCACCACGCGCGCGTTTCTACCCCATTTCCGCCAGCGCCGCAGCGGGCACATCTTCAATCTTTCCTCTATTGGCGGCCTTATCGGCGGCGCTGGATGGGGCTTCTATAACGTCACCAAGTTCGCCGTCGAAGGCTTCAGCGAAGCCCTCGCCGCCGAAATGAAACCCCTCGGCGTCCACGTCACCATCGTCGAACCCGGCCCGTTCCGCACCGATTTCCTCGGCCGCTCCGGCAAACTCGCCGCAAAAGAGCTGCCCGAGTACAAAGACACTGCCGGCAAGGCCCGCGACTATCTCCAATCGCAATCCGGCAAGCAGCCCGGCGACCCGCAAAAGGCCGTAGAAGCCATCCTCACCGCCGCTGACGCGTCCGAACCACCTTTGCACCTCATCCTGGGCAAGATCGCCCTCACCCGCTTTCGCGACAAGCTCGCGCAATGGGACAAGGAAATTGCCGCTTGGGAAACCGTCACCACCGGTGCCGACTTCCAAGCCGACAAGTAAGCAAGCATGAACCTTTTTCAACGGGAGGAGAGCGCCGGCCGCAGGCGGCCTTCGGGCATCGAAATCTAGTTTTCTGACGGCCGCTGAACGTGATCGACAACCAGTACCGGTAGAGTCGCCTTCCCCGGTTTGAGTTTCAAACCCAGTTCCTCATTCACTGCTTCCATAAACGAAGGAGTTTGCGACTCAGGCGCAACGGCTGCGCCAGGCGCCCCTGCATTATCGGGTTCCGGCATCCATTCCAGCGTGAAATCGAAAGTTCCGGTCAAGCCCGTCTTATCCACGATCGGGCGACCCAGCCGTTCAACGCTGGGAAGAGCTCCTGCAATTGAATTGATGGTTACATTACGCGAGCCAAGCAGCATGGCATGGTTCGGCTGGGACTCAAGCATGACGGCGTTGCAAATAATTGGGAACACATCCCCTGGCTTGACCGGCGCACCCGGCTCAGGAAGTGGAAGCTTGACATCACAAGGAGTTCCCTTCGCATGCGGTTGCAAATTGGGCCCCGTCGTGCCAGGTTTATCCAGTTCCAGGAAGAGAACGGATACCTCCTGGTTCTCATAGTGAGCCGACAGGCCGAAGCGGTCGGTTATGAGCGATTGCATCATCAGGCGCATCTGGTCCTTGGTCGGACTCCCTTCCGCCTTTGCCTGAATCACGTAGGAATCCGACGATATCCACTTGTCCAGGGGCGTAAGCAGGGTATGGGTCTCCTTCGCGGTGGGATGAAGCTTATACGCGAACTCGATGTAGACCTCAAGCGGAAAATCAGCATAGAAGCGGCCGTGCGGGTTCTCTCCGTCGAAAGCATCGAGATCGTCCAGGGCGAAGTTGGGCGGCGTAAACGTTCCCGGTTTGCTTTGGTGGATCGAGGCAACTTCAAAAGACATCTTGCCCCCGGCCTTTTTCTGCCATTCAGGCATGGGCGACTGCGCTACGCTGGCTGATTGCGCGTGGCCCTGCGTTGCGTGCAACAAGCCAATCGCGACGGGCAGAGCCAAGCCCACAATGCCCGCAATCGTGAGAATCAATTTCCGCCGAACACTTAGATGTTGCCCCATATGCTTTGCCATGATGCGGGCTATGCGCTTCTTCAGATCCGCTCCGCTCACGCCGGAGACGCATCCCAGTGGCGATTCGACGTAGGATTTGCATACGTTGAGAATCCCCTCGGCGTAAACAGCTGCCTTGCTGCCGGACCGAAGCACCGCTTCATCGCACGCCTGCTCGCGCTCCTCCACCAGGCGCGCTCCGATCCACCACACCAGCGGATGAAACCAGAAAAGCGTCTCTACCACCATGTGGATAGCAAATGTCAGGTTGTCCCGTCGCCGGATATGACACATCTCATGGCGCAAAACCGCATCCAATTGTTCGCTCGTCAAGCAGCCCAGAATCCCTTCGGGCAGCATCAGAACGGGACGAACAATTCCAAACACGCCGGGTTCCAGCAACGTCGAAGAGGAGTACACCGGTAAATTCAACCCAAGCGCCAGTGGCTTTGCGGCTCGTACAACCAGACGCAGCCGACGCCACTTTCGCCACCAGGAAAATGCGACGATGAGAGAACCACAGGCCCACAACGCCGCAAGCAGCGGAAATGCCACGCCGTAAGGAGCTGAAATCGCTCCGGTTCCCACGGCAGCAAATGCATCGCCCTGTGGAAATGGCCGGGCGATCTGCTCCATTGCGGACGCCGCCGCAGGCGTTTGCGCCGGTGCCGCAACGATTGGGCGCAGCCATTCGCCGGCCTGAATGAAGAGCGAGAAGGGCACCAGGAACTTCACAGAGGCGGCCATCCACAATCTGTATCGCGTGTGAGCACAATTCTTGCGCAGGGTGAGCGCGAGCAGCCACACCATCACGGCGATGACCGTCGATTGCCAGAGGTGGTTCGCGAGGATTCCAGCCCAGGGAAGGTTCGAGGCTTCGCTCCAGAACAGAGGCGCGATCATGATTGCGCCTCCTTTTCGTCGAGATCCTGTAAGAGCTTTTCTGCTTCTTTCACATCGTTGAGCGACAATTTTCCGGATTCGATGAGATGCGCCATTAAAGGCTGCGAGAATCCACCAAACATGGCCAGCAGATCGTCGACGAGTCGCCGCTGCGCCGAATCGCGGGTGATGGCCGAAGCAAAAATGTGAAAGTTTCCAACTTTCCTGACTCGGAGCACATTTCCCTTCTCTTCCAGCCTGTACACAATGGTCTGCACGGTGGTGTAAGCAGGCCGGTTCTCGACGGGAAACGCGTCAAGGATCTCGCGAATCGAACAGTCTCCCTTGGACCAGAGAATCTCCATGATCCGATATTCAAGTTTTGATAATCTCGACCCCGGCATTTTATCTCCTAACGATGTAGGTATATTTACTACCTTTGTAGTTATACGTCAATGGTTTGCTTTTTCAACGCAGGAAACGTCTCTCATTCAGGCCTTCTGCCCAACCCTACGCACTTTTGTTACTGTTGACCCATGCCCCAAGCCGTACCCGCCCCATCCCAAACCACGCTGGACCAGGCCACACTCGATCTCGAATCCCTCACCGCCGACGTCGTCGCCCTGGCCATAAAGGCCGGAGCCTCCGACGCCGAAGCCGTTGTCCGCGAAGGCGATGAGTTCAGCGTCAACGTCCGCATGGGCGAAGTCGAAACCCTCAAAGAATCCGGTTCTCGCGGCCTCGGCCTCCGCGTTTTTCTCGGCGCTCGCTCCGCCTCCACTTCCACTAGCGACTTCACGCCCGAAGGCATCCGCCAGCTCGTCGACGGCGCCGTGGCCCTGGCCAAAGTCACTGAAGAAGATCCCTTCACTGGCCTGCCCGACGCCGCCGAATTCGGCTCCTGCCTATCAGAAACCGGCAACCTCCACCTCTACTTCGACGACGTCTACTCCCTCAGCGGCCCCGAGCGCATCGACTGGGCTCGCCGCTGCGAAGCCGCCGCCCTCGCCGCCGATCCGCGTATCACCAACTCTGACGGTGGCAGCTTCGACGCCGCCACCGGCCGCAAAATCCTCGCCAACTCCCGCGGCTTCCTCGGCAGCTATCGCACCAGCTACGCCGGCGTCTCGGCCGCCCCCCTCGCCATGGACGCCGACGGCAAAATGCAACGCGATGGCTGGTGGACGGGCGCCCGCCGCATGGCCGATCTCGATTCGCCAGAATCTGTCGGAAAGGAGGCGGCTCGGAGAGCCCTGCGCCGCCTCGGGGCACGCAAAGTTCCCACCCAGCGCGTCCCCATCGTCTTCGCCCCTGAGGTCGCCCGCTCCCTCATCGGCTCCGTCTTCGAGGCTGCTTCCGGCGACGCCATATGGCGTCATGCGTCGTACCTCGCCGGCAAACTCGGCACCCAGATCGCCGCGCCCTCGCTGACCATCGTCGACGACAACGCCATGCTCCTGCCCAACGGCGCCGGCGGCTTCGGTTCCTCGCCCTTCGATGGCGAAGGCCTGCCCTCCCGCCGCACCATCATCGTCCAGAACGGCGTCCTCCAGACCTGGCTTCTCAACACCTACACCGCCCGCAAGCTGGGAATGAAGTCCACCCACAACGCGTCCAGAGGATTGGCCGGCACTCCCGGCATCGGTTGCGGCAACCTCTATCTCGAGCCCGGAACCCTCACGCCCGATCAGATCATCGACGAAGTGCAAGCCGGCCTCTACGTCACCGGCCTCATGGGCTTCGGCACCAACACCGTCACCGGCGACTATTCGCGCGGCGCCACCGGTCTTTGGATCGAGAACGGCCAGCTCACCCACGCCGTGGAAGAAGTCACCATCGCCGGCAACCTTGCCGAAATGCTCATGAACGTCACTGCCATCGGCAACGACCTCGTCTTCCGCGGCTCCGTCGCCAGCCCCACCTTCCGCATCGACGGCATGACCCTCGCCGGAGCCTGATTGAAGGGTACGGGCTTTAGCCCGTACATTAAGCCAAAGAGGACGTTGGGCTTTAGCCCCCGAGGGAATGCTCCGCTCCCCGCTGCAATCGATCAGCGTCAGAACCGGGGCGGCCCAGAGAGGAGAGACGCGGTTGACACCCGATTTGCAATCTCTCCCCTTCGATCCAACAGACCCCGAGGCTGCACTGCTCCAACTGCCCCATGCCTCCGCCGTCTTCGCCCTCTATGGAGCCGACATCCACGCAGAACCCTACATCGGCCGCACCCCCAACCTCCGCGCCCGCCTCGAACGACTCCTTCAACCATCCCCCAAGCACCCTCGCCGTCTCCATCTCGCCGGCCGCGTCCGTCGCATCGAATACCGCCTCACCGGCTCCGACTTCGAATCCCTCCTTCTCCAGTTCGAGCTGATCGAAAACGTCTACGGCCCAAAGTCCCTTCAGCGCATGCACCTCGGCGCACCAGCCTTCATCCGCTACCTCGGCTCCAACGCCTATCCACGCATCACTGTTACGAATCGCCCTAGTCAGCGCGAAGCCAACTGGGCCTATGGACCATTCGCCTCCCGCGCCGCCGCCGAGCGCTTCGCCGACGAAGCCCTCAAGCTCTTCCTGCTGCGCCGCTGCACGTTCGAACTGGAGCCCGATCCCAGCTATCCCGGCTGCGTCTACTCCGAAATGAAGATGTGCCTCGCCCCCTGCTTCAAGGGCTGCACCGATGAGCGCTACGCCGAAGAAAGCTCTGCCGTTGAGCAATTCATCGCCACGCGCGGAGAAAGCCGCCTCGTCACCCTCCGCACCCAGCGCGACCAGGCCTCTACCGATCTCGAATTCGAAACCGCCGCTTCCCTCCACGCCCAGGTTCAGCGCGTCGAATCCGTTCGCGCCCTCGCTCCCGAGCTCGTCCGCCCCCTCAGTCAATTGCGCGCCGTCCTTCTTCAACCTGCCGCGAGTCCCGAAGAAGTCGCTGTCTTCGTCTTCGATCAAGGCCTGCTCCGCGGCCCCGCACTCTTCTCAACCCTGGGCATGCGCATCCAGAATGAGCAGTCCGGCTCCAGTTCTCTCTTCGCCCAGCCCCTCGCCATTGAGCCCATTCCCGAACCGCCAAAGCTCTCTGAGAATCCGCTCAAATCTCCGGCAAGCGCTTTGAAAGGGCGCGACTTCAGTCGTGCCGAAAAGGCCCAGGAAGAAAATGGGGCTTTAGCCCCTGAGGGAAGTCCTTCATCCGGCGCACCTGCGATGCCGGCACCATTCAAAATCCCCCGCGGCCTCCTCGAGTCCCGCCTCGAATTGGTATTAACTTCCCTAGCCGATGCGCCACCCGCAACCGCAACCGAACGCCAGGCCCATCTCGCTCTCCTCAAGCGCTGGTACTATCGCCCCGAAGTCCGCCGCACCGGCGAAATCTGCTTCCCCGACGCCGAGGGTCACTGGCCGCTCAAGTCCATTCTGCGCAGCATCGGCCGTGTCGCCGCCAAATCGCTCATCTCCGCCACACGCGCATAAAATCAAATCGACAAAACAGGCGGATCCGTGGCGGCAAATGAGTCAATTCGCGCAACGCTCAGTGAGGGCAACGGTCCTATCGCCGTCGGTCGCGCCAAAGAAGTCGCTGCCAGGGTCCTGGCCCAGCCCAGACTGTTTCGAGTGCTCATCCAATGCCTCTGGGACGATGACCGCGGCGTCGCCAATCGAGGCGCACATGCGATTGAACGCGTCACCCGCAACGGGGAGCCGCGCGCCATGACCCAACTGAATGCCTGGAAATCTTCGCTCCTCGGCCTGCTCCCGGATGCAGTGCAGAACAAGCTCCGTTGGCACCTCGCGGTCGTCGTTCCGCGACTGACGCTCAGTCCTCATGAGTGCGTCCGCGCCGCACAGGTTCTCGAATCCTGGCTCGAAGACAAAAGCAGCTCCATCGTGAAGACCATGGCCCTCCAGGGTCTCAGCGATCTCGCCGTCCAGGCTCCCTCACTTCTTCCCACCGTTCGCGATCTGCTGCGCATCCACAGTCGCAGCGGCACTGCCGCCATGCGCGCTCGAAGCCGCATTTTGTTAGCAAAAGCAGAGAAGTCCTCTTTGCGGGATCTCGCGTAGCGCTCGGCCTCGGCTGCTTCCTTCACCGGCCAGAAAAGTTCGTTGAAGCTGAGGCATTTTTTTGCGCCGGACCGGCCGCAAGGTTGTACGCTGGTCTCACAGTTCGTCTAGTCCGGCCCAACTGGGGTGCGCGTTCCTGGGCCGGCTCGCCGCTCAAAACCTGACAATCCAAGGAGGGACCCGATGCCGAAAGGAATGCTGAAGGCTTTGATCGTTTTGGGGTGCTTTGCTGCGGCCAGCAAGATCGCGCCCGCTCAGGAGGTGGTTCATGCACTCACCGGCACAATTAGCTCCGTTGACCCCAGTGCCAAATCCATCACGATCTTCACGGATCGGCATACTGAGAGTCATTTCAAAGACCTGACCAGTTCGAAGGTCCCTATCTCGTTTGACAAGAAGATTCGCGAGGACGCCACGCCTGCCGACGCCTTCAAGAAGCAAGGCGCCTACGTGATCCTCTTCTACTACGGCGGAGGCAGCGGACAAACTGCCGTAGCTATGCGCGACCTTGGCGCGGGACCCTTCACCGAAGAGACCGGAACCGTGATCAAATTTGAGAGCAGAGACCATTCGCTCTCGGTCAAAGATGCTTCCGGCGTCGTGCAGTCGTTCAAGATCGCCGAGAGAACGGTAGCCGAAACCGGCGTCGGTGCAGAGGAGGGTTTCAAGTTCCAGATCCAGAAAGGCGACCAGATACGCGTTCTCGCCTCGAGCGTCAGTGGAAACCCAACCGCCCTGTTTGTAAGCAGCATGTAAGTGTTGCGTCCCGGGCCAGCCTGGCTACTCGCTGATACACTTGACCCGTTAGAGCTTTGCATCGCAACTGGCCCAGTCTCTGAAAATCTTATGGTCGAGCTGCTCCCCTCCATCCTCTCCGCGGACTTCGCCCACCTGGCCGACCAAGTCGCTGCAGCCGAGCGCGGTGGAGGCACGGCCATCCACGTCGACATTATGGATGGGCACTTTGTTCCCAACATCACCATCGGTCCACCAGTGGTGAAGAGCCTGCGCAAAGCCACCAGCCTGCCCCTCGACTGCCACCTGATGATCGATAACCCCAACGAATTCATTCCCGACTTTGCCGATGCCGGGGCCAACTGGGTCAGCGTCCACTGGGAAGCCTGTCCGCACCTCCATCGCACCCTTCAGCTCATCGCCCACCACGGCATGCAGCCCGGCGTAGTTATCAACCCTGCGACGCCGGTAGATTTCCTTATCGAAATCCTTCCCATGGTCCACCACGTCCTCGTCATGAGCGTGAATCCCGGCTTCGGCGGACAGGAGTTTATCCCTTTCTCGCTGAAAAAGCTGGCCCGCCTGGCCGAATTGCGCCGCGAACTGGGTCTGACGTTTAAAATTGAAGTCGACGGCGGTGTAGCTCACGACACGGTCGCACAGGTCGTCAAAGCAGGAGCGGAATTGCTGGTGGCCGGCAATGCCGTCTTCGGCCAGGGCCAACCGGAAGCAGATGCACACGCCCTGTTGACCGCAGCCCGCAAAGCCGCCGGCGAGTAAGCGCATGGCGGCGCAAGTTAAGATTGACAAGATTCGGAAACGGTCGCCGGCCCATGGGCGAGCGGCCGCAATGAGGGTTTATGAATCGGTTGTTCCACAAGATCGCCGCGGCATCTCTTGCGTTTCTCCTGCTGGGCACGCTGGCGGCCCACGCCGACAAGAAGCCCAAGAAAAAGAAGAACACCGACCTGAGCGCCAACCCGCTGGCCGATGTCAACTCCAAGCAGCCCGACAAGGAGCTGTTCGACAAGGCCATGATTGCCCTGAAGAAGGGCCGCTTCGACGTCGCCCGGCTCGATCTCCAGACCATGCTCAACACCTATCCGGAGTCTGAATACCGCATGCGCGCCAAGCTGGCCGTCGGCGATAGCTGGTTCAAGGAAGGCGGCACCGCCGCGCTCACCCAGGCCGAAGCCGAATACAAGGACTTCATCACCTTCTTCCCCAACGCGCCGGAAGCGGCCGAGGCGCAGATGAAGGTGGCCGACATCTACTACCAGCAGATGGANNGAATACCGCAACATGATCAACATGTTCCCGGATTCCACCTTGGTTCCACGCGCCAAGCAGAAGCTGCGCGATGTGCAGGAAGTGCTGGCCGAGCGCGAAGCCACCATCGGCCTCTATTACGAAACTCGTGAGAATTACGGCGCCGCCATCGCCCGCCTTGAAACCGTCACCGACACCTATCCGCTCTACTCCAAGAGCGATCAGGCTCTCATTGGCATCGGCGACGCCTATGCCGGCGAAGCGCGCCGCGTGCAGATGCAGTCCAATCTGCCCGGAGCACTTCGTGAGCGCCTGCACTCCATGTACTCTGACCGCGCGGCCCAGGCCTATGCCAAGGTCATCACCCGCTATCCCATGGCGCCTCACGTCGAAGACGCCCGCGACCGCCTCGTCGCCATGAATCGCCCCATTCCCGAAGCCTCGCAGGAAGCAGTTGCGGAAAACGACGCCGAGGAGCGCAGCCGTCAGGCTCTGCACTTTAGCGACAAAACCCTCGGCCTCATCAAGCACGGCCCCACGGTCGTTGAAGCCGTCCACGTTGGCGAGCCGTCTCTTGAAGACCCCAAGCGCACACTCGCTCCCGACATCACCAAGCAGAACGTCGCCATGTTCAACGAGGCGGTCAACGTTGGCAAGCCACCGGCGCCTCCCGCGAACGCCATCACGCCGACTGGAGCCAATGAGCCGCCGCGCAGCGATCAGCCTTCGTCCGCTCCTTTGCAGCTTGCGCCACCAGCCGGCGGCACGGGCGTCGGCGCAGAGGTCCTCTCCGCGCCCTCAGGGTCCGCGCCCATTACGGGTGGCGCTCCCAACGACGGCTCCGCCGGCATGAAGGCCGTCGGCCCCACCAATACCGCCCTTCCCGCGGCGGAAAAAGCAGCCGAAGCTCCTGTGCAGATCAACGAAGTCAAATCCAACGGGCCCACGGTCACCAACACCACCGACAAGAAGAAGCCCAAGGTCAACGACAAGGAAGAGTCCGACAGCAAGAAGAAAAAGAAGAAGGGCCTTGCCAAGCTCAATCCGTTTTAACTTTTCCCTCATCCGCAATCACAAAGGCCGCATCCACCGATGCGGCCTTTGTGATTGCTATCGTCTTATTCCCTATTCCCTATTCCCTTCGCGTCACTTCCCGCCGTGCAAACACAATCCTTGAATCCCTGCGCCGAATCATTCTCCAGCCCGCACGCATATTGCGGCCACACCATCCCCAGCAGCGGATTCTCGACCCCTACAAAGAAATCCTTGATGTAATCGCGACTCGTATCCTTCGTCGCTCCTGAATCGGCCCTGAATCCCGCAATCTCCTCGCTCACACCGCGCGCTGAAAATTCAGACTCGTGGAATGTCTTCCCCCAGTCGTACTCCTCGCGCCAGCTCGTCTCGATGCCCGTCGCATTCGACGCCGCAATCACCCGGTAATCCTTCAACTCCGCCGTCCCCGCATCCACCCGCGCCAGCGTGAACGACGAAGCATTCCCGTTGATCGGAGAAATCGAAGAAACCATCTTTACCGGCACACCTTTTCCGCCCGCAGCTTTGAAGACACGCACCTCATCCATGTGCGTATGCGCAAAGATGGCCAGCTTCACCACGTCGCCATATTCCTCAAGAACGTCCGCCAGCCTTTCCGAGCGTAGATACATCCGCGGCCCCTTTGCCCCGCAAGCTTCGTCCATATGCGTCGCCGTCGAGTGCATATCCACTCCCGGCGGAATGTGCGCCATCACCCAGACCCGCTCATGCCTGCCGCGCGCCTCTGCCAGTTGCGCCGCCAGCCATGCAATCTGCTCGTCCCCGGCCGTCGCATCAGGCTTTCCCCCACACGTCACGTACTTCGCCCCCATAAACTGATCGTCGAGCACCAGCATGCGCGCGTTCTCCATGGGCAACCGCGCGCTGAAGTACCCGCCCGCCGCATACGAATCCACAATCCCTTTCCGCTCCGCCGCGGGAAAGCTCTTCGCAACCTCCTCACCCACCGCCGCCAGAAACGCGCTGTGCGCATCAAGTTTGTAGTCGCCGCAGTCGGAGTCGTTATTGCCCAGCGCCACATATACCGGCACACCCGCAATCGCCTCATCCAGCTGGTCGATCACAAAATCGATCGTCTTCTCCACAAACGCACGGTAGTCTCCCGGAGCCGCATGCGGAAACGCCGCGCCAAACTTGCACTCAAACGAATGCGAGATCAGGTCCCCGCTCACCGTCGCAAACTTGGCGACGGCTCCATCGCGCCGAATCGCCCGCATGCTCGACTGCCATAGCGGATACGACGTGTCTTCTCCCCGCGTCGGACACTTCTTTTCAAGCGCGGCAAAGCTCGCCTCGCGGTCCGCCGACGGCGCGGCTTCCAGAATCCCCTTCCACGCGCTCACCGGCGCCGTCGCAAGCTTCTCGACCTTCCCCGGATCGAAGAACGGCTCAAAGTGAATATCGCTCACCAAGACCGCCGGAATTGTCTCCGCTGCCTGGGTTGAAAACTTCTGCTGCCCCCTGGCCCCGTTGACGGTCGCTACCGACAAAAAGACAGCGATTCCACACCAAGCCAAACCACCACCCAAGCGTACTTTCCGCCTTTTCGCAGCCACCATGGCTCACTCCCCTCAACGACTGTCGTTCCAGCAGAATACCGCAGGCCCGCACGCACGTTTCCTCGCCCGCTGGCTCGGTTCGCGCTTGCCCTATCTGGTAAAGTGAAGGTTGGTCTCCTCGCCCAAAACCCTCGTGCGCAGAGGGTTCCGCGCAGATCGGGGACTCGCCGGAAGACCCATGCCCCACGACCTGCCCAAAG
>PLTV01000280.1:0-11248 GCA_003164635.1 Acidobacteriaceae bacterium
CATGTCGATGGACATGCCCCAGGCGTTGCCTTCGCTGTACGACCAGTTGGGGAAGAGCGACGTTCCCATGTCGGTCTTCTCGTGGCCCTCACCTTCGTTCGCAAATCCCGGGTTGGCTTTGAACTCGTCGAGCGTCGCATAGCGAATGATGCCGCGCTCGTCGATCGCCTCATCGGCTTCGAGTGAGTTGTTGCCGTGGCCTTCGCCGCTGACGCGCGCAGAGCGATGATCCTGGAAGTGGCTCTTGGTAATCGCCAGTCCCCAGATTCCATCCACCTTGGCGAGTGTCCCCGTCGCGTAGAAGGGTGAATCGGTAGTGCGAATCAGATACGCGTTGAACCCTGCGCCCGAACCTACGCGGCCCGCGAACTCGCGGCCATAGCCCAGGTGCACGGTAACGGAATTGTCGGGATGGCCCGGCACCGCTATGATCGGCGCCTTCACCTTGTGGCCGTTTACTGTGAGTTCAACAATGTTATCTTCTTCCAGGCCGAGCTTGGTAAGCGTTGCGCCAGAAACCAGAGCTGCGTTGTCCCAGCTCAGATTCGTGACGGGCTTGGGAAGCTCCTGCAGCCAGCCGATATTGGACCAGCGGCCGTCATAGACGTTGGGGTCGGGCCGGAAGATGATTTCAAGCTGGTCCTTGGATGTTGGTGCTGGAACCGTTCCCTTGAAAGCCGTGTCGGCTCCGCCCTTGGCGGTTTTATCGAAGGCCGTGCCATCAATCCACCCCTGGTGCAGCGTCTTCCGCCAGCCCGTTTCAAAATCACCCTTGATGAGAGGCTTCGCCGTCTCGCGCACTACGTCGTACGGGCTGAGCATCGGCTCATTCAGCAAAGTCTGAAACACATGATGCGCGGAGCGCCCGCCATACAGGGGATCGATCAGCGGCTGCACGATTGAGACAGTTCCGTCATAGGCGCGCGCATCCGACCACGACTCAAGGTAGTGCGCTGCGGGAATATGCCAATGAGAAATCTGGCCGGTCTCGTCCATTTGCGCGCCAAGATGCGCAACCGTATTCACCTTGTCGAACGCACCCGCGAATTCCAGATCAGCAGGGGCTGAGTAGATGGGATTGGAATTGAGAATCACGAGCCAGTCGACCTTGCCCGCATTCATGTCGGCAACGAGCGCCTTGAAATCGGCAACCTGGCTCTTCGAGGGAATGGGGTTCACCGGCTCCGAAGCCACGGCCACGGTCTTGCCCACATTGCCCAGGGCATTGTTGATGGCCAGAGCAAGCGCGAATACTGAAGGATCCTGATAAAGCCCCGGCAACACAGCACTCCTGCCACCGCTAGCCTTCAAATCCTTGGCGACTGCCGCAAGAAACTTTGATTGCTCGTCCGTCCAGCTATACGATGGAGCTGCCGCGCCTGGCGCACCGACAGCGGAGGCGAGCGCTGCTGCAAATGCTGGAATCTCGCTGGCACGCAAACCCAGGCGATGTTCGGCTTTCAGTCCTGTTGTGGTCGGCGTGGACTCGATCGCGTACAGCCGGTTCATGCCCGCAGCTGGATTCTTGCGGCGCGCAGCGTAGTCGCCCACGAGCTTGTGGAATCCGGGATACGACGCTCCCGAGAGGAAGTCCGCATCCAGCGAGACAATCACGTCCGCGGCAGACAAATCGTATTGAACAGCCGGCGCCGACTCGAGCCACGTACCCGCGATGGCGGGGTCGTACTGAACGAGTGTCGCCTTGGGATAAGCGGCCTGCACGGCCTTCCATTGCCGCGCCAAAGTAGGCGAAGTAATGGTTGCGCTTAGAAAGTAGAGGCCGATTCCATCCTTGCTGGCGGCTGCTTTCAAGCGGAGTTCCTGCGCAAACTCGGCCCATTCGCGCGTTTCGCCGCGAAAAGTCACATGTTGTGAACGGTCCGGATCGTACAGATCGATCAGCGTTCCCTGCGTATATGGATCAGAAGAGCCATGGTTGTACGCGTGCTCCGGATTGCCGTCGATCTTGATGGGCCTGAATTGATCGCTCTTCACCAGAAGTGGAACCGCGCCGGTGGCAAACGGATGCGCCGTGGAGAAGTACATGGGCTTGCCCAGCACCAGGTCTTCCGGCGCCTTGACGTAGGCATAGATGGGCTCGTCGGGCTGCTTGGTGCAGCCGGCCAGACCAGCCAGCGCCATCGAAGCCCCCATCAGCTTCATAAATCCGCGACGCGAAACCGGATCGACCCACTCCTGCGCCGCCGCCGGAAACTCGCGCTCGACCGCTGCCTGAAACTCCGCCGTATTCGACAATTCGTCAATGGACTGCCAGTAGCGCTTGCCCTTTACGCCTTTCAACTCCGTGCGCACTTGCGCAAGTGTCATCGGCTGGACTTCGTCCTTGCTGAAGGGTACGGGCTTCAGCCCGTACATAACCTCATCACCGCCGCTGTGGGCGTTAGCCCCCGACGCTTGCTCTCCCCGTGACTGGTTCATGTTCCCTGCGCCAACCGCGTCCACTCTGACCGGATTGCTCTTGCCATCGTTCATGCGTTTTTCATTCATCGGTGGCAGACCTCGCAGCTGGTCAAATCTTTCGGCGTCCGAATCTTGTACTCCTTCAGCAAGAAGTGTCCGAGTTCATCCTGGCTGGTGAATTTCTGGTAGGCCGGCGCCGCCGGCATTGCCGCCGCCACATCGCTCGCCAGACCATTCGCGCCACGCAGCGGGAGCTCAAGCGAAGCGATCTGCGGCCCGGCATTGCCCGGATCCTTGGTTGTGCAGCTCACGCTTTGCGCCGTCGGTCCGGTCTTGTCGCCAGTCGTTGAGCACCACACCGGCCGGTCATCGGCCGGCGACTCCCACGCCATGTTGTAAATCTCACTTGTGGGGCGCAGGTTCTTCGACGGATTGCGATGGCATTCGAGGCACCACTCCATTTGCAACGTGTTTTGCGCATACATCAGCGGCATCTGGTCCACGCGGCCGTGGCAGCTCGCGCAGCCCAGCCCCTTGTTCACATGGATCTCGTGGCTGAAGTAAACAAAATCAGGCAGGTCGTGTACCTTGGTCCACACCAGGCTCTGCCCCGTCGCCCAACTGTTGCGCACTGGCTCAAGCAGCGCGGCATTGGTCCAGATTTGTGCGTGGCAGTTGATACAGGTCTTGGTGGGTGGGATTCCCGCGTAGCTCGATTTCTCAACAGTGACGTGACAGTACTGACACTGCAGACCCAATCCCTGCACATGATGCTTGTGGCTGAAAGGCACCGGCTGGTCGGGACGCTGACCTTGTCGCGTCACCCAGGGCGAGCGCTGCAACTGGTCTAATGTGACCCCCAGGGCAATCACGATCAGCCCCGTCAACACAAGGCTCGCGCGAGCCAGTGCGTTGGAGCTGCGGTCAAATATCTGCGCCATGAATGCTTTCCCTGCTGAGTTGTTCGTTGATGGATGTGCTCGCTGTGCCGGCGATCACACGGGTTGTGTACGAAACAAATTCTTGGGCAGACAGCACCCGAGAGGTGGAGAACCCCGAAAAATCACTATAGCAGTCAAATGCCAGAGAACAACAGACATTGGGCGACGAAACTCAAAAAAAAGTTGCGCAATGCCGCTTTTGTAATCTGCTGAAAAGATTGCCGGTTGTGATGAGTGTCCAGGAAGAGAACAGACTCCCGCGCTTCTGCGAGCTCATGTCTCAGAAGCTGGGATGCGCAGTCCAAAAATATCACGTGAAATCCGCTTTCCGCCACCCGCGTATGCTCGATCTCAGCCCTTCCAGAACATCACAACAAGGCCACCGGCCACAATCAACGCGCCGCCGGCATAAATATTCGGCGTGGGCGACTGGCCGAAGCGCACGCGGTTGAGAATTTGCGCCATCACAAAAAACAAAACCACGTAGGCGCCCAGCAATTTCCCGAAATCCCAGCGCGGAATGTTGACCACCGATCCATACGTCGCCAGCACAGCGGCGCCTGCAATTAGCGCCAGCACGCGACCCATCCCCGACGCGCGGTAAAAGCCCACCTGAAAGAACGAGTCGCCCCATGCCTCAAGAAACGCCGCCAGCGAAAGTACAGCCAGTGCGCCCACCGGGTTCGCCACCAATCGATCGAGAGCATTCAACGGCGTTGCCTCCTTTGAAAAACGCTGGGCTGACGTCTCCTGGCCGCAGCCGTTAGCCGGCCAACAACCAGGAGGCCACTTCACAGCCTCGTTCACGTTGCCAGATCGTACCAAAACGCAAATGAAGGTCGCATAAGGGAGGGGGTTCGCGGATTGGCCTGAAATTTAAAAAATCGCGTCGGAATCCGGAGAGATCTTGTGCGGAACCCCGAACCTGGACGATTGAGAATTTAACTGGAATTTTCGTGGCGAACACCAGCCCGGAAAGTCTATCCTTCCGCATGAACAGCAAAATCACTGAGGAGACATAGCGTGACGCGATTCCTACTTGCGGCAGTGGCAATGGTTGGCTTTATCCTGGGGCCCCAGGCAGCGACCCCGGAACATTCCGCGATTGATGGCAAATGGCACTTTGTGCTCGATACGCCAGGTGGCGATCGCGATGTGGATGCCCAGTTCACCGTGGATGCGGATGGAAAAGTGACCGGGCAATTTGGAAAAGACGCAGTTAACGGAACCTTCAAGGACGGCCAGCTCGCCCTGGCATTTTCAATGACTGCGGAGGAGACAGGCGAGACCGCGGAGATGAAGATCGACGGCAAGCTCGACGACACCGCCGCGCTTGTGGGTTCATGGGCGTTCTCGGCATATAACGGCGGCTACAAGGCCAGTCGCCCGAAAGAGTAGCTCCGTCGTTCGGGGAGCGGCGTCAGCAAGTGCCGATGTATAGCCGCGCGTGCTTCCATTTGCACGGCCCGCGATTTTCTAAGGGCATTTTGACGCCGCGTTCCCACCAACATCGGGAGGTTCGCGATTCCGCCTGCAAATCGCGAACACCGCTGATCCTGGCCGACAGGCATTAGGATTTGTACAGACGTCGAGCCTCATCTTCACGCGCTTCATCTGTTGCTTCGAACCCCTTCACAGGGAGCACGGGCACGGCAGATGGTTTCTGCTGATTGCGCAGAAACCGGGCAGAAGCTTCCGCGCTCGGCCACGGGACGACTATGAAATATGCGGGATTGCTTGTCATGCCGGCCGGATTTTTCCTCTCCATTGCCGCGCTCGTGCTTTTTCCCGCATCCAGCGCCGCCGCGCGCGCGGCGTTCGTCGTTTGCGGATTGGCCGTAGAGGCCCTTGGCCTGGTTGTGGCCGCGCGCGGGCAACTTGAAGCCCAGGGAAAGAACCGCCCATGATGTCGAACGCGATCGTATTCCCCGAATCCACGCTCGCCGTCGTGCTTGTGTTTTTGCTGCTGGCCACGCTTGCGCCGGCAGGCCTGGCGCTCATCAACGCGGGCCTCGGGCGTTCGCGGTCCGCGGCGCAATCGCTGCTTGGCAGCCTGTGTGTTGTGGCAGTCTCGGCTGTTGCCTTCGCTCTCATCGGCGCAAGCCTGGCGGGAACCGCAGGCGGAACCAGCTTCACGTTTCACGTAGCCGGAAAATCCTGGGACTGGCTGGGCGCTGCCCCCTTTTTCATCCGGGGCCTTGCCGCTTCACCATCACACACTCAACTGTGCGTGCTCTATCAATTCCTCGCCGTCGCGCTTGCCGCGCTCATTCCCTGGGGATCAGGCGCGGATCGCTTGCGCCTGGCCGCCGGATGCGCCGTCGCTGCCCTCGGCGCCGCGTTTGTCTTCCCCGTTCTCGCCCACTGGGTCTGGGTCGCAGGCTGGCTTGCCCAACTCGGTGTCAACTTCTCTCTTGGCGCGGGATTTCTCGATCCCGCCGGCGCGTCCCTCGTCCACATGACCGGTGGATTGAGCGCGCTCGCGTTGGTCTGGATTGCCGGCCCGCGCAAAGGCAAGTTTCCCCAAGGCGGGTTCGCCACTGCCATGCCCGGCCACAACGCCGTCTACATTCTCTTCGGAAGCATGCTGGCCTTCGCGGGCCTCACAGCCTTCAACGCCGCCGGAGCATTGCTCTGGCTGCATGCGCCGCTCGCGGCCTTGCCGATCACTGCCATCAATACACTTCTTTCGGCTTCAGGCGCCGTCCTCGCCACTCTCGCGGTCACGCGCATTCGCTTTGGCAAGCCCGACGCCAGCCTCTGCGCCAACGGATGGCTCGCCGGACTCGTCGCCTCCAGCGGCTGCGCGGCACTCGTCTCGCCGCCCCAGGCGCTCGCCGTCGGCGTTGTCGCCGGCATCTTCACGCCGCTTCTCGTTGAGTTTCTTGAACTCGCCGTCGCCATCGACGATCCCTCGGGCGCCATCACCGTGCACGGAGCGAGTGGTCTGTGGGGCTCGCTTGCCGCCGGCTTTTTTTCCGCGCAATCCGGTCAGCTCGTCGCCCAGCTTATCGGCATCGCCACGCTTCTCGGCCTTGTTCTGCCTCTGCTGTACCTGCTTTTCAGAATCGTCAACCGCATCGTTCCGCTGCGCGTGGACGTTGATGGCGAACGCATCGGCATGGACCTGCACGAACTCGGCGGTGGCGCTTATCCCGAATTCGTCATTCACCGCGACGATTCCTACCGCTGAGCTGAAGATCGAGTCTGCGAAAAGGCCGACTCGCAGACGCAGTCTGACTCGCTTCGTCACCGCCGCGCCAGCATCACCATCAGCGCAAAAATGGCAATCGGCGCCAGCGCCAGCCCGGCATAGAGCAGCATCCTCCGCGCATTCGGCAGCTTCCCTCTCTGCGCCGACGGCCGGCTGGCGCCATCGTCCACGCCCACCAGCTCCTGGTTCTCCAATTCCAGCGCCATCTCGCTCGCCGTCTGGTAGCGCCGCCGCGGATCGCGCTCCAACGCGCGGTTCAGAATCTCATTCAGTGCCGGCGAAATCTCCGGCCTCCGGTCCCGCGCCGGCTCGGGATCGTGCAGCACCCGCTCATTCATCACCGCCAGCGGATTGGGTCCGCGGAATGGCGGCTCGCCCGTGAGCATCTCGTAAAACATCACGCCCAGCGAGTAAATATCGCTGCGCTGGTCGCCGCGCTGCCCCTTTACCTGCTCGGGCGCGATGTAGTCGGGGGTGCCCAGCGTAGCCGACATGTCGACAAACGTGATGCGCCGCGCGTCTTCTTTCATCGCGATGCCGAAGTCGATCAGCTTGATACGGTCCTGATCGTCGACCATGATGTTTTCCGGCTTCAGGTCGCGATGCACAACGCCATGCTTATGCATCGTGTCCAGCGCGTCGCAAATCTGCAGCACCAGATTCGTCGCGCGCTCAATCGGCAGTTCCCTTTCTTCGTTCAGGATTGTCCGCAGCAGCCGTCCTTCAACCCACTCGATCACCATGTACATACGGCTGCGCTCTTCGCCGTCGAAGGTCTTCACCACGCCGGGATGATCGAGTTCCTGGCCTATCTCCTGCTCGCGCCGAAAGCGCTCCAGCAGAATTGGGTCGGATTCCATCTCCGGATGCGGAATCTTGATCGCGACTTCACGCTCGTCGTTGAGATCCGTGGCCCTGTAAAGCGTGGCCATGCCGCTGCGCGCCACGACTTTGTCGAGGCGGTAATGGTCGAGAGTTTCTCCGATTTCAAGCGGGTTCATGGGCGCGCACTGCACAACACTCTAAATTCTTTCACCTGATCCATAAGAAAATCGTCAGGGAACCCGTACGATATTTTTAAGCGCTAGGCCTTCCGTCTGCGCGGGGAACCGCATGCCTGCGGAACCCACCTCTTCCGGAGGCAATCGATGGGCTCTTTCGCACGCGAAGTACAGCACGCTGTGCGCATGCTTCTTAAAAACCCGGGCTTCACCTTTGCTGCCGTTGCCGCTCTCGCCCTGGGGATTGGGGCAAATACCGCCATCTTTACCGTGGTCGACGGAGTGCTGCTCAAGCCGCTGAGTTATCCCGATGCCGATCGCATCGTCGAATTCGGCTACCGTTCAAGCACAATCGCCGATTTTCTCTCCAATGTCCCGGAGTTTCACGAGTATCATCGCCAGTCCTCCGTCTTTCAGGAAGTGGCCGCCTACGACATGTCCGGTCCGGGATTCAATCTCACCGGCGATCGGCCCGAGCAGATTCGCGGCGTCCACGTTACCGAAGGCTACTTCCGTCTCTTTGGCGCGCCTGTCGTTCTTGGACGCACATTTACTCCACGCGAAGACTCACCCCATGGCGGCAAGGTTGTGGTGTTGAGTTACGGCATGTGGCAGAGCCACTTTGCCGGCGACCAGGGCGTGTTGGGGAAATCGCTTTCCCTCGGCAATGAGCCATACACGATTATTGGCGTCATCGGGAAACAGTTCCTCGCCGACCCCGCGGCCGACATTTGGATCCCGTTTCAATTCGAGCCGGTCAGCAGCGACATGAACAATTACTTTCATGTCGCCGGGATGCTCAGGCCCGGTGTCATGCTGGACCAGGCGAACGCACAGCTCAAACTGGCGGCTGCCGAGTACCACCGAGAATTCCCCGAAACCAGCCCGCGTCTCGAGTTTCGCATTCAGCCGCTCCGCGACAGCATCGTCGGCAACGCGCGCCAGTCGCTGCTCGTGATGCTTGGCGCCGTCAGCCTGGTGCTGCTCATTGCCTGTTCCAACGTCGCTAACCTTCTGCTGGTTCGCGCCACGGCGCGACGCCGCGAGTTTGCCATTCGCTGCGCATTGGGTGCGGCACGTTCGCGCATCGTGCGCCAGCTACTCACGGAAAGCGTCCTCCTTTCCGTTGCCGGCGGGGCTCTCGGCATGGTGCTTGGCTTTGGCGGTGTGCGCGCATTGCTTGCCGTCAGTCCGGCCGATCTGCCGCGCCTGGGCGAAAATGGCGCGGCGCTCGGCATCGACTGGCGCATTCTTGCTTTCACCCTCGCTGTATCTGTCGGTACGGGTATTCTCTTCGGCCTGGTTCCGGCGTGGAATGCCGCGCGCGCCAATCCAAATTCCGCATTGAAAGAAAGCGCCAGTCGCTCCGGCACCGGCCTGCGCCAGGGCAAGACGCGCTCCGTACTCGTCATCACCGAGGTTTCCCTGGCGCTCGTATTGCTTGTGGCATCGGTACTCCTGATCCGTACCATGATCGCGCTGCACGCCGTCACGCCCGGATTCGATGCCAGCAACGTCCTCACTCTGGAAATGTCGCTCAACGGCGACCGCTATCAGAAAACCGCAGGCGTGGTCGAGCTCTCGCGCAGTGGCCGCAATCGTCTCAATGCGCTTCCCGGCGTCCAGGTTGCGGCTACTGCTTATTGGCTGCCCATCCATGTGGGCGATGGGCTTCCCTTTCAGATTGTCGGCGAGCCCCAGGACAAAGACCACCAGTATGGAAGCCGCTGGATGAGCATTTCTCCAGGCTACCTTGACGTGTTTCACATTCCCGTTCTGCGCGGCCGCGGCTTCAACGAGAATGACTCGGCCGCCGCCCCGCAGGTTGCCCTCATTAACGAGGCAATGGCCACGCGCTATTTTGCCCACCAAGATCCCGTGGGCCATCAGTTCGCCGTGAGCAAAGGACTGGGAGCAGGATTAAACGAATCGACTCCCACGATTGTTGGCGTGGTGGCAGACAGCCACAACGCTGGTCTCGATCGCCCCGCCGACCCCGTGTTGATCGTCCCCATCGCGCAAGTTACCGACGCCTACACCATCTCCTACTCCAACGTGCAACCCCTCATTTGGACGGTGCGCACGCGTGGCGATCCGCGCGCAGCCCTGCCTCAGATTGTGGAACAGCTTCGCCTTGCCAGCGGAGGCTTTCCCGTGGCGCACGTCAGAACCATGGACGAGGTGATGGGAAGCTCAACCGCCCGCCAAAAATTCAACATGCTTTTGCTCACGGTGTTCGGCGCAGTTGCTTTGGTTTTGGCCGCAATCGGCATCTATGGATTGATGGCGTACACCGTTGCGCAGCGCAACCGGGAGATTGGCATTCGCATGGCGCTGGGGGCTAGTCGCCCAGCGATTCGCAGGCTCGTGATGTGGTCGGGCATGCGGTTGGCCCTCGCCGGAATGGCTGTCGGCGCTCTCGCGGCCTTCGCCCTCACGCGGCTTATGGCGAGCTTTCTGTTCGACGTCCGCCCCTGGGATCCGGTGGCGTTCGTCTCTGCGCCGCTCATCCTCGGCGTAGTTGCGCTTGTGGCAGTTTGGGTTCCCGGCATACGCGCAAGCAGAATCGACCCTGTGGAGGCTTTGCGCACGGAATAAGCAGAGGCCGATCGAAACCGATCTTGACCTCTGCTCTATCGCAATCGCTCCTCGTCTCCCTACTTGACGAGCACAATCAAGCTATCTGTGTCCGGAATCAGGTAAGGCGATCCCGGCGCCTGTTTGATGCTGGTCGGCGTCACCGTGTAGACATACAGTCCGATGCCCCAGTCGAGCGCAAACAGATGGTTGCTCTTGTCCCAGCCGAACTCCGAAAAGTAGTCCTGATTGTTCGGCTGCAACACGTCGCTGAAATTCGTGATTTGCTCGCCTCCGTTGAAATGGAAGATCTGAAATCCAGTGCCGAAATCGCCCCCACCGATCGCTAGAAGCTTGCCGGTAGGAGAAATGGACAAAACGCTTCCAATGATATCGGCTTGCGCCATATTCTTGGGCGTGCTGCTGGTCGTTAGATTGCCCTTCGAATCCGCCGTGTAGCTTGCCAGAAACTCCGGCGCGTAGCCCGAACCGTTTTTCGGATCGTAGGCGTGTTCAGCCATCGCGAGATGATTCGACGGGTCAGCGGCAAGGGCGTCCGGGCAGGTGTAGTCGGGCGCAGGATAGTCGGCCTTCGGCAGCGGGAATGAGTCGTGATTGATCTTCAACAATCCGCTGCTTTCGCTGGTGTACGTCGCCGTAAGCGGGGACCAGGTATCTGAACCATTCACTGGTTCGCACGTGGCGGCGTAGGCATACTTGCTGTTTCCTAACACGGTGAGAGGTCCCTGGAGTTCGGAGTCTGCGCTTGCTCCCAGATAGTTGAGTTCTCCATTACTCTCGATCTTGAACGATTCAATGACCTGATTGTTCCCGGGGCACACGGCCTCAGGAAGATACAGGATCGAGCCCGCAGCATTGAGTGTCATGGGATAGATTTCAAATCCGCCGCAAAGGCCCGGCGCCTGATAGGCCGATGTTGTTGCAGCCAAAGTCAGCGATCCGTTCGACGCGATGGCATACGAATAGATGTTGGTGCCATCGAAGCCAAAAAGAAACTCCTTGTTCACTGAAAGGTGCAGGAAACCTGGGGTTGAAAACGGCGATCCGGGAACGGGCGTGAGCTTCCCGTTTGA
>PLTV01000280.1:11310-12895 GCA_003164635.1 Acidobacteriaceae bacterium
GCGAACTCCTCGAACGTTACAAAAAAATCCAGCGGACCAGGAAAGCCTCCGCCGGAGGGCCGCCGTTGAACGAAGGTTTTGATCGAAATCAATTCAAATCCAGAACGATAACTGCATCCGACTCGGGGATCAATTCAGGCGAACCCGATGCCTCCTCAATCTCGCCTGAAGTTACCGTGTAAACATACAGCTTTCCGCCGCCGAAACCAATGCGTGTTTTCTTGGCGCAGCAGATAGAATGAAGCCCAGACCCGGATGCCGAATTTTCTTTGCCTTTCACTCGCCTGTCTGCTCTTCGCCGGCATTGCGCCGCCGGCGCAGGGACTCGCGCCTGAAAAAACAGATGCTTCCGCCTCCATGCAGCACCACGAAAAGCCCGAACCGCCGCAGGAGACTGGCTTCCTGAATCGCCGCGTCGAGCTTCACGGCGTCTCCTACAAATTTGTCATTTACCTGCCTGAAGAGTGGCGCCGCGACGATCACAAGCTTTGGCCCATGATTCTGGCCCTTCACGGTCGCGGCGAGCGCGGTTCTGAGGGCATGTGGCAGACGCAGATCGGCTTGCCCCAGGAGGTGCGCGACCACCCCGAACGCTGGCCTTTCGTCATTGTTATGCCTCAATGCCCGCTCACCAGCGTGTGGACCGACGACGATATGCTCGAAATGGCGATTGCCGCTCTCGACATGGAGGCAAACGAATTCCACGGGGACCCGGAGCGCACCTACCTCACAGGCCTGTCACTGGGTGGATACGGCGCATGGGAACTGGCGCGAAGGTTCCCTCATCGCTGGGCCGCCATCGCCATTTGCTCCAGCGGCATCTTTTGGAGTTACGCTCCCGAACGCTGGCAAGAGGTCTCAACGCTTCCCGCCGAATACGCCAAAGCCCTCGGACGTACCCCCGTCTGGCTCTTTCACGGCACAGATGATCCGGTTGTCATTCCACGCCAGAGCGAACTCATGTATGAGGCATTGAAGGACGAAGGTGGTCATGTACGGCTTTGGCTCTTCCAGGGCATTAAGCACGACAGCTGGACGCGCGCCTACAACGAACCCGAACTTGCGCGCTGGTTTCTGGCCCACCGTGTCGCTCCACCAACAACCACAGAACCCTCTTCGCCCGAGCCTGTCCCCACGGCCGAGCGCCTCGTCATTCCCTTCCATCCCCCCGCCATCAAGCTCGCGCCTCCCGTTCTCGACTCCCTGGCCGGCGAGTATCTCGACAAAAACGGCCACCTCATCCTCACCATCTATCGCCAGGGCGAACAGCTCTTTGAGAAAAATCTGCAAGGCGAGATCGCCGAGCTGAGCGCGGAATCCACGACCACCTTCTTCTATACCAACGGCTCCGCCACGACACGCCTCTTCTTCGATCGTGATCCGCAAGGGCGTGTCACGGCACTCTCGCTGCGCGACGACCGCCATACCGAACGCTGGGAAAAGCGCCAACTGCCCGCGCCTCGGTAAAGCAGCACAGCAGATCGTAGGCTGCCGCCGCCAGAAACGCTGAGCAACGAGGCATTGCGATGAGAATCGGATTTTTGGGGCTCGGCATCATGGGTACGCCCATGGCGCTGCGGTTGAT
>PLTV01000013.1 GCA_003164635.1 Acidobacteriaceae bacterium
ACACCTCCGCCCCGCCTGAATTCAGGGAACTCAGCGACAATTGATAAACGAGCGAGGAGGTTAAGGTAAATTGCATATCTTTATCCGGTTAAATCGTTCCTAGTAATACTAATACTCAAATGGGGTGCCTGTCAACAGTTTTGCGGACTAATCCGTAAGTTCGCGCAAAGTCAGACGAGTATCCATAGCGATAACGCGATTATATCAGCACCCCTTCGCCGCCCAATCGGCGTTATACTTCACGGCCGATGGGGTGCCGGCAGTTAAATCTCGATCCATCCTTGCCAAGGCGCTGCCCCCCATCGAACTCATAAATCCTCGAGGTGCTTATGCAACCCTTTCGTTATCACGTTTTCATCTGCGATCAAAGGAAACCTGAGGGAGTTCCCTGCTGTGCGGCGCGAGGTTCGGCGGCCACCATTGACGCTCTGCGCAAGGAAATTGGCGCGCGCGACCTGATCGATCGTGTCCAGATTACCACCTGCGGCTCCCTTGGAGCCTGTGAGCGCGGCCCCAATCTGGTGGTCTACCCCGAAGGCGTCTGGTATTCCGGGGTGAAGCCGGAAGACGTTCCCGAACTGGTTGAGTCCCATTTTATTGAAGGCCGACCGCTGGAGCGCCTCGCGAACCACGATGAAGCGCGCCTGCGCGGGGAGATCCAATCGAACCGCAACAAATTTATGGCGGCGCAGCGGGCGCGGGATGCGGCGGGCGTCCTGCCCGATGACCTGAACCAAACCCTGCGCGGGTACATGGAGAGCCGCGCGCTGCTGACGGCCCTTGAACTTGACGTCTTCACCGCCGTGGGCGGCGGCGCCACGGCAGCAGAGGTGGCGCAGAAAATCTCCACTCACCCGCGCGCCACAGAGATGCTACTGAACGCGCTCGTTTCCATGGGCATGCTGGCGAAGCAGGAGGGGGTTTATCGCGACACCCCCGTTACGGCGCGCTATTTCGCGGAAGGATCCAAGGACAACGCCCGGCATGGGCTGATCCACACTGCCAATATCTGGCACCGGTGGTCGAACCTCACAGACTGCGTCCGCGCCGGTACCGCGGTGGGCCACCAGGAGATGGCGGACCGCAACGACGACTGGACCAAGCCGTTCATCGCCGCCATGCATCGCAATGCGGCGGAGCGCGCGCCGCTGGTGGTGCAGGCCGTTGGCCCGGCGGCAGGCGAGCGTCTGCTGGATGTGGGCGGAGGTTCAGCAGCGTACTCCATCGCCTTTGCCAAGGCCAATGATAAGCTGCACGCAACGGTGCTCGACTTGCCGCCCGTGCTTCCCATCGCGCAGGGCCATATCGATGCCGCCGGCCTGACAGGACGAGTGGACACTCGCGCCGGTGACTTACGGCATGACGCGCTGGGAAAGGATTTCACCCTGGTGCTGGTCTCGGCCATTTGCCACATGCTGAGTCCGGAGGAGAATCAGGATCTGTTCCGCCGCTGCCGGGAGGCACTTGAACCCGGCGGCCGCCTGGTTATGCAGGACTTCATTCTGGAGGCGGACAAGACCGCGCCCAAACAGGCCGCTCTGTTTGCCCTCAACATGCTGGTGGGAACTCCGGCAGGAAGCACTTACAGCTACGATGAATACCGCGCGTGGATGGAGGCGGCAGGGTTCAAGGCAGTCCGCGAAATCCATCTGCCCGGCCCATCAAGCTTGATGGTGGGGGTGCGGGGGTAAAACCGAAACTCGAAAATCGAAATTCGAAACTCGTTTTGAATTGATGGGGGATCGGTGGCTCAAGAGCTTGCGGAAAAACTCATTGGCACAGTCATTCTGAGGAGGTCGCCGCGGCAACCGACGCAGAATCTCGCTTTGTCTTGAAAACACTCAGAGCGAGATTCTTCGTTGCTGCTCAGGATGACAGCATGGGGGCGTTTTTCCGCAGCCTGTCAAACCGTTGCCGGGGAGTTCAACACCGGCTACTCGAGTTGCGCTCCTCCTCGGAACAGCCCATGGTCGCAGAACTGCGCTCTGCATGGGCCGGCGAGTTTCGAGTTTCGATTTTCGAGTCTCCCCTACCAAATCCCGCAGCGATCACTGGGTGGGCGAACCATGGGGTCACCCGCCTTGCAGCCGAACGCCTTGGCGAATGCGGCCAGATTGGAGAGCGGCCCGGTGACGCGGAATTTCGGCAGGGGGTGCGGATTCATATTGGTCAGCATCCGCGCGAATTCCGGACGCATGTTCTCCGCCCAACTCTGCGCGTAGGCAATGAAGAAGCGCTGCTCCGGGGTGAAGCCGTCCATATCCTGGGGCCGGGGTTTGCCCTCCAGGGACTTTTGATAAGCGGCATAGGAGATGGCGAGGCCGCCAAGGTCCGCGATGCTTTCGCCCTCGACCAGCTTGCCATTCTCGTGGAGATTGCCTTCCACAAAGAAGCCATCAAATTGACTTGCCACACAGGCGCCGCGCGCGTCGAAATTCTTTTGGTCGTCGGGGGTCCACCAGTTCTTCATGTTCCCTTGCGCATCGAACTGGCTTCCTTCGTCGTCAAACCCGTGCGTCATTTCGTGGCCAATAATGGCCCCCATCGCGCCATAATTGAGGGCGTCATCCGCCTGGAAATCAAAGAAGGGGGGTTGCAGGATCCCGGCGGGAAAGACGATCTCGTTCAACTGCGGGTTGTAGTAGGCATTCACCGTGGGCGGGGTCATATCCCATTCGGTGCGGTCCACGGGTTTGCCGACTTTATTCAGGTCGCGATGGAACTCGAACCGCGCGGCGCGGAAGGTGTTTTCCACATAGGGCCCGCGCGTGACATCCAAGGCGGAATAATCGCGCCACTTCTCGGGGTAGCCGATTTTGTTGCGGATCATGGAGAGCTTTTCCTCCGCGGCTTTCTTCGTCGCGTCGCTCATCCAGGGCAGAGTCTTGATGTCGTCGCCAAGGGCCTTTTCAAGAGCTGCGACCAGCGTATCCATGCTGGCTTTTGCTGCGGGCGGAAAATTCTGTTTCACCCAGTCCTGCCCCACAGCCTCACCCAGCGCGCGGTCCGTCATCGCTGTACATTCTTTCCAGCGCGGGGTAGGTTCTTTCTGGCCTTGCAGCGTCTTGCCGAAGAAGGCGAAGTTTTCGTCGTAGAAAGATGTAGGCAGATTTGTGGCTGAACCGTGCAGCGTATGCCAGCGCAGATAGGACTTCCACGCATCGACAGGCTCTTTGGCGATGAGATCGTTGAGGCCCTTGAAAAATTCGGGTGTGGCCACGTTGAGGGTGTCGAAGGGGCGCACCTTGATGTCTTTGAAGTAGATGCTGAAATCAAAACCGGGAGCGAGCTTTTCGAAGTCGGCGACTGAATAGATGTGATAACGCTTTTCCGGATCGCGCATTTCGGTGCGATCGGTGGAAGCGGTCGCGAGCGCGGTTTCAATCTCCATGACGGCGGCAGCCTCTTTGGCAGCCACGTCCGGCGCGTCGCCGGCAAGCGTGAACATTCTTGTCACATGCTCGACATATTGCTTGCGGATCTCGGTGAACCGCTTCGTGTCTTTGATGTAGTAGTCGCGATCGGGCAGCGAGAGGCCGCCCTGACTGATTTCGGCAATCTCTTTGCTCGAGTCTTTTTCATCCTGGCCGACGTTGAAGCGATAGAGAGGCGCGGGGCTGCCTTGGGCGGCAAGTTCGCCGATGAGCATGGACAGGTGCTGCGCATCCTTGAGATCGGCGATGCGTTTGAACACGGGGTCAAGCGGTTCCAGGCCCTTTTCATTCACGAGGCCGGTGTTCATGCAGGCGGCGAAGTAGTCGCCATATTTCTTTTCAAGAGNNGGAGGGATGGGGTTGTCCTTGACCCAGTTGCCGCAGGCGTACTGGTAAAAGTCGGTGCAGGGATCGGCAGTCTTGTCGATGGCGGAAAGATCGAAGCTCTTGATGGCCTGGGGCGGCGCCGGTTTAGATTCGTCGGTCTGCGCCAAGGCTGAGGCTGTTCCCAGCGCGGCAGTTGCGGACAGAGCCAAAAAACAGACAAAGCGAAGCCATCTCATAGCGATTCCTTTTTGACGGGGTGATGCGTTCTTCGAACGCGCAGCGCCGGTCTGGCGGCCGATTTGCGAACGACGAGCTCGGGCCTGGGCTGTCTAAGCTGAAAGGCTATCACGGACAAGGAAGGCAGAGCCGAACAAGAATCCCGGATGGTACACTTCGCCGGGTCGGGACCGGAAAGTAAACGGATCCGGCGTAAGGAGAGTCTATGCGCATGATCATGCTGGTTCAGTTCCCCGCTGAGCCATTCAACACGCTGGTTCGGAAAGGTACGCTGGCGGCCAAAATGAAGAAGATTCTGGATGCGATCAAGCCGGAGTCGATCTACTTCACTGAAATCGACGGTCACCGCGGCGCCATGGCGGTTGTGGACCTTGAGGTTGCTTCCGATGTTGCCAGGCTTGCGGAACCGTGGTTTATTGGCTTCAACGCAAACGTCGAATTCAGGATTGCCATGACGCCCGAAGACCTGGGACAGGCAAACCTGGCTGCCCTCGGAAAGAAGTGGAGTTAGATAGAGATCCGGCGGAATCGGCGCACAGGCCGTCGAGAAAATTTGCTACACTCCGTTCACAACTTACCCCTTGGAGGATGCAGCATGTTTTCTCGACGGAAGCTGTTGGTGACGTTGTGCCTGTTGTCGGGCGTCGCTGGTTTGCAGGCACAACCGGCGTCAAAGCCTGCGGCTGGACGCACGCTGGTGCGCGCCGCTCACTTGCTCGATGTAAAGTCGGGCAAGCTGCTGGATGGGCAGACCATCGTTGTGGCCGGCGAGACGATCGAGTCCATTGGCCCTTCGGCGCAGGTAACAGCGCAGGCCGGCGACAAGGTCATCGACCTGGGCGGTATGACGGTGTTGCCCGGCCTGATTGACGTGCATACGCACCTGACCATGAATACAGACTTCGACCCCTTTCGCGAAGTGACGTCGACGGATGCCAAAGAAGCGATCAATGGCGTGGTCAACGCACGCAAGACGCTGATGGCGGGCTTCACCACTGCTCGCAACGTGGGAGCGGGCGGGTACACCGATGTTGATTTGCGCGATGCGATCAACTCCGGGCAGGTTCCGGGTCCGCATCTGCTGGTGAGCGGGCCGGCGCTCGGCATTACCGGCGGACACTGCGATGACAACCTGCTGCCCTTCAGCTATCACCAGATAAGTGACGGCGTTGCCGATGGCATCGCCGAAGTGCAGCGCAAGGTGCGGCAGAACATCAAGTACGGCGCCGACGTCATCAAGATCTGCGCCACGGGCGGCGTGCTTTCGAAAGGCGACGATCCGCAGGCCTCGCAATACACATTGGAAGAGATGCAGGCCATCGTTGCCGATGCGCATCGGCTCGGCCGCAAAGTCGCAGCGCACGCGCACGGAGCACAAGGCATTCTGTGGGCCACCGAGGCTGGTGTTGATTCGATCGAACACGGCAGCTACATCGACGATGCGGCGATCGCCGAAATGAAGAAGCGCGGCACCTACCTGGTGCCGACGCTCTATCTGGAAGACTGGATGATTGCGAACGGCAACCTTCCCCCGTTCTACCACCAGAAGATGCTGGACACGATTGCTGTCGCCAAGGGCAATATCAAGCGTGCCATGCAGGCGGGCGTGAAGATTGCGCTCGGCACCGATGCGGCGGTTTATCCGCACGGGCTGAATGCGCACGAGCTGGATGTGTACGTAAACCAGTTGGGCATGGCTCCGCTGGCGGCGCTGCAAACGGCGACGGTGAATGCGGCTGATTTGCTGGGTTTGACCGCAAAGACCGGCAGTCTGGAACCAGGCAAGTGGGCCGACATTATCGCCGTCGACAAGAACCCTCTCGACGATGTGCGCGTGTTGCAGGACGTGAAGTTTGTGATGAAGGCCGGCGTGGTCTACAAAGGCGATTCAAAGACAGAGTAACCGCGAAGCGGGGCAAGGTTCGTGCTTTCCCAGGTCTCAGAATCGAGACCGGAGGCACCCAGACTTTGTGCTCACACAACACGCAGATTTCGTGCTTCTCCAACACCCGGATTTCAAGATAAAAGGCCCGCAGCCTGGATGGCTGCGGGCCTTCTTGGTGTGCTTTTCCAGTTATTACATGCCCGGGATTTGCGGGCCTTGCTGCGCCTTGGCGTTCAGGCGGATGCGCTTGTTCTTGTCGTAGTCGGCCATGATGCCGCTAAGGAAAACGTTGAAGGCGTCTGAGCGGCGCTGTTCAAGAATTTGATCGCGCGTCTGGTCGAAGCTCTTGGCGATCTCGTCGGGCGTCGGTTCCTGCTTGTCGAGGATTTTGGCCACCACGCCATTCTGCTCGGCAGTGATGGGGCCGCTGATGCTGCCCACGGGAAGATCGAGCAGTTCGGGCGCTACCTGCGACACCTGGCCCAGCTCCGGAACCTGACCCTCCGGGGTGACAAGGTCGCTGGTCTTCACCGTCGCATTCAGCTCCTTCGCTGCTTTGGCCAGGTCGCCGCTCGCTTTTGCTTTGTCGGCCAGTTCCTTGGTCTTGGCGGCCACCAGTTGCGGCAGCATCTCCGTGCGATAGTCATCGAGAACGTGCGTCTTCCAATCGGCAAATGTAGGTGCATGCGCGGCCTGAATCGCGGTGACCTGGAAGATCGCGTACCCTTCGCCGGTCTGCGCGTCCTGGGGCGCATCGCCCTGCTTGACTGCAAACGCCTTGGTGAGCAACTGCGAGCCGTCGGGCAGCGCGGAGATTGTCCCCTGGCGCGCCACGGGCGGTGTGGTCACCACTTCCAGGTGATGAGCGGCGGCTGTCTTGGCCAGACCATCTTTGCCGGCCTCAGTGGTAAGCGTGCGCGCAAAGTTTTCTTCCGATGCGGCGGTCTTGTCGCGGATCAGCGTCGCCTGGATCGTGGGAAGCACTTCGCTGATGTCCTGTTGATGCGCAGGCTTCCGCTCTTCCACCTGGACAACGTGATAGCCAAACTGGCTCTTCACGATCTGCGTGTCGCCAATGGCCTGGGAGAAGATGGCCTTGTCGAATTCAGGCACCATGGTGCCGTGTTGCGCGAAGGGCAATTCGCCGCCCGAGTCCTTGCTGCCGGGGTCGTCGGAGTTCTTCTTGGCCAGGTCGGCAAAGTTAGCGCCGCCCTTGATCTGTTTGAGGATGTCTTCGGCCTTGGCCTTGGCCGCCGCGTCGGTCTTGGCGTCGGCGTTGGGCGCGAGCTTGATGAGAATGTGGCGGGCCCGGGCCTGTTCGGGGGTAGAGTACTCGCTCTTGTGCTGGTTGTAGTAAGCCTGAATCTCCTGCTGCGTGGGCTGCGGAACGCCTCCAGGAAGTTCGTTGGGCGTAAACGCGAAGTAGGTGATCTGGCGCTGTTCCGGAACCGCAGTAGCATAGCGAGCGGCATTCTTCTTGAAGAAGGCTTCGAGGTCGCTGTCAGAGGGGTTAATGCCTTTGCGGATATCGTCCGCCGAAACCACGGCGTAGTCGAATTTGACCTTGATAGCGCCCTTGCGGAATTCGTCGCGGACTTCTTTGTCGCTGACCGTCACGCCCCCGGTGATGAGCGCCTGGAGCCGGCGCACGACGATGTCGTTCTTCACGTCCGTTTCAAATTCCGGCACCGACATATTGAAGCGGTTGGCCACCAATGAAGCGTATTGGTCGTCTCCGATGAATTTGCCGTTCGGAAAAAGCACCTGTCCAGCGGCGCCGGTCTGCAGGTATTGGCGAACATCGTCTTCGGTGGCGCGAATGCCGAGCTGGTTTGCTTCCTCCAGCAGAATTTGCTGCTGAATGAGCTGCTTGCCGACGCGCTGCTCGAAAAGGCCCAGAATCATGGGGTTATCGGGATAGCGCTGCTGTTGCAGCTGCGCCCGCGCCATCTTGTCCACCTTTTCCTGGCTTACGGTCGCGCCGGAAGAGAGGAAACGGCT
>PLTV01000156.1 GCA_003164635.1 Acidobacteriaceae bacterium
GCGGCATTCGCACCTTTGAGACGGCCACGCGCAATACGTTTGATGTCGCAGCCATAGCCTTGTTGAAGCATGTCTCGCATCTGCCGGTGATTGCCGATCCCAGCCACGCGTGCGGGCATCGCGAACTGGTTCCCGCCCTCGCCCGCATCGCGGTGGCCTCTGGCGCCGATGGGCTGCTTGTCGAAGTTCATCCCAATCCCGAAAAGGCCTGGAGCGATGGGGAGCAGTCTCTCGACTTCGCCGGCTTCGATGCCATGATGGAAAGCCTTGAGCCCTGGCTAGAGGTTCGCGGGCGCGAGCTCGAACGCCAGACCGACGACGGCGCACAAACGATGGAGGCCGTGGGATGACGCTGGTTTCCAGGTTTCTCACCTCATCCGCTTTGACCGCGATGCTGATTCCCGTCTGCGCCTTCGGCCCCGACGTCACCAGCGGCGCGACCGCAACCGACATCGTCGTTACCGCCGCGCCCATCTACGCGCAACTGGCGGCGCTGCAGGGCAAGGAGCGCTTTCCGCAGGGCGCGCATCTGCTGCTCGTTCACGATGGCAAAGCCGAGCCACTTGTTCCCACATTTTGGGCTTCGGCCGATGCGAACGTTTCCTTCGACGGTGAACGCGTACTCTTCGCGGGCAAGCAGGCGCAGAAAGATCCCTGGCAAATTTGGGAGATCGCTCTTAAAGATCGCTCTCTGCGCAGAGTCATCGCGGGCGAGGGCGACGTCATCCGGCCCCTTTATCTTCCGTACGGGCGGCTCGTCTATGCGCGTCATGCGGCCACGGGGTTTCGTCTCGAGGCAGCGGGCAAAGATACGCCAGAAGCACTCGATCCTGTCGATCCACACGCCGGGGATACGATCCAGCCTCTGAGCTTTTTGCCCGGCAACGCGATTCCCGACGACGTTCTTCTCGATGGCCGGATCCTTTTTGAATCCGGATTCCCGCTCGGCTCCGGCACGACGCCTGAGTTGTACCTCGTCTATTCCGATGGCTCCGGCGTCGAGTCGTACCGCTGCGATCACGGCAAGGCGCGCTGGGGTGGAACACAGTTGGCCTCGGGTGATGTTGTTTTTACGCATGGCGCAACGCTGGCACGGTTTACCTCACCGCTCGCGCATGAGGCAGCCATCGCCGCACCAAACGCCGACTACGCCGGCGGACTCGCCGAAACCCCCGATGGCTCATGGCTGTTGAGCGCGCGTACCGTCGGCACGCATCGCTCGCTTGTCTCTTGGCAGCCCGCGGTCGAAGAAGGTCAACAGGCCGAACCGCTCAAAACGGTGCTTGCGGTTGACGGTGAGAACCTTGTCGAGCCCGTGATCGTTGCGCCGCACGCGCGTCCCAAGCGTCATCCCACAGCGCTGCATCCGTGGACGTACGCCAACATGATGGCTCTCGACGCGCGCATCTCGCGCGATGGCGATTTGAAGACCGCGCCAGCCAAGGTTCGACTTGAGTCTATGGATGCTCACGGTCACGCCACGGTGATGGGCACAGCGCCTGTGGATGCGGACGGCTCGTTTCTGGTGCGCACGCCGGCCGACCGGCCCATTCGCTTTGCGCTGCTCGACCAAAAGGGTTCCATTGTGCGCGCCGAGCATGGGTGGTTCTGGATTCGCGCCGGCGAGCAGCGTTACTGCGTGGGTTGCCATGCTGGCCCTGAGCGTTCGCCCGATAACCATGTGCCCGCGGCCCTGCTGCGCACGACGACACCCGTGGATTTAACCGGCTCCAAGCCAGATGCCGCAAAGCCCGGCGAGCCGGGAGGCAACTGAAATGTCGAATCGATTTATCGCTCTTTCCGGTGCAGTCCTCCTTGCGATCACCGCATCCTTCGCCGCTTCGCAAGCGCCCATTCCGGCGCAGTTAGGGGCAAGCCACGGCTCACCTGCGAGCGAGCAGCCAGCGTCTGCCGCACCGCAGGTGCCGCAGGCGTCGATCGCTTTTGAAGATTCCAGCGACAAGGCCGGTATTGACTTCACGCACAGCTTCGGCTCGCGGCAACTGGGTTCGTTGCTCGAAGGCACCGGCGCCGGTTGCGCCTGGTTCGACTACGACAACTCCGGCTTTCCCTCGCTCTATGTCGCGAACGGCCGCCCCCTCGATGATTCGATGCATCCGTACCCGCTCAAACAGAAGCCGGCCACACTGCCGCACAATCATCTCTATCACAACGATGGCAATGGCCACTTCACCGACGTAACAGACAAGGCCGGCTTGAATCCCGACATGTATGCGCACGCAGTCGCCGTGGCCGACTACGACAACGACGGCAACGAAGACCTGCTGGTCACCGGCTACGGCAAGGTGATTCTCTATCACAACGACGGCAACGGCCACTTCACCGACGTAACCCAGAAGGCCGGCATCAAAGTCGATGGCTGGGCCATCAGTTCAACGTGGCTGGACTACGACAAAGATGGTTGCGTGGATTTGTTTGTGGGCCGCTACGTCAAGTTCGATCCCAAATATCGCGCCTACTATGCTGCCGACAACTATCCGGGACCGCTCGATTACGAGGGCGAGACCAACAGGCTCTTCCACAACAACTGCGACGGTACCTTCACCGACGTTACGGAAAAATCCGGCATTGGCGCTTTTATCGGCCGCACCATGGGCGTAACAGCTGCCGACTACGATGGCGATGGATGGGACGATATTTACGTAGCCAACGACCGCACTGAAAACTTCCTCTTCCACAATAAGCACGATGGAACGTTCGAGGAAGTGGCCAACGACCTGGGTGCAGCTTTCGGACAGAACGGCGAGTCCACTTCGTCGATGGGCCCTGTCTTCGCCGACTTCGAAAATCGTGGCACTTTCGACCTATGGGTCACCGACGGCCATTACAACCGATATCTTCGCAACGTTGGGAAGCAGGGCTTTGAGGACATGGGCGCGTCGAATGGCGTCTCGCAGACCAATGCGCAATACGTGAGCTGGGGGACGGGCGTCTACGACTTCGACAACGACGGTTGGCTCGACATTCTCATCTTCCACGGCGGCCTGATCCATTTGATCCCGCAGGAACACACTCTCTTCCGCGGACTCGGCGGCGGCAAGTTTGCTGATGTCTCGCGCCAGGCCGGCCCTGTTCTGAGCGTGCGCACCACTTCGCGCGGAGCCTGTTTCGCCGACTACGACAACGACGGCAAAGTCGACGCTTTCCAGGTGAATCTCGGCGCGCGCGGCACGCTGCTGCATAACGTCACCACAAACACCGGCCACTGGGTAGAGATCAAGCTCAAGGGCACAAAGAGCAATCGCGACGGNNGAACGCGTTGCCGGCTCCGGCTATCTCTCGCAGGACGACGGCCGCCTGCATTTCGGGCTTGGCACGGCGGCGAACATTGATAAGCTCCTCGTTCATTGGCCCAGCGGCCGTGAGCAAGTGCTCACCAACCTGACCGTCGATCGCGTCCTCACGGTGGAGGAACCGAGATGAGCCAACGCAACCAGCACAGGAACCGTACAGCTGCAGCGTCGGCGCTTCTGGCGTTCCTTGGCGTGAGCGGTCTGATTTTATCGCCGGGACTTGGCCGCCCGGTGCGCGCGGGCGAAATGCGCCCCAGCGTCGAAAGCATCTCCTACGCTTCGCCGCTTGAAGTCCTGCTCTCGCCCGACGGCTCCCGGCTCTATGTGCTTTGCCAGGGTAGCGAGGATATACGCGTTCTCGATGCGCAAAATTTTGCGGTCATCAAGAAAATTCCCGTCGGCGCCGTACCTCGCGGCTTTTCGTTTTCTCCCGACGGCGCAAAACTGTATGTGACCAATTCGTCTGAGGATACGGTATCGGTCATCGACACCGCCAAGCTCGAAGTGGTCGCGACGTGGAAGACAGGCGCCGAGCCTTCGAGCGTGGTTGCGGAGCCAGGTGGCACGCGCCTGTTCGTTGCCAACCGCATCAGTAACGACATTTCTGTGCTCGACGCCGCCACGGGTGTCGAACAAAAAAGGCTGAGTGCAGGCCGTGGCGCAAGCTACCTTACCCTCGCTCCTGACGGATCGAAGATTTACGCCACACACGTGTATCCCAACCCATCCGCCTACAGGACCGCACCCGAATCGGAAATTACGGTCATCGATGCAGCCCGCGCCGTTGTCGTCGATCGAATTCCGCTACACGGAATCGCGCACGCCTTCCACATTGACTTCTCTCCCGACGGGCGCCTGGGCGCGACGACCGGCTACCATCCCAAGAACTTGGTCACGCTTGCTCACCTCGAGCATGGCGGAGCTTTTGAAGACACCATCACGTTGTTTGGCGCCGACCTCGGCAGAACCGTAGAAGTGCCTCTCGACGAGTTGGAACGCTATGCTTCCCAGCCGTTCGGCGTTGCGATCGCTCCCGACAAGTCGCGGATCTATATTTCCAGCGGCGGCTCGGAACTGGTCACGGTGATCGATCTTCCGCGTCTGATGCAATACATTCGCCTGCACCCCGGCGGATTCGCGCACGACCTTTCCGCCAGCGCGAACTATGTAGTGACGCGCATTCCCGTTGGATTGAATCCGCGCGGCATCACGCTCAGCCGGGACGGCCGCCGGCTCTTTGTCGCCAACCGTCTCGACGACACGCTCAGCGTTATCGATACGCACGCGAACAAGGTGGTTTCCACAGTCCGTCTCGAAGGCCCGAAGAATGTATCCGCGCTACGCCACGGTGAGCAGACCTTCTACACATCGCGCTATTCGTTTCAGGGCCAGATCGGCTGCGCCAACTGCCATATCGACTCCACCTTCGACGGCCTTACCTGGAACCTGGAACCGGACGGCTTTGGCCGCAACCCGGTGGACAACAAGCTGATCGAAGGCATCAAGGACACCGAGCCTTACAAATGGACCGGCACCAATCCTGACATCCCAACCGAATGTGGGCCGCGCACAGAGAAGTACTTCTGGCGTTCTGAGCAGTACGACGACATCACGCTGACCGATCTATCTCTCTACGTGCGCAGCCTGAATCCGCGGCCCAACCGCTGGAAGCTGATAGGCCACGAAGTAACGCCGGCGCAGGAGCGCGGTAAGGCCATCTTTGAGCGCACGATCGATAAATTCGGCAACCAGATCGCCTTCTACAACCGGTGCATCTTCTGCCACAGCGGCCCCAAAGGCACCAGCCAGGAGCTTTTTGACGATGTGGGGACCAGCACGCCTCTTGACAACACCTCGCGCCTGAAAGCCCCCCCACTGACCAATATCGCGCTTACCGCGCCGTACCTGCACAACGGCTCGGCAAAATCGCTCGAAGAGATCTGGACCATCTATAACCCGCAGGAAAAACACGGCCGCACCGCCGACCTGACCAAAGACGAATTGAACGACCTGGTTGAGTATTTGAGGACGCGATGAAGACGAAGCATCAACTCGCTGTCATTTGCACAATGGCAATCTCGTTGGCGATGAGCCTGGCTGCGCAAGCACCGCAAATGCCAAAGTTCCGGTTTGAGAATTTCACGACCGCCAACGGCCTCCCCAATAACCACGTCTTCGCGGTGCTTGTGGATGGACCGCGCGTTTGGGCTGCTACGGAAGACGGCCTGGCTGTCTACGAGAATCACGCCTGGAAGACTTACACCACCAAGGACGGCCTTGCACACCGCGCCGTGCTTTCGCTGGCGCTCGACAAAAATACCGGCGACCTTTGGGCGGGTACCATGGCCGGTTTGAGCCGCATCTCGGCTGGCCGCATCGACACGTTTACGCAGTTGAACTCAGGCTTGAGCAACGACGTCGTCTATGGCGTCAGCGTGGAGGGTGAAAACGTCTGGGTTGCCACGGCCGCCGGCGGTTGCCGCCTCAACCTGCGCACGGGTGTCTGGACGCTTTACAACGAGCGCAACACGCCCATGAACGAGATCTGGGCTTATGCCGTCGCCGCAACGCCCACCAAGGTCTACTACGCCATCTGGGGCAGCGGGCTCCTCGAATATGATCAAAAAACAGGCCGTTGGGACAAGTACGACGATCCGGATGGCGAAAATGAGATGGTGCTGTTCAAGGATCAGGGTCTGATTCACGAGATTGTCACATCGGTCAGTTACGTAGACAATATTGTTTGGGCCGCCACCTATTTCGGAGACAGCCGGTACGACGGCCGCTATTGGCACAACTTCCTGACCAAAGACAGCGGACTTCCCTCGAACTTTACGAACACGGTCAAGGGAGTGGACGGCACGCACGCCTGGTTCGGCACGGACAAGGGCCTGGCATATTACGACGGCGCGAACTGGGCGGTCTATCGCCCGTCGTTGCAAGACGGAAAACCAGAGATGACGGTACGCGATGCCGAGGGCAGGGTTACGACCATAGCGGTAACAAGCGCGCCCGCGCACAACTACGTGTTGGGCATCGATTTTGACGGGGACGACATTTGGGTGGCAACTGCCAAGGGGTTAAGCCATGGGATTCGACAAAGACCATAAGGAGAAACACGAACCAATGAATGCATACGCAGATATTCTTGAAGCCATTGCACACGCACCAATTGAAAAACGCGCCATGACCAATCACGGCGTGCTCAACGAGGCCTATGCCTACGCGAAGCCAAGCTCGTTTTCGCGCGGCATGCGCATCGATCTCGGCGGCGTTTGCATCCTGCTCATCTCGGGCACGGCCTCCATCGACGAGAACGGCGTCAGCGTGCACATCGGCGACTTTTCCGCTCAGCTTCGCCGCACCTTCGACAACATCACAGGCCTTCTGAAGAGCGAAGGCGCAACCTGGCACGACATTGTGCGCACAAGCTGCTATTTGCGCGACATCGATCGCGACTACGATGTGTTCAACGCTGGCCGCACCGCGTTTTTCAAAGAGCAAGGCCTTGATCCGCTGCCTGCTTCCACCGGAATTCAGGCCCATCTCTGCCGCCCGGAACTGCTCATCGAGATTGAAGCCATCGCCATGTTCCGCACCGACAAAAAGGAAGAAAGCAAGGGGTAAGTGCAATGCGTACGGCGTGGGGGGTAGTAGCGGCCTGTGCTCTTGGCACAGGCCTTGCGGCAATCGCAACAGCACAAAGCACAACCAAATGCGCGTGCGGAGCGAATCCGCCGGGTCCGCCTAGAGACAGGGCAGTCGCCCCCTATGCCGGGGAACCCGCCGATCTTAGTCCTTACGCAAAGTTTGCGGCCCCCTACGATCTCAACTACGTCCACCCCAACATTTATTCCGGCGCCGGCCGCGACATTCCCGACCCCAAGGGTCTGACCGAGGTCCGCATTGGGTTTTTCGGGCCGGTCGCGCCCAATCCTGAATCGATTTTCGGAACGCGCATGCTGCATGGCGCGCAACTGGCTATCGAAGAGGCCAACGCGCGCGGCGGCTACGGCGGCAAGCCTTTCAAGCTCATCGAGCACAACGACTACGACAACTGGCAGGCCAAAACCGTTTACGGCGACGACCGTCCCACCGACCCAACAATTTGGGGCTCGGCGTCGAACGAAGTGGTCAAGATGGTGTACGACGATCAGGACTGGGCGATCTTCGGCTCCATCAGTTCCGAATCCACGCATATCGCACTGCGCGTGGCACTGCGCGCTGAAATCCCCATCGTCAACTCAGCCTCCACCGACCCCACCATCCCCGAAACTTACATCCCGTGGTACTTCACCGATCTCCAGGACGACCGCGTGCAGAGCCTGACCCTGGCCCGGCACATCTTCACCGAGCTTGGCCTCAAGCGCGTGGCGCTGTTGCGTATCAACAGCCGCTATGGGCGCTTCGGCGTACCCAAGTTTCGCGATGCGGCGCGGCGCTTGGGCCATCCCGTGGTTATCGAGCAGAAGTATCTTCCGGGCGATACTGATTACTCCAAGCAATTGCAGGTCATCAAGTCTTCGCGCGCCGACGCCATTGTTCTCTGGGCCGACGAACCGCAGGCTGCGGGAATCCTGAAGCAGATGCGGGTCGCCGGGATGAAGCAGCGGGTCTTCGGCGCCTATCGCACCCTCGGTCCCGAGCTCCTTGCCCAGGCCGGTGATGCTGCGGAAGGCTACGAGGCGGTCTTTCCCTACGATCCCAGCCGCCAGGACCCGCGCTGGCTCGCCTTCAACGACCGCTTCGATGCTCGCTTTCACGAGAAGCCGGAGCAGTTCGCCTCGCTGGCCTACGACGCCATGAATGCTCTGCTCGATTCCATCTGCAAGGCGGGACTCAATCGTGCCCGCATTCACGACGCTCTGGCCAACATTGAGCACTACGACGGCGTCACGGGCCCCATGATCTTCGATCCGAATCAGAAAAATGTTGCGCCCATGTACCTGGGAACCGTGCACAACGGCGCCATCACTTATCGTGTCGCCACCATGGAGAAACCCGCTGCGGCGGGGCAGGCCGAAGATCAGCACGAAATAGGTGCGAGCGGGCAGCGAGCGTCTGCCGCACCGCAGGTGCCGGGTGCCCCATCCTTCGCGCCCCTTGCGAAGGGTGGGAAAACACAACTGGTCACGCCAGTACCTGCAGCACCGCAAGTGCCCTACGCAACGGTCGGAGAAGACGGCGTCGAGTATAACGGCCCGCATGTTTCCGACCTGCACGCGGGTTCGCTGAATGTTGTTCTTTTCGGACCTCATGCCGCGCAGGCGGCTCAGTCGCCTGAAGTGTTGCAGGCCATCGGCCGCCCAGCCTTCGGCCGCGCTTGGCGGATCGTTCCCATTGAAAGCGCACAGAACTGGGGCGCAGCGTCAACCCAGCTGGTGCACGCCCTCATGGACGAACATGCGCTTGCCATCGTGGCCCTCGATCGCGATGCCGCCCATCTCGCCGAGCAACTGGCGCTTAAAACTTTCGTTCCGGTTCTCGCGATAAGCGACGACAAAACGCTCACGTCCACGAACGTGCCGTGGATCTTTCGACTGCCAGCCGCGACCACGCCGGCTGAAGCCATGCATGTGCTGGCCACGGCCGCTGCGCAAAGCGGCCCCAATGCAGAGCGGCTGCGTGATATTCTCGCCACCGGCAATGCGATTGCGGGCATTGCCTTTCAGTCCAGCGGAGAACCCAGGCTGTACTGATCCGGAAAGCAACCGCGCATCGCCCACTTCGCTCGGGACGACAGGCGGTTTGCTGTTTGCGACAAAACACAATGGGCAGCCCGCTCAGCGGACTGCCCATCATTCCCGTTTGTATCGCAGCTTCGCGGGTTAAGGCAGGTAGTAGCGCAGCGACGTCCAGAACATGTTGTCGATGCCCTTGGCGCCGATACCACCTGCGCCGTCCCAGCCTTCACGTACAGCGTAGCCATATTGGAAGCCCTGGCGGAAGCGGCCGTGATCGCCTTTGTAAATGTCGTACCACCAGCCGCCGGTGATCTCCTGCACGTCGCGGGATTGCGCGCCGCAAGAGCCTCCAGTGTAGTAGCCGGTTGAGCTGCCGTTATAGCCTGGCGCCGTGGTTGAAAGGCAGCCCGAGTTCGAGAGCAGCCGCGAACCGTAGCCGACCGCCGCCGCAGAGGGAGCTTTCCACGTGCCGCCCCATGTGCCGGTTGCGCTCTTGGCGGCGCTCGGTGCACCCAGGGTCGTGGCGTACGTGCTGTTTGCTTCGTCCACACGTCCCGCGTAGTCGCCACCGTAATTCAGGTAAAGCGTCAGGCGCGGGCTCGGTGTTGCTTCCGCGGTCAGCAAGCCAGAGAAGTTGTGGATCGGCTCAAGACCGCCCCAGTAGTTCGCTGTCACGTCCGCAAGCGTTGAATCGCCGTAGCGGCCAACGCCTGGTCCATAAAGTGCTTTGCCGCCCAACGTCAACTTGTTGCCGGGAGCGAGCGGGACGCGGAAGCTGCCGCCAATACCGCCCAGCGCGATCTTGTCGGAAAACGATCCGGCCGTCGTCAAAGCGGGTGCCACAACCAGCCCGGAGACGATGTCCTTCAATCCGCCATAGAGGTTGCTGTTGGTCGTTTCGCCGGGGTAGACCGTCTCATGCGCGAAGCCGGCGATTCCCAGCACTTCCCAGTGTCCCCAACCCGGATCGAATGCCAGCTTGGCAATGATATCGGGAGCCTGGTTGAACGAGAGGTTGGCGACGTTGGCGCAGGAGTTGACCGTCTTGTAGACCGGAACCGCGATATTGGCCGTGGCTCCGCCGCTATCGGTAACCGCCTGGTTAGTGTAGTTCACGATCGAAGTCGATGGTGAGCAGGCGCTAACCGCCGCGTTGTAGTTGCCGCCGTTGTTGCCGGCGCTGCCGAGCACGGCATAGGGAGTGCTGCCGGCCAACGTTGCGGTGTAGAGCAGCTGGGGGTTCTCAGCCGAGATGCCGAAGGCCGCGTGATTAAAGCTCTTCACAACCCTGAAGCCGTACTGCCGCGTCCAAACAAAGCCCGTGACGTAGTTCGGGTCTATGGTNNTGGTCTGCGGCGTCATGATGTCGCCCGAGAGGTTTGAAATTCCTACCTTGTCTTCAGTTGCGAGCGACCACATCTGGCCGCCGGCGAACTTCCAGTGATTGTTCGTTTCTGCCGAACCCCAGATGACGCGCTGACGCAGCACGTAGCTGTTCGACTGGTTGTTGTTTGAAGAGATGCCGGTGCCAAGCCAGTCAGCCTCGTAGTAGCCTTGCAGCTTGCCCCAGCTTGTTTTGCCTTCCGTCAGCAAGCTCACGCGCGACTGCCGTGCACTGCCGTAAAACTCGCTCAACGAGTAAGCGTCGGCGCCTTCATAAGGAAGGGCATTGAAAGCCGTCGGAATATCGCCGCCGGTGGCCTTCGAACGGTAAATTGTTTCGGCCGCCGTAAAGCCGCCCGGAGTCAGGCTGACACCCTTGAAGTGAAGGACGTTCGGGCTTTCGATGGACTTCTTGATGCCCGCCGTCTCATCGGAAACCGTGGCCGCCAGCGAAGCCTGGTTGCCCTTCAAATCGGTCACCGTGGTTTGAAGCGTGGTCACCGCTGACGCATTCTCCGTCACTGCCTGGTTCTCGGCCGAGGCCGCGGCATTGGCACGATCGGCTGAAGCCTGCGCATCGGCTGCCGCCTGCTGTGCTTTCTTCAACTGCGCATCTTTGTCGGCCAGGTCGGTCTTCAGGCCGTCGATCTGGCCCTGCATTTCCTGGCGCAGCGCTTGAATCTGGTCTTGTACTGATGGCGGTGGCGGTGTCTTGGGCTTCCGGGGCGTGTGCTTTTTGACCGCCTCCGGTTCCTTATCGCTGGTTGCGTAAGCGGGCGAAGCAGCCAAGGCTACGGTCAGCATCGCCGCGGCAGCAGTCTTGAGCGTGAAGTTCATCGGGCCTCTCATTTTCCTCTCAGATCAAGTTGGTTCGAACACAGCACACACACTTCGCGTGCGCGGATTGCTCCCGCACTTCGCAGAACTGAAAGGATTCGAATTCTGTCGTCATGCGGGAAACACAGAAGCCTTGCTGAGCGCTCGTCGTACACGAGTCACACAGACCGCTCCCCGTTGTTCAGAGTGGCAGAAGTAAGTTAAGATTTGACGAATTCACAGGCTTTTAACAGAGCGCGATAGGTGCCATTAACATAGCCGTAACATTACAAATCTGTAACAATTGCCAGCGAGATACAACCATAGATAGGACTTAATTGCATCTTCCTTACCACTAACTCGATCGTAAGTTGAACCGTGAGATTCCGCTAAGTCTATATCTGCTCGAATCTCAGATGTTCCTACACTCTCGTCGAAGAGTCCGGCAGCAATCGATCTGCTGACTGCCGGCGAATGAAACCGGTGTCCTGAGCAGGCCCCAAAAGAAAATGCCGGGAAGCGACCCCGGCAGTTCTCGTTTCCTTTTTTTGTAGTCTGGCTGGATTCAGTGAAGTTTCGCCCTTTGTCGTCTCAGAAGATCCAGCGCGCCGTCGTGACCAGGCCATGATTGTAGGTATGGAAGTGGCTGGTTGCGATTTGCATACCGGCGCCAACCGCGAACCCCGGACGCGATCTTGGGTTGTCCGGATGCAACTTGCACTTGCCGATTAGAAGTCCAGGAGTGATGAACTCCTGCTTCTTTCCGTCGTTGGTCCCGCCGTGATAAAACGTCGCGTTACTTTCGATCTCGGGCCAGAACACCTTGCCGATCTGGTACTGAGCTGAGGTATTCCAAAGGACAGGACGCCCCGCAGTGTTTGTTGCCGGATTTCCTGTGGGCAGCGTTGCGCCGATGGTCGACACGATTGCCAGCTTGCCAAATCCCTTGCCGCCGCCTAGATTCGGTTGCACGCTCGCATTGCTTGAGCCGTTCTTGGCCTGTCCGGTGGGGAATGTGGTGAGTGCCCACACGCTCAGGTCGAAGTTCCCATGCTGCGCGTTCCCTGACGCCAGCCGGTACTTGGCGAGAAACGAAAAATCGCCCCACCCATCCACAGCCNNCCGCCGGGAATAAAGTTCACCGCTTTGCTGTTATCGAAGTTCCATGTGCTGGTACGGGCCGGGGCAACCTGGCGCACGATATCGGTGCGAATTACCTGAAACAGCCCCGTAAATGTTGTCACCAGCGGCGGGGGCCACGCCGGCTGTTTGCTCTGGATCGCATTGGTCTGGGCAGACCAGCGGGCGTAGAAATTGCCGCTGCTGGGAGTTGGATTTGTGGTGGGTGCCTCCTGCGCGTGCAGACTGACGGGGATGAGGAGGAGAAGCAGGGAAAGGGGAAGACTTCTCATAGGTTTGCACTGAGCATGAAGGTTCGATCTCCCAGTGGCAAGGCACCCTGGGGGGAGGTTTTTCTCCACCCTCCGATGGACCACCATTCGCGGTGGGTCGGACGGTGGCTCTTCGCTCGCACGGGCTTCGTGCTTTCCCACCCATTTCACGATGAAACCGTGAAATGGATGGGGCACCGGGTAGATGCTCAGCGTCCAGCGCTTAACAAATTCGCCAGGATGCGATAGGAGCCGGGAACCAGTTCGGGGAGTTGCCGATGCAATGCGTAGGCAGCGTAGATGTAGGTTCCTTTGCCGGGATGGGCCACCACGAGGCCACCGCGTTGCGGATCCTGCCCTGGGTCGGCGGTTTCCGTGAGAGCTGTAAAGCCCTTATCCCACGATTCGAGGAACGAATGTCCGCGTTCTTCCACCCAGCCGTCGAAATCGGCTGATGTGATGCGGTTCGGAGCTGTCATCACCGAGTTTGACGCATCAAGCAGCTTTACCGGTGTCGATTCGTCCACAACCCGCTCCGCTCTTCCGAGCGTGAGCGGCAATGGTGCGGGGAAGCTCGCGCTCTGGTAAAGCACGATCAACGTTCCGCCATCGCGCACAAATGCATTCAGCCGTCCCTGTGCCGTTGCCAGTTCGGGCACGGAAGAATAGGCCCGAATTCCAACAACCACGACATTCCACGGGGAAAAGTCGCCCCCAACAATCTCTGCCTTCGAAAGCACGTGGGGCATCACGCCAAGGGCCTCAATCGCGTCCGGAACCTCATCGCCCGTCCCCATGATATAGCCGATACGGAGATTGGAAGCCAGCTTCACATCGACTTTGCGCGTGAGCAGCTGAGCCGGCTTGTACTGGTTGTACGGCCGAAGGCCGGCATACCCCACGGACTGCCACCCGGTCTCATAGGTCCGTCCGCCCGACTCGGCCACGGCGCGGATCGCAAACGGAGCCGCCTGCGTAGCCGGATCGGCCGCGACCGGCGCGACCTTGAACTCGATCGGCTCCGTGTCGCCCGCGCTCGCCAGATGGAAGGGCGCCGACGCCGGCGCCACGGTCCAGCCGGCAGGCAACTTCAGCGTGACTGTCCCCTCGGCTTCGGCCTGGGCATGCACCGTCACGCGCACCGGAAGTCCCGAGCCGCCCGGCGGCAAAATGCGCGCCTCTGGGGACATGCGCAAGCCAATCGCAGGCGTTACCACAAGCGGCTCGTAAATGCCGCCTGGGCCCAGCGTGCGCTCCATGGTCTGCACCACTTTGCCCACGCGGATAGGAAGTTCGTCGAACGCGAACTCAGCCCATGCCGCCAGCGGCCACGGCGCAAACGATCGCTCACGGTACTTGGGATCGCTCAGATCGTAGTAAGGCTGTTCAATGTTGGGCCGCGTAAAGTAGGCCTCGGTCGGTTGCGCGTCCTCGGGAACCTTCAGCTTGTAAATCGCGTCGTTTGTTGTTTCGCTCTCGTGATGGCTGACGGCCTCGCCGTCGCCCCAGCTCTTGCCGCCTACTGACTCGAACCAACTCTTCACCACGCGTGCATCCGCAGCGCCGCTCGCTGTATGCACGCGGACCTGGAATGTTTCGCCCGGCGTTACGCTGCGCGGCGTTTCGTCCGCCCCGCCGCCGCGCGGTCCGCCGCCGTCCTGCGCATTCGACGAGTGCGTTGTAAACGCGAGCACATCCAGTCCCAACAGATCGCGCAATACCGCTTGAAACTCGCCGACCTTCGTGTCCAGCTCGAAAAGCACACTTGCCTTCGACTGCGCATCCAGATCGTTCGCAGCTACCTTCTCGCGCAGTTCCAGCGTCTCACGATATACCGGCGTCAGAGCATGCGCGGCCTTGATGGGATCGGTCCCCAGCTTCGGCATCTGTGCCGCCAAATCCGCGCTCAGCTTGCTCAATCCTTCGTCCAGCCACGCCGGTGCATCCCCCTTTACCAGACGAGCCAGACCGGCAACGGAAGCATCAACGTGCACCTTGCTGTTTTCAAACAGACTTTCCGGGGCTCCGTGCGCGCCTCCGTTCGCCTTTGGAGAGTCCTCCACCGCCCACAAGTGATAGCTTGTGGACGCTGGACCAAGCAACGCGGGAACCGCGCCGCCGTTCTGCGACTTCTGCATCCCCCAGCCTTCGCGTGCAATCTGCGCCGGGCTGCGACCGAGCGCCGGGTCGCGCCCGCCCACCTGGATCGTTACGTCGGTCGAAAGCACGCCCTTCGTCACTTCACCCGTCACGTAGTTCTTGAACTGTGCGGGCGCCCACTTGCCCGTCGCGTAGTCGAACATTCCCTTATCCGTCACCGGCGCAAACGGCGTCATCGAGTAAACTGCCACCGGCTGCCAAACCGTGAGCCCCAACCCGCCGTCGCTCACAGGCTTCAACATTTCAGGAAACACGGTTGGGTCGGCTGCGGCTTTGAACGCTTCCTGTGCAATCTCGCCGGAAACCTGGTGCTGCCCATGGCCATCGGTAATGCCGCCGACAAACGTGGACATGATGACCTGTGGACGCTCCCGCCGCACGGCCAGCACCGCGTCGTAGAGCACGCGCTCGTGGCCCCAGCGCGCAAACGCTTCTTCCTGGGTCTTCGAAAAACCGAAGTCGATTTCCGTGCCCCAGAGCTGCTTTACGCCGTAGAATTCGCCGGCTTTCAGCAGTTCGTTGGTACGCATCAGGCCCAGCGCATCGTAGGTCTCGCCCGACATGGCATTCTGGCCGCCCTCGCCACGCGTCAGCGTTAGCAGTGTGCACCGCGCACCTGCTTCGCGCGACAAGTAGGTGAGCAGGGATCCGTCTTCATCGTCGGGATGCGCCACAATTGCCAGAACGCTTGCGGTTGTCGCCAGCCGCCGCAAATCCTGCGCAAGACCGGCTGCTCCTCGGTCTTCGGCAAGTGGCAGCGCCACGCTACTCGGCTCGCCCGGCAAAACGGAGAGAGCAGCAACGGAATCTGCAGCGTGTCCAGCTTGCTGGGCACGCAGGCGAACGGAGAAAGCGCCTGCAAGGAGGAGGCCGGCGAGTGCTGCGAACGTTGCTGCTCTGAATTGCTTATCGGAAAGATTCATACTTTCCGTCAGTGTACAATCCGTTAGGTGATCACGGGCTTTCCAGGCTGGGCCGCTTTCAGGTCAAACAGGTTGCGCGCGGTCCAGAGCGGAACGCGTCTCTCCGTTCTTCTTGCCCTTTTGGCGATCTCGAGTCTCGCCCTGGCCAAGCCTCCGCGCCGCGCCGCTCAGGCCCTACGCTCCACCTCGCTCACTTTCACTTTGAAAGACGGCTCTTGTCTCGACGGCCCGATCGCCAAAATCACTCCCAAATCTGTCACGATTCAGCCGCCCGGCAGGCCCGCCGAAGCCGTCGCCCGAGACGATCTCCGGCAGGCAAGCCAGAACGGCTCCATCCTCTTCAGCGCCCGCAGTTCCTGGGCCGATGTCGAAGGCGTCCATCTAATGTCGCGCGAATCGTTCGTGATCAAACTGCGCACGGGAAAAACCGTCAAAGGCAAGCCCTACCACATAGAAGACAAGGCGATCGTTTTCAAGCACGGATGGCGGCCCAAAAAGGTCTATCCGAAATCTGCGATTGTCACCGTCGACTACCTGCGCGTCAAACCTGACGCGTTCGGTTTCGACTACTTCACACAGGAAGCGCCAGCTTTGTTGTTCTTTTACCCAGAGTTCTACGACCAGCTTAAAGGCCTCGAAGGCAGGGTTCCTGTTCGCCTGTACGATGCTGTCCAGCGCGAAGATAACTCGCCGCTTCCATGCGCCCGTCCCTGACCGCCGACCCGAACACCAGGACCGACTCTCATGATCGACAGCCCGCCCGACCCTGAGAAAGCTCTTGAACGCCGCATCGGCCTGCGTTCCGCAGTGCTGTTCAACATGCTTGNNTGATCGGCGTCGGCCCGTTCATCACGCTTCCTCTCGTTATCGCTGCCGCGGGCGCACGCCTTTCCATCTGGGCATGGATTCTTGGCGCCACCATTGCTGTTGCCGATGGCCTGGTGTGGGCCGAACTCGGTGCGGCGTTTCCACGCGCCGGCGGATCCTACGCATTCCTGCGTGAAATCTACGGCCCCAACAAAGCAGGGAACTGGCTCAGCTTCCTCTATGTCTGGCAATTGAGCTTCTCCGCGCCGCTCTCCATCGCTTCCGGCTGCATCGGCCTCTCCAGCTTCCTTGCCTGGTTCTGGCGTGGCCTCGAGCGTGCGCCGATGGCTGCGGTGCCGTCGCTGCATTACGGAAACTTTGCGGCCGTTGCTGTGTGTTTGCTGGTGACGGCGCTCCTTTACCGAAACCTCAGCCAGGTCACTCGCCTGGCATGGGTGCTGTTTGGCGGCGTTCTTGTTGCCATTGGCGGCGTCATCGTCTCGGGCTTCGCGCATGCGAGCGCCGCGGGTGGCTGGTCCTTTCCGCCCAGTCCGGCCCTGGGGCTTGGTCTTGCAGTGGGTGGTCTTGCCCAGGCTACGCTCATCGCGACATATGACTATTGGGGCTACTACAACATCACGTTCCTCGGCAGCGAGGTGAAACAGCCCGAGAAAACCATTCCACGAGCGATTCTGCTTTCAATTGTGTTTGTCACCGCGTTCTACGTGGCCATGAATCTCGCGGCGCTTCCGTCAGTGCGCGAAGCCGCCGGCCACGCCGTCGCCCAGGGAACCACGCGTCTCCAACTCGTTGCGCAGATCGCTCAATCGGCCTTTGGCGCTTGGGCCGGCCGCCTGATGGCCGCACTCATTATCTGGACCGCATTCGCAAGTGTCTTCTCGTTGCTGCTCGGCTACTCACGGGTGCCTTATGCGGCTGCGCGCGATGGCAACTACTTCCGCTTTCTCGCCGCCGTGCATCCGCGCCACGGCATTCCACACCGTTCGCTTTTGGCCCTGGGCTTTGTGGCCGCCGCGTTCTGCTTCCTTTCGTTGACCCAGGTCATCACGCTGCTGGTGATCACCCGCATCCTTCTTCAGTTCTTTCTCCAGCACATCGGCGTCATTCTGCTGCGCGTTCGCAGGCCCGAACTCCAGCGTCCCTTCCGCATGCCCTTGTTTCCGCTGCCGCCGCTGATTGCCATGGCAGGCTTCGCTTTCATGCTCATCAACCGCACCAGCGCGTTGAAAGGCCTTGCCGTCGCCATCGTCATCGCCCTCAGCGGAACCCTCATCTACCTTTGGCGGGCCCAGCGCATGCGCGAATGGCCCTTTGCGCGCGACCAAATGTAATTTTCGGAAATCGAAGAAACTCCAAACCCGAATATCACTTATGAGCCCAGGCCTTTTGATCCTGCGGAATCCGTTCGCACTGGTTCGCACGTACCTGTAACGTGCGGACCCTGCTTCGTGTCTAATAACAGAGGGGTTCCCACGAGGCCGATGCATGCTGATTAAAAAACCTGTCGACATTCCCTCTTCCGAGATCACACCTCGAAGTGGATACGAGTGGTACATGGACCGCAGAAGATTTCTGCGCACCGCGCTTTCTGGAGCCGCGGCCGCCGGCGGCGCCGCCCTTGGCGCCGATCGTCTCGCCGAGATCGCCAACCCGCGCACATCGGCCCATGCCGATACCAGACTGCAAACCGTGAAAAGCTCACTCTCCACGACCGGAGAAACGCTCACGAGCCTCGAAGACGTCACCCACTATAACAACTTCTATGAGTTCGGCGTGCAAAAGGACCTGCCCGCCAAGAATGCCGGTGTGCTACCGACGCGTCCATGGACCATCAAGGTAGATGGCAAGGTGAAGAACCCGAAAACCTTCGACATTGACGCGCTGCTCAAGTTGCGTCCGCTCGAAGAGCGCGTCTATCGCCATCGCTGCGTTGAAGCGTGGAGCATGGTCATTCCCTGGGTTGGCTATTCGCTCTCTGAATTCATCAAGCAATGCGATCCGCTTCCCTCGGCCAAGTACGTCCAGTTCCTTTCCTACTTCGACCGCAAAGTCGAGAAGTGGTCCGATGAGTCGACCATCGACTGGCCTTACTCCGAGGGCCTGCGCATGGATGAAGCCATGCACCCGCTCACCCTGCTGACCTTCGGGCTGTACGGAGACGTGCTCCCCAACCAGAACGGTGCACCCATCCGCATTGCCATTCCATGGAAGTACGGATTCAAGTCAGCAAAATCCATGGTCGCCGTGCGCTTCCTCGACAAGCAGCCCTCGACCACGTGGAATGAAATGGCGCCCAATGAGTATGGCTTCTATTCCAACGTGAATCNNCATCCCCGCTGGAGCCAGAAGACCGAACGCCGCATCGGCCTGCCGTTTTACGCGCAGCGCCGAACTACGCTCATGTTTAACGGATACGCGGACCAGGTGGCCTCGCTCTACACCGGCGTGGACCTGAAGAGGAATTTTTAGGTGGAGGGGGCGCTATCCCCGCCAACTCCGCTGCTTTGCGACCATGAAACCATCGACACTCATCCTTCTCAAGACCCTCACCTGGCTGGCCTGCCTGTGGCCCATGGGGCTGCTTGTCTACGGAGCGATAACCAATACGCTCGGCCCGGACCCCACCGCCAAAATCGAGCTCACTACCGGCTACAACACGCTTTTGTTGCTTATTCTTTCTCTCGCCATCACGCCCGTCCGCAGGGTCATTCCCAAGCTTGGCTGGCTCATTCAATTCCGCCGCCTTCTCGGCCTTTTTGCTTTCTTCTATGGAACCGTGCACCTGCTGGCCTACGTTGCGCTCTACGCCGGATTCGATATCCGCACCATGATCGATGACATCGCCAAACGCA
>PLTV01000223.1:0-3701 GCA_003164635.1 Acidobacteriaceae bacterium
CGATAATCGGCACCCCCGCCCAGCGGGCCGCGGCCTTGATCTCCTCGGCCAGCAGGTTGCGGCCCTTGGCCATCACCTTGGGCGCTTCCATGGTGGCAAAATCGAAGCCGAGGGCCACGGCATAGTGGGTGGGATTGACCAGCACCACGGCAGCCTTGGAGACGTCGGCCTTCACCCGGCGGCGGCGCGCCTGGCGCTGCAGGTTGCGAATGCGGCCGCGGATCTGCGGGTTCCCTTCGGTCTCCTTGTACTCGTCGCGCAAATCCTCGCGGCTCATCTTCAGCCGCGACTCGCGGCTCTGCCATTCGACCAGGTAGTCGACCAGGGACCATCCAAACAGGAGCCAAGCCGCAGCCAGCGCCAAGCCATAAATATCTGCCCCGAGTCTCTCGATGCGTGTCAGAGAAAACGGCGGCAGGCTCAGTTGCCGGATCACCCGCTGAGCAGCGAAAACTGCGAGGGCCGCGGCCGGAATCATGGACTTGGCAAGACGTGCTGCCGCGCGCAGGGAAAACAGGTTCTTCAGATTTGTTATGGGATTGATTCGGTCTGCCTTGAATCCCACCGAGCCGGTATAAAAGCTGATTCCGCCGGTTTGCAATAGACCCGCGCCCAGTGCAGCCGCGGCCACAGCGGTCATCAGAAGCGCCGCAGGCTCCAACAGCGTCAGCGCCAATCCCTTCATCGTGTTCAAAGTTGGCGCTAAAGATCCCAAATCCCAATTCTTCGGAGATCCCAGTTCAAGGAAGCCGGCAAAAGCGCCACGCCACGCAAGAAACATGCGGTTTCCCAGAGCGCCCAGCATCATCGCGCCGGCCAGGGTGCCCGCCGCAGCCGATAGCTCGCGGCTGTGCAGAATATCGCCTTGCCTGCGTGCTTCCTCGCGGCGATGCTGAGTTGCCTGTTCTGTGCGTTCGCCGGCCATCGTCTATCCTCCCGGTGGCGGCGACAAGACGAAGCTGCGGTCCGGCTGTGCGATCAACCGCTCTGCCAGGTCAAGCAGTCCGCTGAATCGAGCCTCAAAAAAGCGCGGCCACAAGGCGAGCGCGCCCGTCAGCAATGCAAGCCCGGCGAGCGTCTTGATGGGTACGGTCAATGACATTACGGGCAATTGCGGACTCAGTTTACTCAGCAGTGCGATCGCCACCTCGATGAGAACGGTTGCCGCCAGAATCGGAGCCGCGAGTTCCATTGCCGCCAGAAACACACCGGACGCGGCGCGTACCAACTGCAGAGCGTTTGCCGGCGGAAGTACATACGTGCCGAGAGGCACGGCGCGAAAGGTGCGCATCACGGAGGCAAGCAGCACGCGGTCCAATCCCGAGGTGATCACCACCAGAGTTCCCATCAGTTGGAAGAGGTCTCCCAGCAACGGCGTTTGAATCGACGAACTGGGATCGAGCAGATTCACCATGGAGAAACTGAACTGCATGCCGATCAGCTGGCCTGCGAACAGCATCATTTCGTTGGCAAGCGCAACCGTAAGCCCAAAGAGAAGGCCAACTGCCAGTTCCCCCAGAAGCGCCACACATCCGAGCTCGGGCTGAGCCGCGGGAAGCGACGCAACGAGTGGCGCAAGGAGATAAGCCACCACGCCCGCAAAGGCCGCCTTCGTGCGCACGGGCAGCGCCGTCGAAGAAAAAAAAGGTGCGAAGACAATCATCCCACTCACCCTGACCAGGGTCAGCGCCATGGCGGGAAGAAAGGTGCTCCAGTCCGATGCCAGGGTATGTTCCATCAACCTCCTTGAGCCAATCGGGCTCAACTCGCAACGCGACCCTTAACTCATCCAAGAAAGCGACGAAAATCTCCCAGCAGACATTCGGTGTAGGTGACCAGCCTTTCAAGAAACCACGGCATTCCGACCAGCAGGATCGCGCCTATCGCAAGGAGACGCGGCACGGAGGTCAGTGATTGCTCCTGAAGGCTCGTCAACGTTTGCACAAGGCTCAATACGAAACTCAACAGAACTGCGGCGATCAGCAGCGGAGCGGCCAGGATCATCGCCTCCTTCGTGAGCTGGCGCAGCAGTTCGGCTACCTGATCGGGCGTCATCACACCTCTCTCAAAAACTTTTCATCAGAGACGCAGCCAAAAGGTTCCAGCCATCCACCATCACAAAAAGCAAAATCTTCAAGGGCGTCGATACGACGACGGGAGGAAGCTGAAACATTCCGATGGAAGTAGTAATGGCAGCCGTCACCATGTCGATAAGCAGGAAGGGTAAAAACAATACCGCGCCGATGGTGAACCCCGCTTTCAGTTCCGAGAGAATGTACGCGGGCACGACGACACGCATCGGAAGATCGTCCGCAGACTGGGGGCGCGGGGCCTGGCCGGCGGCGGCGAACAGTGCGAGATCTTTCTCGCGCGCGTAACGGAGAAGGAATTGCTTGACCGGCACCGAGCCGCGATCGATCGCTTCCCAGCCTGTCATCTGGCCATTGCGATAGGGTTCCACGGCCAGCCGGTCGACTTCATTCAGGACCGGCGTCATCAGGAACCAGGTCATCATCAGCGCCAGGCCCATCAGAGTCGGATTGGAAGGGGCCGTCTGCGTGCCGAGCGCCTGGCGCAGGAAATGGAAGACGACCAGAAGGCGCACCAGCGGCGTCATCGCCATCAGAATTGCGGGCAGCAAGGTAATAAGAGTCAGAACAAACAGAATCGTCCACGGCGTCGAATCGGACGCGTGCAGGCGCGCGTTCAGATCAGGCAGGAGCGAGATCTGCACCTGGGCCGCAATCTTTCCGGCGGCGTGGATGGCTAGCATGTGCCTGTCTCCGCGGGTGTGGATTCGGTCGGGTTCGACGCGGGAAGCAGCGGGAGCCAGGACTCACACGGAATGCGTCCGGTTCCCAGCGGATGCACAACGGAAATGCCTTCGACGGATGTGACGATCAAGAACTTGCACTCTTGAACCTCAACAAGAGTCAGGGATTGGCGTGGTGCAAGAGAAATTCGCTCCAGAACTGCCATCTGCGCTGGGCGGGCAGGCGATGGCTGTAATCGCTTGAACAGCCACCGGGCGAGCTCGATGACCGGCGAGCCAATGCGCCCTTGTCCTCTTTCCAGTTTCATCGGGCGAATCCCCCTTCAGGCATGGATTGGTTCTTCTTCCTCGGTACAACCTTGAAAAACTCTCAGGCCAGCCGCGTGATGCGGACAGCCAAATGCGTTTCGACAACCTCAAACTCGCTCCAGGCCAATTGCACTTCGCCAGCTGCCAGAGGAACGTCGTCTCCATGACTCCATCCGGACTCAACCAGGTGGGACGACTCGAGCGCGAGCAAATTACGTACGCGAAAGTCGCGAACCGGCACCGACACATCGAGCCGAACCGGCAAACACGCTTGCGCCGGTGTGAGAACGATTGAATCGGTTTGCAGCTGCGGTTTCGGGAGTGGAACAAGAGCCTGGCCGCCTTGCGTTCCGGCTGCCTGCTCTGCGCCTGCTGGCTTCGGCGCCTGTTGGACCGCCTGTGGAATTGTTGGCATAGCAGCCATGTGCTCGTACTCATGCAGCAGCGGGTCCAGTGGAAGGGTGAAAGGATTGGAAGAATCTAACTGTGCGCACTCCGTCCCCTCAGCCGTTGCGTCTGCCCCTCGGCCGCAGTTGTTTCGCTGCTACACTGAAAAGGAAGTGTGCATCGTCGCTCCGGATCCCTCAGACGCCGGAGAATGCCTAGAACGAGGTCCCTG
>PLTV01000223.1:3712-4315 GCA_003164635.1 Acidobacteriaceae bacterium
GCAGGCGCGCATCGCCGAAGAGGCGGGGGCGGTGTCTGTCATGGCGCTTGAGCGCGTTCCGGCCATGATTCGGGCGGAGGGCGGAGTGGCGCGCATGGCCAAGCCCGGCCTGATCCGGCAGATCATCCAGGCGGTGTCCATTCCCGTGATGGCCAAGGCCCGCATCGGGCACTTCGCCGAGGCGCAGATTCTGCAGGAACTGGGNNTGGGCGTGGACTTCATCGACGAGAGCGAGGTTCTGACCCCAGCGGACGAGAGCCATCATATTGACAAGCATGCGTTCACAACGCCGTTCGTCTGCGGAGCGCGTAACCTGGGCGAGGCGCTGCGGCGCATTGCCGAGGGTGCGGCGATGATTCGCACCAAGGGCGAAGCGGGCACCGGAGACGTGGTTCACGCCGTGCAGCACATGCGCCAGATCGTCAGGGAGATGAAGGCGCTCACGGTGCTCAGCGAGCAGGAACTGTACGCGGCGGCCAAAGAGCACCAGGCTCCGTATGAGCTGATCCGCATGGTTGCGCAGGCGGGCAGACTTCCAGTTCCCAACTTCTCGGCGGGCGGAATCGCAACACCGGCCGATGCGGCGCTGATGATGCAGCTTGG
>PLTV01000223.1:4405-5672 GCA_003164635.1 Acidobacteriaceae bacterium
CTTGAGGAGTCGCAACTTTTGCAGACGCGCGGCTGGTAAGACACCTGCTGTGCGGCAGACTTTCCCGATGCTTGCCTGGGGCTTTGCGGCACTCGGGAGCTGTCTCTGGCAGACAAAACCCTTCAAAACCCGGTAATTCCCTCTGAATCCGAGAGCGATTGCATTTTCTTGCGGCAACTGCGCTTTGTTTCCTATAGTTTGCGGCAAATGGGGGGAGGGGGTGGGGTCTCTTTGTCTTCTGCGTGGAATACAATCCGCCGAATGGGCAGAAGAATTGCATATCAAGGCGATTTGACATCTGCGTTTCTCGTCTCCAACGTTCGCATACCGGCTTCAGGTTAGCAGGATCCAAGAATTAATCTGCAACGAGAGCCCGGGGCTTTCGTCGCGCTCTACGTAGTTTATTTTGGCGCATTTAGAGGACAGAAATTGATGGAATACTTGAAACCACGGATTGGTGTGCTGGCGATTCAGGGAGACTATGCGGCACACGCCGAGGCGCTGAAGGAAGCGGGCGCGGACCCGGTGGAGGTGCGCAAGCCCGATCAACTGGATGGTCTGGACGGGCTGATCTTGCCCGGAGGCGAATCGACGACGGTTCTGCGATTTCTGGAGAAGCTGAATTTTTTCGAGATCCTGGCAGATTTTTGCGCGCAGAAGCCCGTTTTCGGCACGTGCGCAGGAGCGATTCTTCTGGCACGTAAGGTGAAGCATCCGCCGCAGCGGTCTCTCGGGCTGCTCGATGCGGTCGTGGAGCGTAATGCGTATGGGCGGCAGATCGACTCGAGCATTCTGACGGCAGAGACGGCTCTGCCAGGCGGGCCGCTGGAGATGGTGTTCATTCGCGCGCCACGGTTGGCGGAGACGGCGAACAGCGTAGAGGTTCTGGCGCGGCGTGAGGGTTTCCCGGTGCTGGTGCGGCAGGGGAAGATTCTCGCGGCAACGTTTCATCCGGAACTTTCGCAGGATCGGCGCGTACATGAATTATTTGTGCGGATTGTGAATGAGGCGCGGGGTGTCTGATTCCGCATTCTGGGATGGAAAATTTGGGCTGGACGCGAAGGCCTGAAAAATTGATCCATCCACTTCGATTCTGAATGCGTCCAAGCCGATGTGAGTGTAATCTCAACCTCACAGAGGCCCGCATGCCCTCCATATTCACCCCCACCCCTGCGGAGATTGAACGGAAAGAACCGGGAATCGGCGGTAAACCACCGGTCGACCGGCGTCCGACGGGCGGCGGTGGTGGTGGAGACGATGAGTGGAA
>PLTV01000223.1:5690-5836 GCA_003164635.1 Acidobacteriaceae bacterium
GTGCTGTTTTTCTTTGCGCGCCAGGCGGGCATGCGCATGGATCCGCGGACGCATGAACTGATTGGCGACTGGCGGCCGGTGCTGCTGCCGCCGATTCTCTTCCTGAATACGGCGCTGCTGATTTTGAGCAGCCTGTCGATGGAACG
>PLTV01000223.1:5925-11573 GCA_003164635.1 Acidobacteriaceae bacterium
TTCGGGGTGGTGGCGCTGGTGTTATGCCTTTGCGCGCTCGGTTGGTTTCGAAAGGTGGAGTATCGGCAGATCGCCGTGGATTGCACGGCATGGTTCTGGCATACGATGAGCGCGGCGTGGCTGGTGCTGCTGGCGGTTCTGGCGCTGGGACAATGAGGAGCGCTTCCTAGAAATCGTCTGGTTGGATTCGTGGCCTCCCTCCCCGGTCCCCAAATGCGAGGGACCGGGGCACCCTCAAGTCAAGGGACATTTTCCGGGGATTGAGATCGGCTGGCTGGTTTGGGTTTATGCTTTCCCAGCTCTTCTTTCGTTGCCGTTCGGTGCGACAACATTCCACACTTAAGCCGTTGCGATGTGGCATGATTTCACCGGAGGTCTTCTGTGAATAAAGGAAAGTGTTTTCTCTATGCAGTGGTTGCAATCGCCCCGCTGAGTCTGCTCGGACAGGACAAGCCGCAAGCGCCGGCTGGTTCACCCGCAAATCCATTCACGCAAAGCGAAAAGGGACTCTACCTCTTCATTAGCGGTTCAGTGGTGAGGGCCGCCGAGAAGATGCCGGAGGAAAACTACTCCTTCAAGCCGACACCGGAGGTTCGGAGTTTTGGCCAATTGGTCGGCCACGTAGCTGACGCGAACTACATGTTCTGCTCGATGGCCTCGGGGCAAGCGAATCCGGCAAAGAACGTTGAGAAAACGAAGACCTCTAAAGCCGACCTCGTGTCCGCGGTAAAAGATGCGGTGGCGTACTGCAGCAAGACGTACGACGGCATGACGGATGCCCAGGGCAGTGAGATGGTGAAGTTTGCCAGTTTCAACCTGGCAAAGCTAACTTTGCTCTCGCTGAACACCGCACACACGGATGAGCATTACGGGAATATGGTGACCTACTTGCGGCTCAAAGGCATTGTGCCGCCGACCAGCGAGAATCCACCGGCGCAGGCACCGAAGTAGCTTGGACCGCTCGTTGGTTGAAGCTCGTGGTTTCCCACCCTTTCCGCGATGGAACTGCGGAAAGGATGGGGCACCCATACCAGGGGAGGGTGAAGGTTGGGTCTTCCTGTTTGTTTGGGTTGGAAGTTTCCAACTCTCCATGGGAATGGAGGATTGGACACTGGCGCGGATGGGCGACTGGCGTTACTTTGTTGCGATGGCCGCGGTGTAGGCGGCCTGGGCGATGCGGGCGATTACGGATTCGCGCGTATCTTCGTTGGCGCGGCTGTCGGTGACGAAGACGGCGATGGCTAGCTTGTGGCCGTCGGGTAGTGTGACTAATCCAATGTCGTTGGTGGCGGCGGTCAGCCCGGCGCGCGTGCCGGAGGAGCCGGTCTTGTGGGCAAGAACGGTTCCGGGCGGGAGTCCGGCGCGGAGGCGATGGGGGCCCGTGGTGGCGTTGGTCATGGTTTCGAGGAGGAAGGTGTTGGCTGCGAGCGAGATGGGCGGATCGTGGACGAGGCGCTCAAGGAGGCGGACAGCGGCTACGGGCTCGATCCAGTCGCGATACTGGAGGTTTTCGTCGCGGCCGAGGTCACGCTCGCTATCGACCAGGTGGAAGGCCGTGATTCCGAGAGAGTGGATGTAGCTTTGGACGACGGGTGGGCCACCGGCCAGCCGGAGGAGAACCTCTTCGGCGCCATTGTCGCTTTGCCCGACAGCGAGCTGGATGAGCTCGCGCAGGGTGACGTCGACGTTGGCGTTGGGGTAGCGATCCTGAAGTGGACTGTAGGACCCGGGGATGCGATCGGCGGGGAGAAAACGCACGGTTCGGTCGAGAGTGACCTCGGTGGGCTCACCGGGGCGCTGGTTGGGCAAGAGCTTGCCTTGATCTGCGAGGTGAAGGACCGTGAGGGCGAGCGGGTATTTGTACATGGACTGCATGGGTGGGTGGTTGTGTGGATTGAGGTCACAGTTGAGCGTGGTGCCGGGAAGAAGGCAAGCGACGGAGACGGTTCCCTGTGCGGCCTGGGCGATGGCGGCGACTTTGGATTGGAGCGGTGTTTGGCCCAGGAGGGTGAGTGGGAGGAGTGGAAGAAAGAGTGCGTGGGGGCGCATGTTGGGATGATAGGGGGCGGCTGAGGGGATTTCAATTTTGGAAGAACGAAAGCCACCCGCAGGTTCTACGAATGGTTACGCTCGCGCAGGATGACTTGCCTGGAGGGGGGCTTGGGGATGACAGGACTCAATGGGGTGTGGAGTCTATACTTCATTGCGTCGAACTCATGAAGCGCCATGTCCTCATCTTCGGTGTGGTTGGGGGCTTGCTGATTGTCACGCTGCAATATACCGAATACCGGTTTGTCGTGATTGAGCACTCGGTGGAGCTTTACAGCGGGCTGGTGGCGATTCTGTTCGCGGCGTTTGGTATCTGGCTGGGGTTGCGGATCACACGGCGGCGCGAAACGGTGGTGGTGAAGGAAGTGATTGTGCAGGCGGTCGACTCCCAGGCCTCAAAGGCGAGCCCTGGGGCACCGGTTCCATTCCTACCGGATATGGGGCGGCAACAGTCGCTGGGGATCACGCCGCGGGAGATGGAGATTCTTACGCTGGTTGCGCGGGGGTTGAGCAATCGGGAGATTGCCGCGGAGCTTTTTGTTTCAGAGAACACGGTGAAGACGCACTGCGCGCGGGCGTTTGACAAGCTGGGTGCAGCGCGGCGTACCCAGGCGGTGCAGCGCGGCAAGGAACTGGGGTTGTTGCCGTGATGGCGTCATGCAAAAGCAGGATTTTGGGCCGCCTGGGGCAAAATCATACGAAAGAATGACGACAGCCGGAGTAATTGCCCGGCATTGTGAGTTCATTGTCGACGGGACGAAGCAGTCGAATCAGGAGGCTCGCATGAAGAAAGCCGTACTTACGTTTGGATTGATCGCAGGGGTCATGATCTCCGTCATGATGGACAGCTCGCTTTTACTCGCCAAGTACATCAGCTCTGGCCACAGCATGATGGTGGGCTACACCATTATGGTGGCGTCATTTTTGCTGATCTACTTTGGCATTCGCAGCTACCGGGACAACACGCTGGACGGGCAGATCTCGTTTGGGCGAGCGTTTGGGTGCGGAATATTGATCGCGCTGATCACAACGGCGTGCTACGTGGCGTCGTGGGAGGTGCTTTACTTTGGGTTCATGCCGCACTTTATGGATAGCTACTTTGCGGCGCAAGTCCACAAGGTACAGGCGGCGGGGCTGGACCCTGCGAGAACGGCGGCGAAGGTGGCGGCGATTGAGCACACGCAGCAGCTTTATCAGAATCCGCTGGTGAACATGGCATATACGTTTATGGAGCCGTTGCCGGTGGGATTGATTATCACGTTGATTTCGGCGGCTGTGTTACGGAGGAAGGCGGCGGTGAGTGAGCGGGTACGCGAGGGGTTGAAGGACGGGGCCGAGGCCTAAGGTTTTGGGGTTGCAGGAAACGGCGTTGTCTTAATAAAACTGTCGAAGGATTGTTACGAGGAGGCGGGATGGGAGCGATTACAGGATTTGGCGGGGTGTTTTTGCGGGCGAACGATCCGAAAGCGCTGTATGCGTGGTATGAGAAGCATCTTGGGCTGGTGAAGGCGGATGGGGCGTTTTCGTTTGCCGCACCGACGAAGCACCCGCAGGTTGTGTTTGCGCTTTTCAAGCCGGAGAACGATTACTTTCCTGCGGCGCAGAAGGCAATGATCAATTTACAAGTGGACGATCTGGATGGTGTGCTGGATCGCTTGATCGGCGAAGGTGTCGCGGTGGATAAAAAGCGCGACAGCTACGATTTTGGGAAATTTGGCTGGCTCACGGATCCGGAAGGAAACCGCGTGGAGCTTTGGCAGCCGATGGGGAACGACTGATTGGGGAGCGGCGACGCTCAGACTTCGTGCAAGTGCAGGATGGAGCGGAGGCGGTCGCAGAGAGTGGGAATCTCGGGACAGGCGAAGTAAATCTGGCGGTTGATGCGCATGAGGAGCTGAACGGCTTCGAGCTGCGCATTGCGCGGGGCGATGTCTTCGCCGTGGAAAACGAATTCGTCGGTCAGGTATTCAATGGCGTGGCCTAGTTTTTCGAGGGCGTGTCCGGCTTCAGGGCCAATGCGGCGGCGGCGGATTTGTGCGCGGGACGCAGAGGCTGCCGGGACGGGGAGAGAATTCGAGAAGTCTGCAATGGAAGATGCCATCGTTTTGTCCCTTACGCTGTTCTTCGGTCACTTTAGTCTTGGATACAGATAACGAAGGTACCGGGTTTGTGACCGTCCCGCGTAGTATGCCCGGCGAATTTGCTCACCGAAGTGACAACGCTCACACATGGTCGGAAATCTGCATTGATATAACGAACTGACCGCATCTTGATTGGGCATGTGCGCTCATGTGGAGTTCTGTCGGCTGGGTGCGGGATTTCTTAACTCGAAACGAAATTTGATCGAACCCAGGTTCAGGTCTGCCATCGAACTCGTGCGGAGCTAATCAGTGCAAGTGGGAAATCCGCCCTTCTCAACCCACCCGGCAGTACGATGCGGGATTGTGGCATGGCGTTTCGCCGTTTGGAGATTTAAGAGGAGAGCAACCTGGTCTGCATGCGGAGCAGCTTGCAAATGGCGCGGAACTATTTGGGGAATTGTGGCTTGTTTTGCGGTTTTGTGTTGCTTGAAGCGTGAATTGACGGCGGCTGTCATCCTTGACGGGATGAGGCTGAAAACCTAAGCTCAAACCAGCGCCCTGTTCGGGTTCTCGATGCGGGGGCGCAAATCTTCGGACGGACCGGGACTATAGGCCCAAATGACCCCTTACTACTGGCAATATCTCCCGCTATTCCTGCAGATACTGGCTGTGATTGCGCTGGGTGGCGGCATGGTGGTGGCGTCGTATTTTGTGGGAAGACACCGCAATACGGCGACCAAGCTGGCGGCGTATGAGTGCGGGATTGTGGCCACGGGCGATGCGCGGGGGCGGTTCAGCGTGCGGTTTTACCTGGTGGCCGTGCTGTTCATCCTGTTCGACGTGGAAGCGGTGTTCATGATGCCGTGGGCGGTGATCTACCGCAAGCTCTATGGGATCACAGGGAGCAGGCTGTTCGGCTTCTGGGAGATGCTGGTCTATTTGGGATTTGTCGCGGTCGGACTTTACTACATTGTGCGCAAGGGCGTCCTCGATTGGAGCCAGGATAAGGCGGACCTCTGATATGGGTGAGACCCCAACGTACATGGGTAAAGTGGCGGTGCTGGAAGGGCTCGGGGAGCATCCCGCCGTGAAGGCGATTATTGGCTGGAATGAACCAGCACTCACCGACGCCAAGTTCGATTTTGGCGAACTGACGCTGACGATTGCGCCGGAGGCGATTCGCGAGGCATGCGCAACGCTGAAGGGTGCCGGGTATAACGCATTCGATGACATGACGGCGGTGGACTGGTTCCCTGCCTCGCCGCGGTTTCAGTTGAGCTATCACCTTTTGTCGCACGCGTTGAAGGAACGGATACGGCTGCGGGTGCTGCTGGAGGAAGAAGAGCCGGCGGTGGAAACGATTACGCCGGTATGGGCAGGCGCGAACTACTACGAGCGCGAAGTCTTTGATCTTTTCGGCATTCGGTTTGAAGAGCATCCGAATCTGCGGCGGATCATGATGCCGGACGAGTGGGTAGGACACCCGTTGCGCAAGGACTATCCGGTGGAGGGGTATCG
>PLTV01000223.1:11661-11781 GCA_003164635.1 Acidobacteriaceae bacterium
TGACCGATCGCATCAACTATCTCGACCCGCTGGCCAACAATCTTTGCTACGCGCTAGCCGTGGAAAAACTGCTTTCGCTGGAGATTCCGCCCAAAGCGCAGTGGATGCGGGTGCTGCTGG
>PLTV01000009.1 GCA_003164635.1 Acidobacteriaceae bacterium
CAAGTCCCCTCTTCCGCACCAAAATCTTCCTGACTGAATCGGTTTGATCGGGAGTGGTCCGCGGGACTCCAGTTTGAGTCCCGCCGCTTCATCACCCGCCGGGCCGATCCGCTCCAGTGGGTGCACTTCCTCATATCCCCGATCCACGATGGGCAATTTGCCTGTATCCTTGTTCGTTAATTGAAATCGTCGGCGAGGTGTCTATGAGGATTCGAATCCCGGTGCGGGTCTCCGTTTGCGCGCCGAATCACCATTTCTTTTTGAGCCTGTTGCTGGTGTTCGGTCTGCTCACGTTCCCGGCGCAGCGATTGTGGGGCGTGAATTGTTCCGTGGTCAAGCACGGCGCGCCCAGCGACGCGGAAAAGGCACTGATGGCCGGCGATTATGCGAAGGCTGAGGAGCTGTTTCGCGCAGCGGTTTCCGCTCATCCAGAAGACACCGATGCCCTGGTGGGGCTTGTTCGCACGCTCTTGCTTGAGCAGAAGGTGCTGGATGCCGATGAGGCGGTGCATGCCGCGCAGGGTTCAGTGGATGCGACGAAAGCCACCGCGCAGACTGGCGCGCGTGCAGCCACGTTGCTTACTTTGAAAGGCGAGGTTCTGTTGCGCGAAGGAAAGCCATGGGAAGTGGAGAAGACCGTTCTCGACTCGTATAAGCTCGACTCCTGCAATCCGCTCACGCGCCTGCTTTTTGCGAAATTTGCTGAAGTGAACTCCCGCTACGCGACTGCCCGCCAACAAATCGACCTGGCGCACCAATTCGATCCGGAAGACCCGCAGATTCGTGCTGCCTGGATTCACACGCTCCCATTGCCGCAGAGGACTACGGAAATGGGATCCTTTCTCGCGGCGCCCAACGGCGAGGATCCTAACTCGCTTCTGCAGATGAAGGCGGAGCTGGAACGCTGGAAGAAGCAGGATGCCGAGCCTTCGCGAGTCTGCAGACTGACATCCGCAGAGATGTCCGCAGAGATTCCATTTATCAAATTGCTTGGGTATGCCGGCCACACGCGAGCATCGGGATTGGAGATGACCGTCAATTCAACTCAGGCGCGCTTACAGTTAGGGGCCGGCCAGGGAGGCTTAACGGTATATCGGCCGGTCGCCGAGCGTGCCGGGCTTAAGCGGCTTTCTGAAATAGAGACGGCCGCATCCCCAGGAGGCAAGCCCACGTATACCGCGTATGCCGATTCCATCAAGCTCGGGAATTTGGAGTTTCATAACTGCACAGTCAATGTGATCGATGCTTCGAGTCCTTTTGACGATGGAGACGGGAACCTCGATATCGACGTCTTTTCCGATTTTCTGCTGACGGTGGATTATCCCATGCGCAAACTTTCGCTCGCGCCATTGCCCGTGCGTCCATCGCAGGCATCCGCGGAGAAGCCGAGTCTGCATACGGACCGGAATGCCGATGCGGAAATTGCGAATCCACAAGCGACGGATCGTTATATTGCGCCCGAGATGAAGGATTACACGCAAATCTACCGTGCAGGAAAAAGCCTGATCTTACCCGCGGTACTGACGGGAGAGAAGGCAAAAGACCCCGCCTCTGCGCCGATCAAGCTGTTCATCCTGGACCTTGGCACTCCGGAAACCAACGTGTCTTTCGGCGTGGCCTTCGACGTATCGAAGGTGCACGAGCAAAACTCGGCGTATGGCTCGGGAAAGATCAAGGTTGCCGATGAGATTACTTACAACTTTGCTCACATGGCACAGAAGGTGAACGGAGTGGTCACTACCGATACTTCGATGGTCTCGAAAGAAAACGGGATGGAGATATCGGGCTTCTTTGGCGCGAACACTTTTCAGCTTTTGATCATGCATGTGGACTACCGCGACGGACTTTTGAAGTTCGAATACATTCCGAATCGCGGGTACAAGTTCGAGTAGGCGTGGGCAAGAGGCGGAGCGCAATTCCGGGTGAGGGGGCTCTCCACTTCACCCTGCCCTCTGTTCTCAGAGCACTGATCTCTGGAACTTAGTCGCTATCTTCCCCGATGTCTTCATGCCAGATCTTCGGGTTTGCCGCGATGTATCGCTCGAGTAATTGCCTGCACTCGGCATTGTCGAGGTCGGACACTTCGACTCCGTTTGCCCGAAGCCAATCCACTCCGCCCGCGAACGTTCGGCTCTCGCCGACCACCAGCGCGCCAATCCGAAACTGCCGCACCAGGCCACTGCAATACCAGCAGGGAGCCAGCGTCGTCACCATCACCAGGTCGCGATAGCTCGATTGCCTTCCCGCGCGCCGGAACGCATCCGTCTCCGCATGCACGCTCGGGTCGCTTTGCTGTACGCGCCGGTTATGGCCGCGGCTGATCAATTCTCCGGTCCTCCGAAACAGCGCTGCGCCAATCGGAATGCCCCCTTCTGCTGCGCCCGCACGCGCTTCTTCGAGCGCCACTTCGAACATCCTGGCGTACAACCCCAAATCCGTCACTTGAATCCCTCCTCAGAAGAATAAGGCAACCGGAATCACCGCGCTTTAAACGGCATTTGATCTGTAGCAGGACAATGCGCTCCAATGATGAAAGGACGCATTGAGGAGAACGCGATGAAGACACGCACACTGGGTAAGAACGGCCCGACGGTTTCTGCCATCGGACTCGGCTGCATGGGTATGAGCGACTTCTACGGGACTCGCGATGAGCAAGAATCGCTGGCGACCATTGATCGCGCCCTCGAACTTGGCATCAACTTTTTTGACACGGCCGATATGTATGGCCCCTATACGAATGAAGAACTGGTTGGAAAGGCCCTGAAAGGAAGGCGCGACAGAATCTTCATTGCCACCAAGTTCGGCATCGTTCGCGACCCCAACAATCCGCAGGCGCGCGGAGTGAATGGCAGTCCGGCTTACGTGAAACATTCGGCGGAAGGGAGCCTGCGACGGCTCGGCATCGACACCATCGATCTCTACTACCAACATCGCGTCGATCCCAATGTCCCTATCGAAGAAACCGTCGGCGCCATGGCGCGCCTAGTTGAAGAAGGCAAGGTGCGGTACCTGGGCTTATCGGAAGCTGCGCCGCATACACTCGAACGCGCGCACGCCGTGCATCCCATCACCGCACTTCAGACTGAGTATTCCCTGTGGACGCGCGATCCCGAGCCGGAGATTCTGCCGGCATGTCGAGGACTGGGCATCGGATTTGTTCCGTATAGCCCGTTGGGCCGGGGATTTCTTACCGGTGCGTTCAGAAGCCCCGACGACTTCAATACGGGCGACACACGCCGTAATCACCCGCGCTTCCAAGGCGAGAACTTCAGGCGGAATCTCGACCTGGTGGAGCGGGTGCAGGAACTGGCATCGCAACTTGGCGCGACGGCAAGCCAGCTTGCACTGGCCTGGGTGCTTGCGCAGGGCGACGACATTGTTCCGATCCCTGGAACCAAGCGTCGCACTTTTCTGGAACAGAACGTCGCAGCGGTCGATCTGGCATTGAACCCGGAATTGCTGGACGAATTGCAGAATACTTTCCCACCCGGCGCGATTGCCGGCGATCGCTACCCTGAAGGCATGAAGGCGCTCGTTGATCGATAAGAAAGCGGAGCTTTGGCGTTGTCCAGATTGCTTTGCCCGCTCGCGTGGAAGCGTTTCAAACGATCAAAGGAAAAAAAGAAAAAAAGGGTATTTCTGTAAGGAAGTTATCTGGAATCAGATACATAGCGCGGGTTGTTCCGGCTAAAAATTAGATTCCAAAGGACTTATTTGCAGATTCTAGACAAATAAGGAGTTACGGGAGGCGTTTCGGCCTGCCGAGGCCCTAAATCTCGGTTCTGCGCGGCTCCGAGAGGCGCAAAGCCCCTTTTGGAACCGTTCTTAGCTGAAGTATGCGGGAGTGAGACGTAATTCTCTGCAAACCGGCGGCGAGTATTTGCAAAATTTGTGCGGGCCGGAGTGGGAACAATTTGGGCTAAGCAGGCTGCGGAAAGCTCACAATCGGCGGCTTCGAGGAGAACGTCCCTCGGGGGCTGAAGCCCGAGGTTTTTCCAAAGGGGTGAATGTACGGGCTAAAGCCCGTACCCTTCACTAAAGCCTGTACCGTTTAAAGAATGGCCTTAAATCGAGTGCTTAGAAACTCATGCGTAGGGACATCTGAATCTGGCGAGGCGAGCCAATGGTATGGGTCACGATGCCCAATCCGCCGGGGCAACTGTAGAAGTTGCCGGTTGCGCCCGACGTGCCGCAACCAGTGGGCAACACGGGTGTGCCGGAGGCGGGGAAGGAATTGTAAAAGGCATTCTGCGAAACCTCGTTGCCGGGGACGTCGAAGCTGCTGGTGTTGGTGACGTTGTAGACGTCCAAAGTGTACTTCAGGTTGTAGTGATCGCCGATGGGCAGCACTTTGATCAGCGAAGCATCGGCGCGCTTTTGGAAAGCCTGGCGGAAGATGTTGCGCTGGCCGGTGGTGAAGCCGGTCTCAAAGGGATCGGTGTTGGGGATGGCGCCGCCCATTCCGCCGGCGGGAAGTATGGGAAGGGTGAAGCATGCGGCATTCAGAGCTGGTTTGCCGCCTGCGGCGGTCCATGCACCGGAAGAACCGGTGCGCGCGGTCTTTGCAGTGCAGCCATTCGCGAGTGGAACGATCGGATTCGTGATGCCGTCGTACGTGGAGTAGTAGATGCTGCCGATGGCGCCGGAGAAGTCGATGATGCTGTAGGGTTGACCACTTTGCAAAGTGGCCAAGCCGACGAGTGACCAACCGTCAACGACCTTTCCGGTAAGGGTGTGCTTGTTGGCTAAGTCCGGAACCTGAAGCATGTAGTTGACGCTTACGACGTGGGTGCGGTCGAAGTCGG
>PLTV01000202.1 GCA_003164635.1 Acidobacteriaceae bacterium
GTGAGCAGCAACGATCCGTCGTTATCGAATCGTGACCTGGCCCCAACCACCCCTGCGCAGCGCACATGGGGCACCTACAACTACATCGCTCTTTGGTTCTCCATGTCCATGGAGGTCACCACCTACCAGCTCGCCTCCTCGCTCATCGCCAAAGGCATGGACTGGAAGCAGGCCGTCGGCACCGTCCTGCTCGGCAACCTCATCGTCCTCGTCCCCATGCTGTTGAATGCCCACGCAGGCGCCAAGTACGGCATTCCTTTTCCCGTCTTCATTCGCGCTCCGTTTGGAGTGCGCGGCGCCAATCTACCGGCGATTCTACGCGCCATTGTGGCCTGCGGCTGGTTCGGCATTCAATCCTGGATCGGCGGCACCGCCATCCACTCCATGCTCGCCGTCATCTGGCCTTCCGTAGCAACCAACTCGGGCATTCTCTGGGCCTGCTTCCTTGGCTTCTGGCTCCTCAACATGGTCGTGGTCTGGCGTGGAGTCGAATCGATCCGCCATCTGCAAGCCTTTGGCGCGCCCTTCATGTTCGTCATGGCGGCAGCGCTCTTAATCTGGGTCCGAATCAAGGCCGGCAGCTTCGGGTCCATGCTGTCGACGCCTAGCCAATTTCACTCGACCTCCGCATTCCTCGCTGTTTTCCTGCCTTCGCTCACAGCAATGGTCGGCTACTGGGCCACGCTGGCGCTCAACATCCCCGACTTCACTCGCTACTCGAAATCGCAAACCTCTCAGGCCTGGGGCCAGGCATTCGGATTGCCTGTCGCCATGACCCTCTACACGTTTGTCGGCATTTCGGTGACCTCCGCATCCGCGGTGCTCTTCGGCCATCCCATTTGGAATCCGATCCTGCTGATCGGCGCGTTCCATCAGCCGATGGTCGCCTTCATCGCGCTCGTCGCCATCCTGATCGCCACGCTCAACGTGAACATCGGCGCCAACGTCGTCTCGCCTTCCAACGACTTCTCCAACCTTTACCCGCGCCTCATCAGCTTCCGCACCGGAGGCCTCATTACCGGGTTTCTCGGCCTCGCCATGTGTCCGTGGAAGCTGCTGGCCACGCCCGACGCCTACATCTTCGGCTGGCTTGTCGGCTACTCGGGCCTGCTCGGGCCCGTCGCCGGCATCATGATCGCCGACTACTTCTTCATCCGCAAAACCATGCTCGATGTGAACTCGCTCTACCACCGCCAGGGCGCCTATCACTACTCAAAAGGAATCAACCCGCGTGCGATTCTGGCTCTCGTTGCGGGAGTGGTCATCGCGCTCATCGGCCTCGTTTACCAACCCCTCCGCTTCCTCTACGACTACGCCTGGTTCGTCGGCTTCTTTACCTCGGGAATTCTCTATATCCTGTCGATGAAGCTCGTTCCTCCCGTGCCATGGCTCGGCGGTTCGAATTTTGTTACCAGCAACCCTCTTGGAGCATCTGAACAACCATGAACACTGAAAAAGCAACATTTGGAGCAGGCTGTTTCTGGGGCGTCGAGGCTGCGTTTGCGGCCATTCCCGGCGTCAAGGCGACTGCGGTCGGATACGAGGGAGGGAAGCTCGATCGTCCGACCTACAAGGACGTTTGCACCGACTCCACCGGCCACGCCGAAGTGGTCGAGCTCGACTTCGACCCCGCCAAGGTCAGCTTCCCCCAGCTCCTCGACGCGTTCTTCGAGCTCCACGATCCCACCACGCTGAACCGCCAGGGTCCCGACTGGGGAACGCAATATCGCTCCGCCATTTTCTTCCACTCGCCGGAGCAGCAGGCCCAGGCCGAAGCCAAGATCGAGCAGTTGACCGCCGAAGGCAAGTTCGCGCCCAAGCGCGTTGTCACCAAAGTTGAGCCGGCTCAAACCTTCTGGCGCGCCGAAGACTACCATCAGCGCTATTTAGAAAAGCGCGGCCAGGCAAGCTGCCATATTTAAGCCACGTTTTTTGAAGGTTGTGCGCCCCATCCTTGACTCAGCTTCATCGTGGCAAGGGTGGGAAAGCACGAATTCACGATCGAAAACCTAGTCGCCGGCCGTCTCGTTCTCAGGAGCAATATATTCCGGTTGAGGCGACGCCGTCACGGCTTCACCACCCGCACCTTGCTCGTCTTTCCAGAGCACCGCAATCCACCAGATCAGGATCACCACATAGAGCGCGCCGTTGGCGTTGAAGAGCTTGTCGCGCAAGCCCACCACACGGTCATACTCAGCCTGCGAGTGCGGCTGAGCCGACTTGGCAACTAGTTTCCATACCAGTTGAATGCCCAACTGCGCGATCGACGCCGTCGAAAGCCCGATAACGATCCGTTGCGTGTGTGTTCGCCACCCGCCCGCGAAACGCCGCCCCAGCGAAATCACCAGCAGTCCCAGCTCCACCGTCAGCAGATCCACAAACATGTCGAGCTTCTGCGCGCCGAACTGCATCAGCCGCAGATCGGCAAGGCTCGAGTCAGGCTTCAGCGTCTTCCATGCCGGCCACGGACCGCCCAACACCGCCAGAACGCCAACACCCACAATGAGAACGGCGACGGCCACCGCCATCCATCCATTGCGGCGCGCGCCCGCGAAGGCACGCCGGGCCATCTCCACCACCACCAACAGGCCCACAATCGCCGCCAGGTCGGCCATCACGATAAAAATGCCGCTCAGCGTCACCGACGGCAGCCGGCCGTACAGGAGCCGGCTCGCCATCAAGCGAAGCGCCATCAACAGAATGGCGAGCGTGAACCACGGAAACCGCTTGATCCGGTCGCGGCCCATCAAAACCACGAGCAACACAAGTTGCGCCGCAAACGTGAACGTCCATAGGACTTGAAGAGCCGTAAAGTGAAAATTAGGGTGCATCTGCGCCTTGTCTGCCCGGCAACATTGATCCTGTTCCGAGCCTTCTCGACTAGTCTAAATCGCTGCCGCGATCACATGCCATTCCATTCGGACGACTTCCGGGCACCGAGCTTTGACATTGGGTCGGAACAGACAATCCCCGGCGATTGCAGCAGCATACATCCCTTAAGCTGACTCAGTGGCGTCGGCGAAACGAAACGACGGCCAGCCGGACGGCCAGCGCGATACCTCCGCCGAGCAGTGTGCAAAAAGTTCGCCGCACAGCCAGAGTTTGGCCGGGAATCGCGTTCAGCGAGAGAAGAAAAACGATATAGCTGGTTACGGCAACGGAATAAAGGGCGTAGTTCACGTTGAGTAGTCCGTAAGCAAGCCAGGCGCACAGAACCGTGAGGGCTGCCAGCACAATGGGAATTGTCGGTATGTGCGCCAGGCAGAAGCTTACAGCGATGGCTCCGCCCGTGGTGCCGATCATGCGGGCAATTGCGCGGCTGACGGTGTCTGTCAACCCCGGCTTCAACACCAGTAGCGCGGTCATGGGAATCCAGTAGCCGCTGGGATAATGCAGGCGCCGGTAGATTTCGGTTGAAATTCCAATGGTGACGGCTAGCCGCAGCGCATATGGCAAAGCCGAATGCTCAAAGCTGAACCGCCGCAACGATTTCGCAGTGCCCGTAAGCGTCGCCCGGAATTTCAGTTCCTCATCGCGGATATACCGGCTCAGGATGAAGAGCCGCACGCGCAGATCGGCGAGCAGATGAAAGACGAGAGAGCAGAAGACAAGCTGCAGAGCCCCGCCTGCGAACAGAAGCAAAGCGCGCCCTGAAGCCGCTGCGACCGATGCCGGAAACGCCGAGGCCACCAGGAAAGTAATTACGCATTGCTGCCCAACCCAGCCATAGCCTCCTGGTCTCCCGGTGAGCATGCCGTAGCCAAAAGCCCATAGTGCCGAGACAAAAACAAGAAGCAAGTTTTCATGGCCCAGCAGTACGCCCGCAAAGCCTGAGAACGCCATGCCAAACGTGACAAAGATCATCGGCAATAGCATGGAGCGTTGAATGCACTGCTTGGTCCCGAAGCCCGTATTGACAGCGCCGCCGGCCGCGATCATGCCCGCTGCGGGATGACCGGTGGCAAGTCCCACGGCGAGGCAGATGGCGATCGGGATGACGAGAATCAGGTCGCCGCGCAGAGTCTGGTTTTGCCAGCGGAACAGGGCGCTGTCGGCGAAGAGTCGGCTCGTAAGCGGTGCTGTCGACTCAGGCGTTGCCATGCTCGCTGCCTCTATGGCGCTTCATGCCTCAGCGTTTGAAGCGCACGCCCGCTAAGAACCTGAACCCGGCGTGGACGTGCTGGAGGGTGTAGAGCTCGATGCGGCGGTCGGAGCGGGCGTGGATGCGGGAGCTGCGGCTTCTGTCTTGGCCGGTGCGTCTTTCTTTTCGCTGCTGGTCGATTCTGACGTTGACTCGCTGCTTTTCGGAGCGTAGTCGTTGATATACCAGCCCGCGCCCTTGAATTGCAGGCGGGGCGCGGTAAGCGGGCGCTCGAGAACGCCGCCGCATTGCGGGCAAACCGATTCAGGCTCGGCAGAGAAGTTCTGGATTTTCTCAAAGCGATGGCCGCACTGGGTGCAGCGATAGGCGTACAGCGGCAAGGTGCAAGTCCCTCCGGGGAAGATTCACCCACTGCTCCTATTCTATCGGCAGGGTGCATGGAAACGGCAATGCACCCTGCGCGAGAGCTGCGCGCGGATCGGCCTTACTTCGCGGAAAGCTCGACCGAGCCCTTCTTGTCTTCCCATGCCAGCGTGAGTGAGCCCTTGCCGCCGCCGTTGTCGACCAACGTATAGGTCAGGTTTTCGAGCATGGATGACGGCTTCGACATAGTCATCGGTGTGCGCCCCAGGTCCTGCGCCTTGTCGTATTTTGTGCCCCATTGGCCGGTCTGCTTGTTCACCACCAGGGTCCAATTGTCGGGGTCGGAGACGTCGACATAGAGCGTGTAGTCGCCCTTGGGAACGGCCACGTCGCCAATACGAACATCGCCATCGACGTGCAGCTTCGTGGCATTGTTGGCGCCGGCGCGCCACACGGGATAGGTTGGGTCTTTGCCGATCTGGCCGTCTTTACCGAACAGCTTGCCTTCGCGGCCGTTCACCCGCGGCGAGCTGTAGGCGATGCTGATGGCTCTGCCGCCAACGGTGGCGCTGGCGGTTTCCGACGGGCTCTTGGGCGGTCCACCTTGCTGTGCAAAAACAGTTGCCGTGACAAGCAGCAGGCCGGTACAGGCGAAGAGTGATTTCATGGCGATGTTTCTCCTTTGGGCGGGGTCCTATCATCCTGAGGGTCCGCGCCAACCGAATGATTGTCGCACCGGGGACCTGGGGTGGGAAAGCCGTGCCGCGGGGCTGTTATGATGCGGCGCAGGCATTCCATGCAGCAGACAAGCAAACCACAATCCGCGGGAGATAGATTCCGTGCCGCTGTGCGCGAAGAGAAGCCGCTGCAGGTGGCCGGCGCCATCAACGCCTACACGGCTCGGCTGGCGCAGGCGACCGGTTTCCGGGCCCTCTATCTTTCCGGCGGCGGCGTGGCGGCCAACTCGCTGGGTCTGCCCGACCTGGGCATCAGCACCATGGACGATGTGCTGATCGACGCGCGGCGCATTACCGATGCAAGCAGCCTTCCACTCCTCGTGGATATCGATACCGGCTGGGGCGGGGCCTTCAATATTGCCCGGACCATTCGCTCGATGATCAAGGCCGGTGCAGCTGCCATCCACATGGAAGACCAGGTGGGTCAGAAGCGCTGCGGACACCGGCCCGGGAAAGAGCTTGTCCCATCAGACGAAATGGTTGATCGCATCAAAGCCGCCGTGGACGCGCGCACGGACGAAAGTTTCGTGCTCATGGCGCGAACAGACGCATTGGCCAACGAGGGTTTGGCTGCGGCCATTGAACGGGCGCAAGCCTATGTAGCGGCGGGCGCCGACATAATCTTTGCTGAAGCCGTTACCGAACTCGGCCAATACACCAGGATTCGCGACGCTGTCGGCGTCCCGATCCTCGCCAACATCACAGAATTCGGCCAGACACCGCTGTGGACGCGGGATGAACTCGCCACGGCCGGCGTCGACATCATCCTCTATTGCTGCGGCGCTTACCGCGCCATGAATGCGGCCGCGCTCAAGGTGTATGAGGCCATTCGCAGCGAAGGCACGCAGAAAAACGTGGTCGGCCTGATGCAGTCCCGCGCCGACCTCTATAAGCATCTCGACTATCACGCGTACGAACGAAAGCTGGACGAACTGTTCGCAAAAGCAAAGGAGTGAACTCGTCCCGCCAGTGTCCCGCCCTTTCCCGTTTCGGAGTGTCGTATGACTGATTCACAGCCAATTCCCGCCGCGTTCAAACCGAAGAAATCTGTTGCGCTGTCTGGTACGCCCGCGGGCAACACGGCCCTCTGCACCGTGGGCCACAGCGGCAACGACCTGCATTATCGCGGCTACGACATCCACGACCTCGCTGCCCACTGTGAATATGAAGAAGTCGCTTACCTGCTGGTGCATGGCAAGCTGCCCAATCGCGCCGAGTTGGCCGCGTACAAAGAAAGTCTCAAGCCGCTGCGCAATCTTCCCGCGGCGGTAAAACAGGCACTGGAATTGCTGCCGCCCTCGACGCATCCCATGGATGTGTTGCGTACGGGCGTGTCTGTGCTGGGTTGCGTGCTGCCTGAGGGGCCTACCCACGACGACGTGGGCGCACGCGCGATTGCCGATTCGCTGCTCGCTTCGCTGGGTTCGATGCTTCTTTACTGGTACCACTATGCGCGCAACGGCCGCAGGATCGACGTTGAGCGCTACGATGATTCGATTGCAGCGCACTTTCTGCACCTGCTGCACGGAACCATGCCCATTCCTGAGTGGACGCGGGCCATGCAGACGTCGTTGATTCTGTATGCGGAGCACGAGTACAACGCGTCGACTTTTACGGCACGGGTTATCGCCGGCACGGGATCGGACATTCACTCGTGCATTGCCGGCGCCATCGGCGCGCTGAAAGGCCCGAAACACGGCGGGGCCAACGAAGTGGCGCTTGAGATTCAGCAGCGCTATCGCACCCCTGACGAGGCGGAGAAAGACATACGCCGCCGTGTGGCCGAGCGCGAAGTGATTATCGGATTCGGTCACCCGGTTTACACCATCAGCGATCCCCGCAGCGACATTGTGAAAGATGTCGCGCACGGTCTCGCGAAAACGGCAGGCGATACGACGCTCTACTCCGTAGCAGAGCGCATTGAAACAGTAATGCACGATGCCAAGCGCATGTTCCCGAATCTCGACTGGTACTCGGCAGTCGCGTATCACCAGATGGGCATCCCTCTCGATTTGTTTACGCCCCTGTTCGTGATTGCGCGGACGTCCGGATGGTGCGCGCACGTGATTGAGCAACGGCAGGATGGAAAAATAATCCGCCCGTCGGCAACCTACACCGGCCCGGAAAATCGGGAGTTCGTTCCGCTTGAAAAGCGGGCCTGAGGGAGAGCACGTGTCTAGCCATATCTCGAATGAACGGCCGGCGCCCGACAAGGTCATCGCGGACATCGTCGATTACGCGCTCGATTTTCAGATCGAGAGCGAACTCGCCTACGCGACCGCACAACATTGCCTGATGGACACATTGGGCTGCGGATTCGAGGCGCTGGAATACCCGGCGTGTACCAAGCTGCTGGGTCCGATTGTGCCGAGAACGATCGTTCCCAACGGTGCGCGCGTGCCGGGCACAAGCTATCAGCTCGACCCGGTGCAGGCTGCGTTCAACATCGGCGCCATGATTCGGTGGCTCGATTTCAACGATACGTGGCTGGCTGCCGAGTGGGGCCATCCCTCTGACAATCTGGGCGGAATCCTCGCGGTTGCTGACTGGCTTTCACGCACGTCTGCCGCCCAGGGTAAGCAAGCGCTAACCATGCGCCAGGTCTTGACCGCGATGATCAAGGCACATGAGATTCAGGGCTGCATTGCGCTTGAAAACTCGTTCAACAAAGTTGGCCTCGATCACGTCGTACTGGTCAAAGTGGCGTCGACCGCCGTGGTGAGCCAGTTACTCGGTCTTACGCGCGAGCAAACCACCAACGCCATCTCTCTGGCCTGGGTCGACGGGCAAAGCCTGCGCACCTACCGCCACGCGCCGAATACGGGCTCGCGCAAAAGTTGGGCGGCGGGTGATGCCACCAGCCGCGCGGTGCGTTTAGCCCTGATGGCGCAGGCCGGCGAGATGGGCTATCCGTCGGCGCTCACAGCGAAGACCTGGGGCTTTTACGATGTGTTGTTCAAGGGCCAGGAGTTTCGCTTCCAGCGCCCCTATGGCAGCTACGTAATGGAGAACGTGCTGTTCAAGATCAGCTACCCGGCCGAGTTTCATGCGCAAACCGCCGTCGAGGCAGCCATGACCCTGCGCCGTCAAATGGAGGCCCGTGGCAAGACCGCCGAAGACATCCGCGGCATCAAGCTGCGCACGCACGAGGCGTGTCTGCGGATCATCGACAAGAGAGGTCCCCTCGCTAATCCTGCCGATCGCGATCACTGCGTGCAGTACATGATTGCCATTCCGCTCCTATTCGGCCGGCTCACGGCCGCCGATTACGAAGACTGGATAGCCACCGATCCGCGCATCGATGCGCTGCGCGCCAAAATCGAGTGCATTGAGGTGCCTGGCTTCTCGCGTGACTATCACGATCCTGAGAAGCGGTCGATCGCCAATGCACTGCAGATCGAGTTGAGCGATGGCACCATTCTCGATGAGACGGTGGAGTATCCGATCGGGCACCGCCGGCGCCGCGAGGAAGGCCTGCCGCTGCTCATTGAGAAGTTCAAAACCAATCTGCGCCGCCTCTATCCCGACGATCGCCAACGGCACATCCTCGATGCTTCGCTCGACCTCCAGAGGCTTGAGAGTTTGCCGGTAAATGAATATGTCGATTTGTTCGTTCTGAACGAGCCTGCGGTAGCCTGAACTTCGGTAACCGGCGCGCGGATGACATGCCAGGATTCCCGGCTCATACTTGAGTGACGAGTCTTTCCGTTCTGGAGTGATGGAATGTCGTATTGCGCCCGCGTTGCGTGTGCCTCTCTTTGCGTCGTTCTACTTTTAAGTCTTTCGTCTCTACCTGCTCAACGGCCGGCCAACAGCAGCCCGTTTTACCAGCAACTGCGCGGCCTCCTTCCTGGTGGAGAAGTCATCCAGGTGAAGCAGTGCGAACTGCGGCGCGATGCGGCGGTCTTCACGCTGCGGCAGGGATCGGTGACCTTCTACGGCGAGGTAAACGGCAAAGTCACCGGCGCCGTATTTGAGGGGCTGGGACATTTGCACATTACGCCGCCCAGCGCCGAAGAACGCCACAATCTTCAAATAACAAGCCACACAGCCGAATTCGACGATGACTTCGACGAACTCGTGCTGCGTTTCACTGATGCCACAGCCGCGGAGTTGCATAAGGCATCCCAGGGCAAAGCAGAGAAAGACGAGGATGCAGTTCGCGACGCGCAGGAGTTTCATAAGTTCGCCCGCGAGCGGTTGCATGAAAACTTCGATCTGCGCCTGCTGCAGGATGTGGTGAGTTCGGCGCCGGGCGGCTATTTCATGGCTGCCATTCGCACGCGCAAAAGGCCGCACCTTGTTTTTGTCGATGACCCGCAGGGAGCCGGAATGGTGGCGCCTGAAGAGGTCGAACTGCTTGACTGGAACGATTGGGGTGTTAGCATCCCGCTGGCGTTTCATCACGCCAGTGAGTACTCGAACGGCATGCCCAGCGGCAACGAGTCGAACACGGCCTACCGGATTCAGAAGGAAGACCTGGATGTGTCGATCGAGAAGAACGGCTTCCTGAGCGGAAGAGCCAGTGTGTTCGTTGAGGCACTGCAAGACGGCATTGCTGTGGTGCCGCTCGACCTGTATCCAACGTTGCGTGTAAGCCGCGCCGAAACGGCGACGGGAGAGCCGTTGGATTTTGTGCAGGAACGGAAAGAAGACGATCCGGACTTCGGCGTGGTGCTCGCCAGGGCTTTGAACAAGGGCGAGACGACAGAGATTCGCGTAACCTATGCCGGCAAAGATGTGGTGATGGATGAGGGTGGCGCGAATTACTACCCCGTCGCGCGAGAAAGCTGGTATCCCAATGCATCCAGCGGGCTGGGGAACTATGCCACCTACCGCATGGTGTTTCATGTGCCGAAAGGCCTGGAACTGATTGCCACCGGAACCAGAGTCGCTTCTACCGACGAAGGGAAACTCACCACAACCGAATGGAAGACCGATGTGCCGGTTGCCGTGGTCGGCTTCAACCTCGGCCGCTTCACCATGAAAGAAGCCACCATTCCGGGCAAACTCGGTGACAACTTGACCGTTGACGCCTACGCCAACACGACTCCGCCCGATAACTTTCAGAGTATGCAGGGCGGAGTTCTGGGCACCCTCGACACGCGATCCATGCTGCCTGTGCAACTGAGCCAGGGAGAAGTTGCGGCGCGCCTGTACACCGATTATTTCGGCGACTTGCCCTTTGCCCGCGTGGCGCTCACACAGCAGTACGCCTGTAACTACGGCCAGAGCTGGCCCATGCTTGTCTATCTGCCGATCTGCGGCTTTCTCGACACCACTCAGCAGCATTTCATGGGTTTGCGCCCGGAAGATATGTACTGGAAAGTCGTCACTGCCCATGAAGTGGCGCACCAGTGGTGGGGACAGACTGTCGGATTCCGGAGTTATCGCGACCAATGGATGAGCGAGGGGTTCGCCAACACCTCCGCGTCCATTTTTCTCCAGATCACGCGGCCCAAGCCGGATGATTTTCGCGAATTCTGGAAGCAGCAACGCCGATTGATCACCGAAAAGAATGCGCAGGGCTTTCGACCCATCGATGTGGGTCCGGTCACCATGGGCGTGCGCCTGAGCTCAGAGAAGACTGGGTGGGATATCTACCAGAATCTTGTCTACCCCAAGGGCGCATACATCCTGCACATGATTCGCATGATGATGTGGGCCCAGCATGAAGGCGACGACCGCTTCCGCGCCACCATGCATGATCTGGTTGCCTCATACCGCCTGCAAGCCGCCACAACTGAGGACTTCAAGGCCATTGTAGAAAAGCACATGAGCACCCAGATGGATCTGGACGGCAATCATCGCATGGATTGGTTCTTTAACCAGTATGTCTACGGCACCGATTTGCCCAACTATCATTTCGAAAGCGATACGAAACAGGATGGAGACGCGACCATTCTGCATTTCAAACTCACCCAGTCCTCTGTTCCTCCGGAATTCAAGATGATCGTTCCTGTGTATCTTGAGCTTGCCAGCGGTGGCGTCGTCCGCCTCGGGTCGGTTCGCGTCATCGGCGATGCAACCGTTGAGCAAACAGTGACACTGCCAAAACTATCCGCTCCGCTGAAGCGCGCCACGATTAACTACTTCTACGATGTGCTCTCAACAGAAAACTAACCGTGCGGGACCTGCGATATACTCCAGACGCAAACCAAAAGGGAGTGTGTACGATGCGTTTTCCTTCATTCTTGAAGTGGGCCGTTGCCGCAACAATCACCATGACAATGATGGCCGCACCCGCGGTGGCGCGAGCCCAGGCCGCCGCAACATCTGGCGATACGGTCCTGAAACCAGCGGATATGCAGAAAATGCTTCCCGCGAGCGTTTATTACAAAGGCCAGTCGGCCACGACCCAGTTGCGCAACTCCGGCGGAGTCAAGTTTTCCGATGGCTACTACGTGTTGGCCACGCTGGTCGATACCAGCGGTTACTCCACCGACATTCAGGCTAAGTACTCTGCCTACTTGATTGCCGAGGTTCCCGTCAAAATCGGCGGGTCGAGCCTGCCCGCGGGCGTTTACGGCGTAGGGTTCATCGCCGATGACAAATTTGTCGTCACCGACGTGGGTGCTCACGATGTGCTGACCGTCAGTTCGTCCACTGACGCGACGCTGAAGCGGCCTACGCCTTTGCAAGTGACCGCCGATCCAGCAGGTGGTTACAGGCTCTGGGCGGGGCGCCGGTTCGTGACTTTCAGCCGCTAGATTCTGCTTTTTCAACGCGGCAATTCACAAGAACCCATCAAGAATCCCAGTGGCTGGTCTCCTCGTCTATATTGAATGTCATCGACGTTCAGGAGCCGGGCCAGTCGCCGATTCCCCTGTTGCGCTCTTCGAGCTGACCCGCAATCAACCGGTCTTGCAGCCGGAACGTTGATCTCTTGATCCAAACCGATGGGGTGCAGAGATGCCGCTCAAGCTGACCATCAACAACGTTGCCACCACGGTCGACGTCACGCCCGATACACCGCTCCTGTGGGTGTTGCGCGACGTCCTCAACTATACGGGCACAAAATACGGCTGCGGCATGGGCCTCTGCGGCGCATGTACGGTGCTGCTCGATGGCCGCGCCGTCCGTTCGTGCATCACGCGCGTCAGCGCCGCGGAAGACAAGGCCATCACCACGATAGAAGGCCTGTCTCCCGACGGTCTGCACCCGGTGCAGGTGGCCTGGGAAGCTCTGGATGTGCCGCAATGCGGATACTGCCAGGCTGGCCAGATCATGACCGCCGCCGCTCTGCTTGCTCAAACCCCGCACCCCTCTGACGCCGAAATCGACGCGGCCATGAGCGGCAATCTCTGCCGCTGTGGCACCTATCCGCGCATCCGTCAGGCCATTCACGAAGCGGCCAACGCCGCCGGCGCCAAGTAGTTTTGGAGGCTCAAGCCATGAAATTCGATCGCCGATCGTTTCTTCAGTTGAGCGTCCTGGCCGGCGGCGGCCTCGCACTCAACTTCTACCGTGTTCCTCTCGCCGCAGCGCAAGGGCACGGTGCACCACCCGACCTCAGCCCACAGGCGTTCATCAAGATCGCCCCCGACGGCATCGTCACCATCATGGCGCGCGCCTCNNATCGCCGAGGAACTCGACGTCGACTGGAAGAATGTCCGCGTGCAGCAGGCCGATCTGAACGAGAAGATCTACGGAATCCAGTTCTCCGGCGGGTCGGCAAACACGCCCATGGGCTGGGAACCGATGCGCCGCGTGGGAGCCGCCGGGCGTCAACTGCTCATCGCCGCCGCTGCTCAAACCTGGGGTGTTCCCGCCTCCGAGTGCAGCACGGCACACGGCAAAGTCATGCACGCGGCCACTGGGCGTTCAATCGGCTATGGCGAAATTGCCCCGAAGGCCGCAGCATTGCCGCCGCCCGCGCTGAGCAGCGTAAAGCTCAAAGACCCCAAAGACTACACCATCATCGGCCACTCCCAGGCCGGCGTCGACACGCACGCCCTCGTCACCGGCAAGCCTCTGTTCGCCATCGATGTCAAACTGCCCGGCATGCTCTACGCCAGCATTGAACGGGCGCCCGTCTTTGCCGGCAAAGTGAAAACCGCAAACGTCGATGCGATCAAGGCGCTCCCCGGCGTACGCCACGTCCTGATCATCGACGGCAGCATTGCGCCGGCTGCGTACATCCCCTGGGAACCAGGCATGGAAGCTGGTGTTGCCATCGTCGCCGACACATGGTGGCAGGCGCAGCAGGCGCGCAAACAGCTCAAGGTCGACTGGGACCCCGGACCCGGAGCCGCGCAATCGAGCGAGGGTTTCGCCAAGCGTGCCGCCGAACTGCTTCAGACCCCACCGTCGATCACCGTGCGCACCTACGGCGATGTCGACAGCCTGCTCAAATCTTCGCCCAAAGTGGTCGAGGCCACGTACGAGTATCCGTTTATCGCCCACGCCACAATGGAGCCGCAGGGCGCCACTGCCCACTGGAAAGACGGCAAGCTCGAAATGTGGACCAGCAGCACGTTGCCGATCGACGGCCGCGGCCTCATCGCCAAAACCCTCGGCATCAAAGAAGACGACATCACTACCCACATGGTGCGCGGCGGAGGCAGCTTCGGCCGCCGCCTGCAAAACGATTACGCAGTCGAAGCTGCCTGGATTTCCAAGCAGACCGGCGCGCCGATCAAGCTGCTCTGGTCGCGCGAAGACGATATCGCGCACGATCCCTTTCGTCCCGGTGCAACCGTTGGATTGAAAGGCAGCCTCGACGCGCGGGGCAAACTCACCGCCTGGCGTCACCATCTCGTCACCTTCGGCGAAGGCAAAAACATAGCAACCGGTGGCGACATGGGGCCCGATTCATATCCCTCCCCCTTTGCACCGGCCTACGCGCTCTTCACATCCGTTCAGCCGCTCACGCTGCGTTGCGGAGCGTTGCGTGCCCCCGGAGACAATGCCTTCTGCTGGGTAGCGCAGTCATTTCTCGATGAGCTGGCGCACGAGGCCGGCCGCGATCCTCTCGAGTTCCAGCTCGAACTCCTCAGCAATAAACCGGCTCCGTGGACAGGCGTTGCCGTCGACGTCCATGAGCCTACCGGTCAAGACGTTCTCATCGCCGATCGCTACAAAGGCGTACTCGAACTCGTGGCCGAGAAATCAGGCTGGGCCAAGCGTGCCAAACAGCCCGGCCGCGGCATGGGCATCGCTGCGTGGTTCTGCCACCTGGGCTACTTTGCCGAAGTGGCCGATGTCAGCGTCGACGCAAGCGGCAAGGTCACGGTCAACCATGTCTGGGCGGCCGGAGACGTGGGCAGCCAGATCATCAATCCGCAAGCGGCTGAGAGCATGGGCTTCGGCGGTGTCATTGACGGCATGAGCGAAATGGGACAGGAGATCACGCTTGCGCAAGGCCGCGGCGTGGTGCAGTCAAACTTCCACAACCACCCCATCCTGCGCATGAAGCAGGTGCCGCCCATTGAGGTCTACTGGCGCAAAACCGACTACGCCCCCACCGGCCTCGGCGAGCCGACGCTCCCGCCGATTTTGCCCGCTGTCACCAACGCCATCTTCGCCGCAACAGGCAAGCGCGTACGCACCCTGCCCCTCCAGAAGAGCGGCTTCAGCTGGGCTTAAGAAGAAGGCTGACATCCCTGGCACTTTGGGGACTTATGAAACCAAGCAGGATTTGGGTCCCCCGGTCCCTCGCACGTGGGGACCGGGGAAAACACGAACTTCAGCGCGTGTGCGTATCGGCCATTGCCTGATCGATAAGTTGGTAAAGCTTGGTGCGGTCTATAACCTCAACAAAAGGCGCGCCTTTTGAGTTGGCCGTCACAACCCAGATCGTCGGCGTGTGCTCAATGCCGACGCGCTGGCCGAGAGCATAGTCCGCTTTGACGTCGGCGGCGAGTTTGCCCTGCGGATCAATGGCAAACGGAACCGCGATTCCCTTGCTCTGTGCAAACTTGTCGGTAAAGTCGCGCAGAATCTCAGGGCTCGTGATTGAAGGCTGATTTGAAAACACGCTGTCGCGGTATTCATCGCCAAGAGCCTTGCTCTTCAGGTCGAACCAGCGTGCGTTTACGGCTGCAGTGAAACTCCAGGCATGGAAGGGCAGCGGAAAATCGTGGCGTACCCAGGGAATTCTGTACTTGGCGGCAGCCTCTTTCAACAGCGGATTGGCGTGTGCGCAGTCCGGACATTCCAGGTCTTCAAATTCAATCAGAGCCACGCGAGCGCCGGCAGGCGGGCGCAGGGCCGAGGGATCGTGCACCGCAGTTCCGCGATCAGGCGGGGCGAACTGGGCCTGAACGGCGGCCCGGCCAAAAAATGCCAGGGCGGCGAATGTCAGCACGAGGCCGGGTGCAAAACGAACAAAGCGAAGCGATCGAGGCATGGCGGTTGTGCAGCTCCCTTGGTGGCATTGTATAAGGCACGGATGGCGGTTAATGGTCGGTGCAGACGCGACTTGGTGCCTGCAGCTCGTGGTGCGCGGTTTGTCGTCGCTACCGCCCAACCACGATCACCGTGAAACTGCCGGGAACAACTGGCGCGCGTGGGCGAGGATTGTCGGTCGTTGCGGCAGGACGCGGCCCAAACTGGGCTGAAACCAGGTAAACGCGGTCGGCGGCGGAGTCGTAAGCCATGGTGCGTGCGCTCTTCTCGGTTGCCAGCGTCTGAACGGTTGGAAAACCGGGCTTGGAGCCGTCAACCACCGACAGCACCCCTTCACCGCACGACGCGAAGGCCAGCTTGTGGGCGGCGTCCCAACCGGCTGCGTCGGGTCCGTCGCCAATGGCAGGGTTGCCGAGAACCTTGCCGGTGCTCGTGTCCACCACCGCCATGTGCTTGTCGCAAACCGGGTAAAGATGTCCGCCGTCCGCATCAATCGCCAGGCCGCTGGGTCCTTCGCAGCCCGTCAGCGCCCATGTCGCCGTAATGGTCCTAGTATGCGCGTCGATGCGAACAATTTGGCTCTTGTCTTCAATGTTGTCGTAGAGCAGGCCTTTCCCATCCACGGCGGGAGCCTCCGGTTTGCCCGGAAGAGGAATATTGGCAACCACTTTGCGCGTCGCCGCGTCGATCACCGCCGCGTCCTTGCTGCGGCCCTCAAATGCCCACACCGTCTGCGTCGCCGGCTCAAAGATGATGCTGTCGGGACCCATGCCCCCCGTGGGAATGGTGGCGACCGTGGCCAGGTTCGAGCGGTCGAAGACGACTACCGCGTTGGCGCCGCCGTCAGAGATATATCCAAACTTGCCGGCATCGTCGAGGGCCACGCCGTGAATGCCGTGCAAGCCGTCAATCGTTCCGGAGATCTTCCCAGCCTCTGTATCCACTACGTCGACGCGGGTGCCGCGTGTGATGTAGAGCCGGTGCGCCGCGGGATCGGCGGTCAGATAGTCCCAGCCGCCATCGCCGCCCAGCTTCCACTTGTCGATCACTTTGTAAGGCTCCTGCGCGGTGACATGCGTGGGAACCGCGGACAGGCCGCAGACGAGAATGCATGCGGCGAAGACGAAACGAAGCGAGTGGCGCTCGAAGGACATTTGAACTCCAGGCAGAATCGATGGATCCGGCGCGCGGGCCGAAATGGGAGTGATTCATATCTTAGACGAAGAACCGCGATGTCAGGCCGCATTGGGCTCGGTGACGGAACTCGCAATCCATCCCGGCGGGCATGCTTTACCCTCAAAGAGGCTCATCAATCGGGAATTCGGGGTTGCCTTCTTTGCGCGTGGTTCTTTCGAATATCGGAACGTTTGGAGACATCAATCCTCTGATCGCCATTGCGCTGGAACTGAGACGGCGCGGACACGTTCCGGTCATGGCGGTCCCTTCCCTCTACGAAAACAAAATCCGGCCACTGGGAATCGAGTTCCACGCGGTCCGGCCCGAGATCGATCCCAAAGACACGTTGCAGGTTGAGATGATTTACGACGTGCGCAAGGGCACCGAACGCGGCTTGCGCGAGTTCCTGTTCCCTTCCCTGCGCAATACCTACGACGATTTGCTGCATGCCGCAACCGTGCCTGCCCGTGCCGACCTGTTGGTGCTCGGCGAACTGAACTACGCCGGCCCGCTGGTTGCCGAAGTGACGGGCATTCCCTGGGCCAGCTATGTGTTGGCGCCGCTCTCCTTTTTCTCGGCCTACGATCCGCCCGTGCTGCCCATGTATCCGCGCCTGGCGCGCGCCGACAAAACCATCCCCGGCATGGGTCGAGGCATTAAGCGTCTGGCTCGGTTCGTCAGCCGCAAATGGCCCAGCCCAATCTACGATCTGCGCCGCGAACTCGGATTGCCCCACGGCGCCAACCCGCTCTTCGACGCCAAGCACTCGCCGCGCCTCGTCCTGGCCCTGTTTTCGCGAGTCCTTGGTACCGAACAAAAAGATTGGCCCGCCAACACCAAAATCACCGGCTTCTGCTTTTACGATTCCGACGCTGGCAATGCCCAACTTCCCGCCCATGTTGAGAAGTTTCTGCAGGCTGGCCCCAAGCCTGTGGTTTTTACGCTGGGATCGGCGGCAGTGCTGGCGGCGGGCAGTTTCTACGAGAACTCCGCTCGCGCGGCCATCAAGCTGGGCATCCGAGCGGTTTTGCTCATCGGCTCCGATGAGCGCAACCGGCCCGCCAACAAGCTGCCGGAGTCAATCTGCGTCGCGGAGTATGCCCCGTATTCTGCGCTGCTTCCGCGCGTGGCGATGGTGGTGCACCAGGGCGGCGTGGGAACAACGGCGCAATGCCTGCGCGCGGGTAAGCCGATGCTCATTATGCCCTACTCCCACGATCAGCCTGACAACGCGCGGCGCATGAAGCGCCTGAAAGTGGCGCGCGTAATTCAACGGGCCAGCTACACGCCGGGCAAGGTGGCCGCGAAGCTCAAAGAAATGCTGGATGACCCCAAGTTTGGCATTCGCTCTGCGCAGGTGGCGGCGCAAGTTGCGCACGAAGATGGCGTTCGCACCGCATGCGACGCGCTGGAGCTTCTTTACCGGAACTCACGATAAAACCCGGGCAACGGAATAGCTGAGACATTCCAGAGTTGCCGTCGTTTTGAAATCGAAACCTTTCCAAAGTTGCTGCCTCCGGAAACCTCTGTGCTCAAGCGCCACTTCGTCAAGGGAAAGGCGCCATTCAACGCGCGCGCGTGAACTGCGGGATCGTTGGGAGATGAGTGCGCAAGCTTATCCAATGCAATAACTTACGCCACAGGCCGGGCACCGCCCGCTGCCCTTCCTGCGAGGCCATTTGTGTTTGCACAGAATTAACCTTCGTCGATGCATACTCCAGGTAAGGCAGCTTTTCGAACCTGAAAGAGGTCGAAAACCGAGAGATTTGGCTCCCGTAACTCCTTTGTTGTCTAGATTCTGCAAGGAAGTCCTTTAGAATCTAATTTTTGCGAGGAAGTGCTCCTTCTAACTGCCTGAAAACAAGAAACTTCTTTACAGAGATACCCTTTTTTTTTCTTTTTCTTTTTAGACGAAAAGCATCGGTTTCCTGACCGCTCGCCCTCCATGAGCCAAAATTCTCAACGAATCGGGTAATTTTTGGTCTGGCCGGTGCGGGCGTTGATCACTGAAAAGCTGCCATCGGTCGACGCGACCACCTTGAGCCAATTGCCGTCGGTTCCACCCTTCAGATTGGCGATGAGCGGCTCGGCACTGTTGTGCGCGGCGTCTGAACCTTCCGCGGTATGCAACATCCACAGGTCTTCGAGCCCCGGGCTCTCGTGAACGGTCTGCCAGGCTTCGGGACTGCCGGCCTTGTGGGCGCCGTTGTCCATGATGGCCACTCGCGGATGGAGGGCGTCGACAAACGCCTTGGAATTCGACAGATTGAAGCCGTGATGGTTCACAAGGTAAAGATCGACCGAACCGATGAGGTTGTTGGGGCAGACAAGTGGAATCTCCTTGGCCTTGGTGAGGTCGCCTAAATCGAGAAAGCGGAACTTGCCGAAACCAACAAGCACGCCGGTGGAGCGCGGATTCTCAGTGGTGTCCAGGTCCCAATGGGGCTCGGTTGCGCAGTGGGGATTGGACGTCGACTTGACGCCGGGAACCGCGGCAATATGCTCCCCATCGGCTGTGATCACGATGGCGGTGAGGCCGGGAATGCGGATGGTATCGCCGGGATGCACGATGCGGCGCGGCTTTCCTTGAATGGCTTTGAGATATGCGGCGTAATCGTGGCGGGTGATGTCAGAGTCTTCGCGGTTCTCTCCGTGGTCGATGANNTCGCGCATGGCGGCCTGAATGCGCTCGGCGTCGCGACCCGTCTGGTCGGGTTCGCCGGCGTCGTGCATACCCTTCTCAATCGGGTCGGCTGAGTGGCCGTTCACGTTGCCCCATCCCGTGTCGACCAGAAGCGAGGCATGAGTCGCAGTGTCTACCAGCAATGTGGACTGTCCACCCTCCACATCGATGGCATAAATAAGCAGATGGCCTGTGGTCTTCTCCTGCGCCGAGGCGT
>PLTV01000018.1:0-2397 GCA_003164635.1 Acidobacteriaceae bacterium
CTTGATGAAGTCCAGCCCCCACGCCGCGTACTTGCGCAGCATGTCGTCGTAGTAAGCCTGCCCGGCCGCGTTGTCCTTGATGCCCCAATTGCCCTCGTCCCATGGACAGGGCGACGTCATATCGGCGGCATCAGCCGCATGAAAGTTCGTCTTCGCAATGGGCAGGTTCGCCTTCACCACATCGCGTGGAATACCGCGCACAATGTGAATTCCGAACTTCAATCCCTTGGCATGAACCCAATCGGCCAGCGGCTTGAATCCCGCACCATTCGCTGAGGAAGGGAAGCGATTCACAGCAGGAATCAGGATCCCGTTCGCGTCCCACACATACTTGCGGTCCGGCACCCTATCCCCGAAGGGATTCTCCATGTACCAACCCTCATCGATCACCGCATACTCCCAGCCGAACTCCCGCAGTTGCCCAAGCACCGTGGCATTGGCGCGGTAGTCCGCCTCGTCAATGGTGAGCCCGTACGCATCCCAGCTGTTCCAACCCAGCGGTGGCGCGGCAGCGACATTCTGTGCAGGCAGGTTAGAGGCAGAGAAGAATGCGCAGGCAAGAATTGCAACGGCAAAAACCGGTTGGCGAACCATGCCGAAATCCTATACCACTTCAAACCACGTTGGGAGTGAGGTAAGCTTGTCGAGAGGTATCGATTCCATGCGTCTTCGCGCCCTGGGACGGGCGACTCTCGCGACCCTCATCCTGACGCTCGGCCTCCTTGGCCTGGGAGCTCAGCAGCCCGCCCCTCAGCAGGCGCCCAATCCACCCCTGCCGGTGCTCCACGCCGACAACGGGCAGAACACGGCGGCCGCGCAGAGCGCGCATTACGTCGTGCTGGTCTCGCTCGACGGCTTCCGCTGGAACTATGCCAAACGCGAAGGCGCCACGCACCTTTTGGCACTTGGAAAGCATGGCGTCTGGGCACCGGAAGGCATGATCCCCAGCTACCCGTCGCTGACCTTTCCCAACCACTTCAGCATCGTGACCGGCCTCTATCCCGAACATCACGGACTGGTCGCCAATAGCTTCTACGACGAAACCAAACAGGCGCGTTACGCCATCAACGATTCCCAAGCCGTGTCCGACGGTTCGTGGTACTCCGGAACTCCGCTCTGGAGCCTGGCCGAAAGCCAGGGCATGCGCACCGCCTGCTTCTTCTGGCCCGGGTCTGAAGCCCAGATCGCCGGATACCGCCCAACCTACTACCTGAAATTCGACGATAAAATCGACGAAGTTGCCCGCATCGATCAGATTGTTGCCTGGCTCAGCCTGCCGGCGGCCGACCGCCCCCACTTCATAACCCTCTACTACTCCGAGCCCGACCACGAAGGCCATGAATTCGGTCCCGAAGCACCCGAAACCAAGGCGGCCATTCACAAGGTCGACGGCCTCATCGGGAAGCTGAAAGAGAGTCTCGACGCAACCGGTCTTCCCATCGACCTCGTGGTCGTGAGCGACCATGGCATGGTCAAAACCCAGGGTCCCTGGATCACCCTCGATCAGCTCGCCGATCTCACCGGCTTTGAATCCGCGGGCTACCTGCTCTACGGCAAGACCGAAGAGGATCGAGCCCGTGTGTACGAAAAGCTCAAGCACGCTTCCTCACAGTTCGTCGTCTACCGGCGCAAGGACGTTCCCGGAGAACTCAACTACAGCCAGAATCCGCGTGAGGGAGATCCGGTGGTCATCGCGGCAGGGCCTTACGCGATTCGCGCCCACGGTCCGCCGGAAGGAAAGCCGGATCGGCCGCCGACTGCCGGCATGCACGGATTCGATCCCAGGCGCATCCCCGAGATGAAGGCAAGTTTTTTTGCTGCTGGACCCGATATAGTTGTGGGGAAGACAGTTCAGCCTTTCGAAAACGTGAACCTGTACCCGTGGTTGGCCCACCTGCTCGGCCTTACTCCCCCTAAGTCCGATGGGAGCTTGAATGTGCTGGCCGGCACGTTACGCGATGGCGGGGTTGAACCGGAAAAAGAAGCGGCCGATGCGAAGCACTGAAGGAGCTCGGAAAGAATGAACGCAGTCTTGGGAGTGGACGGGGGAGGAACTCGGACCCGGGCTTCGCTTGTCGACGACGGCAAGGTGCTCGCCTATGGTGAAAACGGTTCCATCAAGCGCCTCCGCGTGGGCGAGGAAGCAGCTGAAGCCAACCTGCGCGAACTGCTGAAGGATGTCTTTGCGGAAGCTGGAATCAAGGGTGTGTTTGCCGCTTCAGTCGGCGTAGCCAGTTGCAGCCTGCCCGGCACCGTCGAGTGGATCACCGCCGTCCTCAAGGATTTCGGCGCCAAGCATTCTGAAGTCGTCGGAGACGAAGTCATCGCCCTCGATGCTGCGTTTCAGGGTGGCCCCGGCATTCTCCAAATTGCCGGCACCGGCTCCAACACCATCGG
>PLTV01000018.1:2404-9508 GCA_003164635.1 Acidobacteriaceae bacterium
GACTTTGCCGCGCTCGCCCCCGCCATCAACGAACTCGCCGAAGCCGGCGATCCAGTTGCTCTCGCCGTTCTCAAACAGGCCGCCGCAGACCTCGTCGAATTCGTGCTCCTCGTCCGCGGCAAGCTCCGCCGCAACCATCAGATCCAGGGTGAAGTGCCTGTCGCGTGGACCGGCGGCGTGGTCGAGAAGATGGACATCGTGCGCGACGCATTCTTCGCCGGCCTCAAGGCGGCCGCTCCAGAGATGCCTGTGGGCAGCGAGGGTGTCGTCTCGCTCGACGGCGCCCTCTGGCGCGCCAGGCGGCTTGCCGACTCCGTCAAGTAGGCCTCTCTCAAAAGAGACTGCTGGGTGCCCCAGGTTTCGATCTTGAAACCCGGGAAAGCACGAACATCTATCGCCCGATCCCCTGGTCCGCTCTCCGCCCGCGCACAAACGAAGCCTTCAACCGGCCTGATCCATCCAGTGCCACCAGGTTGGCCACGCCACCCACCTCGAGCCGTCCAATGCCGCTGTCGAATCCCGTCATCGTCGCTGGATTCGCCGTCAACAGCCGCAGGCCCTGCTCCACCGTCGCTCCAGTGAAGGCAACAAAATTCGTCAGCGCGCGATCGAGTGTAAGCACGCTCCCCGCCAGCACATCGCCAAAGCTGGCGCGGCCGTTGGCCACCTGTACTGTGATTTCGCCCAGTTGATACTCGCCGTCAGGCATGCCCGTAGCGCTCATCCCGTCCGTGACCAGGATCGCCCGCTCCAGACCCTTTGATCGCCACCAGATCTTTACCATCTCCGGCGTGTTGTGAATGCCGTCGCAGATCAGTTCGGCAAACAGATTGTCGTCCGTCAGCACCACGCCCAGGATTCCCGGCTCGCGATGATCGAGCGCACGCATCGCGTTGAATGTGTGCGTCGCGCTCACGGCTCCGGCAGCAATTACAGCGCGCGTCTCTGCGGCTGTGGCGTCCGAGTGTCCCACAGAGATGCGCACGCCCTTGGCCGTTGCATGTCTCGCCAATTCCACAGCGCCCGGCAACTCTGGCGCCAGCGTCATCAAACGAATCTTTCCGTCCGCTGCCTCCCAGAACTTGTCGAACAACCCAATATCCGCAGCCTGCAACAGTGCCGGCGGATGCACGCCGCGCTTCGCATGCGATAGAAACGGCCCCTCCAGGTGAATGCCCACCGGCCACGCAACTGAGCTGCCTTCTTCCGGCCCGCGCGCAATGAGCTTGGAAAGCCCTTCGAGCGAGCGCAGCGTCGCGTCGACCGTAGCCGTCACTGTCGTAGCCAGGTAGGCACCGGTGCCGTGGCTGCCCAGCATTCCGCCCACCTTCGTCAACGCGTCCGGGGTCGCTTCCATCACATCGTGCCCAGACGCGCCGTGAATGTGAACGTCGAAGAACCCCGGTGCAAGCATCGCGCCCGGGAGCTCGACATGTTCTCCTGCCGGCAACTTGTCCGTCAGTCGCGAGCCAATCGTCTCAATCCGCCCATCGTCGAAGGAGACAAACGGCTGCTCGATCCACCGTGTCCCATCCCAGAGCTTCTCTGCCGTCAACACCGTGCGCATAAGAAAAGACTACCGCAAGCGCTCAGTGGACAATCAGCTTCATCTGCGAAACCTGGTTGCTTGCCTGCGCGGCACGAAGCGCAGCCTGCGTAGCCTGCAACTCGATGCGGCAGGCGGTCAACTGGCTCGAGAGCAACCCAAATTGCGACTCGATGGAAGCGCGCAGGTCCTCGATCGCCTGCTCGACGCGATCGTTGGCGGCGATCTGCTCGGCCTGGTGACTCTGTACCGATTTCAGCGTGGGGAGAATGACGTCGGAAAGCAAAAGAGCAAGTGAATCGAATGAGTCGTCCATGAAGAAATTCTATGCAGAAAAGATGAAACCTGCCTGATTACGGCGGAACGCGCATTGGTAATGGGCGTGTCAGCCACTCAGCTCTATTGCTCCAATTCCAGACAGTCCCGCCGTCCGAAAACCTTTCTTCAAACGCCGAGCCGTCCGCTTTGTTAGAGTTTTGCCATGCAGCGCCGTCTTTCCCATACGCGTTTTCCAGTGCAGCGAACTTCCTTCCGCTTCCCGACCCTTCGCGGTTTAGCCTCGCGAGCCTTGGTCCAACTGAGCAGCCTCGCCTGCCTTCTCGCAATCGGGCTCCTTCATGCACAAACCGTCAACCTGTCCACAAGCAAACAACTGATCGGCGAAATCCCCGGCCATCCCCAGCAGCTCAACAACCTGCCCATGTCCATGGCCGTCTCGCCCGATGGTCGCTACGTGGTCACGGTCAACGCGGGTTATGGGTCCATCGAGTCGAACTACGAGCAGTCGCTCGCCGTCGAAGACACGCTGACGGGAAAGGTCGAAGACTTCCCCGACAGCCGCACCCTCGTCAACGCCAAACAAACGCTCTACTCCGGCCTCGCCTTCAGCCAGGATGGCGCCCATCTCTACGCCAGCATGGCCTCGCTCACCAACCCTGAAGGCGATGGCGACAAGATGACCGGCAGCGGCATCGTGGTCTACAGCTTCAAAGATGGAAAGATCGCGCCCGACCGCTTTTTGCACCTGCCGTTGCAACAACTGGCCCCAGGAAGAAAGACCAAGCTCATCGGCGGCTACGAAGGCACCAAAGGCGTGCCATTCCCAGCGGCCATCGCCGTGCTCCCCGCCGTGGGTGGGAACGGCGAGCGCCTCCTCGTTGCCAACAACCTCTCCGACGACGTGCTCCTTCTCGACGCCGCCAACGGCGCTATCCTCAAGCGCTTCGATCTCGCCGAGAGCAACGCCGTCCCTTCCACCTATCCNNCTCAAGCCGTCAAACCCAATTGCCGCGGGAACTCATCCTTGCGCCTTTCAGTTTTCTCCCGATGCCACTACGCTCTATGTCGCGCTCGCCAATCGCGACGCCGTGGCCGCGGTCAACGTCGAAGGCAGTGCCTTCGCGGTCAAAGGCTACTTTGACACGCGCCTGCCGCACCAAAGCTACTTCGGCGCCGAACCGGAGGCCCTCGCCATCAGCGCCGACGGCAAGCGTCTCTACGTCGCCAACGCCATCACCGACGCCATCGCAGTCATCGATCCGCGCAAGCTTACCGACAAAGCTGCTGCCAAAGGAATGGTCGAGCCCATCGGCTTTGTCCCCACCGATTGGATGCCCATGTCGATGGCGTTTCTGCCCTCCGCTTCCGGTGGCAATCTGTATGTCGCCACGGCCAAGGGCCACGGGACCACCGCCAACGGCGCGCCCATGAAGCCGACTGGGCCCGGACAGCGCTTCATCCGTCCCTACACTTACATCTGCACACTGCTGCATGGCTCCATCGCCACGCTCGACGCCAAACAAATCGATCGCAACCTGCGCAGCTTCACCAACGTCGTTCTTGAATCGAACCGCATGAAAGCCGCCCAGGAAAAGATCGCCTTCGCAGGCACAACCGACAGCCGCATTAAGCACGTCATCTATATCATCAAAGAAAACCGCACCTACGATCAGGTCTTTGGCGATCTCAAGCAGGACGGCAAGCCCGTCGGCAATGGCGACCCCAAGCTCACCATGTACGGCGCATCGATCACGCCCAACCTGCACAAGCTCGCGCTTCAATTCGGCGTGCTCGATAATTTCTACGATTCTGGCGAAGTCTCCGGCGAAGGCCACGTCTGGTCCAACGCCGCCATCGGCACCGACTATCTCGAGAAAACCTGGCAGCAGTCCTATCGCGGCAGCCAGCGCAGTTACGACTACGAAGGCGTCGTCGCCGAAGGTCTTCCGCTCGAACAGAACATTCCCGATGTCAACGAGCCGGCAAGCGGCTATCTGTGGGGAAACCTCGCCGCGCACAACAAGACCTACTATCATTTCGGCGAATACATCGCGAGCACGTTCTGCAATGAGAAGCAATCCGCAAACCCGACGCAAGGGCCAACTCTCGCCGGCCAAAAGTGCGAGCCAGGCTCGATCGCGCCCGGCCAGTCCCTGCCTGAAGAGTGGGGTGGCGGAACAAACAAGTGGGCGTGGCCGATTCCACTTATCGCCAGCAACCACGCCACCAAGCCGGAGTTGGTGGGCCACTTCGCTCCCGAAGCGCCCGACTTCGAGCTCTCTATTCCCGACCAGGTACGCGTCGAAATTTTCCTGCGCCATTTGAAGGGTTGGCTCGCCGACAAGGAGCAGGGCAAAGACACCATGCCCAACTTTGTTATGCTGCGCCTGCCGAACGATCACACCGCAGGCACCCGCCCCGGTGGGCCCAGCCCCAAGTCTTCACTCGCCGATAATGACCTTGCCGTCGGTCGCGCCGTCGATGCCATCTCGCATTCGCCCTTCTGGGATGACACCGCCTTCTTCATCCTCGAAGACGATGCGCAGGACGGCGGCGATCACGTCGACGCGCACAGAAGCCTTGCTCTCGTCATCAGCAAATACGCGCCACACGGCTCCAACGGCCAGCCCTTCGTCGATAGCCGCTTCTATTCCACGGTGAGCGTCATCCGCACCATGGAAACAGTGCTCGGCCTGCCGCCCATGAACAACAACGACGCGCTCTGCTCGCTCATCTCCACGCTCTTCACCGGCCCCGGCGACCAGCCCGCCTATTCGGCCGACTACGCCAATCGCGACAACGGACTCATCTACACGGCCAACGCCAAGACCGCGCCCGGCGCCGCCGAAAGCATGAAGATGGACTTCCGCCACGCCGACCGCGCCCCCGCCGAAAAGCTCAACGCAATCCTTTGGAAAGACGCAATGGGCGATCAGCCTCCGCCGCCCGTCGTCATCACGGAGAAGCGCAAGAAGAAACGCCTCGATGACGACGACTAGTTCGCACCGAAAACGGCCTCGGCTACGAGCCGACAGGAGTTGCTTTCAAAAACCCGGCGGTCATCCCGAGCGAACGAGGCCCCGCGCGTTGTTCAGCGTGGGGGTGGTGAGTCGAGGGACCTGCTTTCTCCGCGTCGCACCAGTGGCACCCATCTAAACTAAGTCCATGGCCAAGCGAATCGGAGTCCACCTCGGCACAGCCGGCGGCGCATCGAAATCTGTCGAACGTGCGCGCGAAATCGGCGCCAATACCTTTCAGTTCTTCTCTTCCAGCCCGCGCATGTGGCGCGCCCCCAAAGTCGACCCCGCACAGGCCGAGCGCATGAGAACTCTGCGCCAACAGCTCGATGTGAACCCGGTCGTCATTCACACCAGCTACCTCGTCAATGTGTGCAGCCAAACCGAAACTGTCCGCGCCAACAGCATCGCCGCCTTTCGCGGTGAGGTGGAACGCGCCCTCGATTTCGGCGCCGATTATCTCGTCCTCCATCCCGGCTCATGGAAGGGACTCTCGCGCCACGAAGGCCTCAAGCTCGCAGCCGAATCCATCACCCGCGCCATCGATGGCCTGGACTGCGACGGTAAGGTCACCATCCTCATCGAAAACACCGCCGGCGCCGAGTTCTCTCTCGGCGGCAGCTTCGAGCAGGTCGCCGAATTGGTGGCACTCCTCAAGGTCTGTGCCCCCGTTGCCGTCTGCCTGGATACATGCCACACGCACGTGGCCGGTTATGACCTGGTCTCCGACGAAGGCTACGCCACCACCATCAAGCTCATCGGCGCAACCGTTGGGTTTGACGCCGTCCGCGTCTGGCACTGCAACGNNTCGCCGAAACCCCCGTCGACGAGCCAGGCGACGAAGAACGCAACGTGCGCGTGCTCAAGAGCCTGGTTGAACCGGAGCATGCGGTGAAAGAAAAGATGCCCGCATCACGGCCAAAAACCACCCGCGCCTGATCGAAATTCACTGGCTCGCCGTCTGCTCAAGAGAGTATCCTCCAGGCTCAATCCCCCACGAAGGAGATCGATCCTTGAGAACTCTTCCCCGGCTGCTTCCCATCGCTCTTGCTCTTGTGCTCATTGCTCCGCGCGCTTTCTCCCAAGCCGCTCCCGCGCCGGCCCCCGCGCCCCAGCCACCCACCAGCGCATCCAAGGTCCTTCTCGCCAACTGGAACGACAATGGCCGCAAGCTCATCGCCATGGCCGAAGACTTTCCTGAAGATAAGTACGACTTCAAGCCCAATCCCGCCCAGCGTTCCTTCGCTGAGCAACTCCTGCATGCCGCGGGCGGCAACTACTTCTTCATCAACCCGGCCAAGGGCCTCAAGCCGCCGGCGGGCGACCCCAAACGTGCCGACTACGCCACCAAGGCTGCCGTCGTAGCTTACGTCAAAAAGTCCTTTGCCGAGGGCACTGACCTGATTGCCGGCAAAGGCGATGCCGGTTTCAACGACCTCTACGCCGATCCCTTCTCCCCCGGCAAGCAGACCCGCTTTTCCGATGGCGCTTGGGAATTTGTTGAACACTCCGGCGAGCATTATGGGCAGCTCGTCGTCTATTACCGTGTGGCCGGAATGGTCCCCCCTGAGTCGCGGCCCAAGAAATAAGCCTTCTGCATTCCTTTTTGGCATACTTCCCGCGGTCGTTTATGCGCGGTGTTCAATTCAGGGAGGGAATCCATCCATGCGAAGGAGTTTCTCGTATCTGCTTGCCAGTATGTTGGTGGTCGGCGCTACCTTCAGCCAATCCGTCCTAGGACAGGAGCAGGTTAAGGTTCAGAAGGTCTACCATCCGCCCGAGCCCTACACGGCCGAATTGAAGATTACGCGCGTCCAGACGCTGGCCAACGGCACCACCATCACTCATGTGACGAAGCAGACGCGGGCACGGGACGCGCAAGGGCGCTCCGTTTTCATCGAAGCGAAACTGTCCGAAGACGGTCAGGAGACGCATTCCTCCACGGATGTCGACGACCCAGTAGCGGGCACTCATACAACTTGGAATGCTGTCCAGAAGAAGGCCACCGTCGTTCATCATCCGCCACCCGATCAGCGCAGCGGCTGCTGGCAGGCTCCTGACGGTTACCGGGAAAGCAGCACGTCTGTCGGCATCTCTGCGATGAGAGTGGAACGTCCCAAGCCGGTTCGTGAGGACCTGGGTTACACAACGATTCAGGGTGTACAAGCGCATGGAATGCGCACGACATACCTAACGCCTGCGGGCGCGGCCGGAAACGACCAGCCGCTCACGCGCGTCATCGAAGACTGGAACGCGCCCAGC
>PLTV01000373.1 GCA_003164635.1 Acidobacteriaceae bacterium
CGGCTTGCGCAGAATGAGCGCATCGAGTGCCGGCTTGCCGACGCCACACATTTGCCGGAAGACGCGGCCTTCGATGTTGTGCTTGTCGATGCTCCATGCAGCGGCACGGGCACACTCGGCCGCAACCCGGAGATTCGTCATCGCGTGCGTTTGGAAGATCTGCCCCGCCAGGCAGAGAGGCAGCGAGCAATCCTCAAAGCAGCCCTGCGCGCACTGCGTCCCGGCGGCATTGTCGTCTATTCCACTTGCTCGCTGGAGCCGGAAGAAAACGAGCTGGTTGTCTCCGCAACACTCAGCGAAGTTTCCTCGGGTCAGATCGTGCCAATCCACTCGATCCTCGACGCCATGGCGCTCAAAGCGATTCTCGCGCCGAACGCAGCCGAGCAACTGCAAACCGCGCTTACGCCGGACGGAGCGCTCCGATTAATTCCCGGCACATTTCATTGCGATGGCTTCTTCATTGCGGTTTTGCAAAGGGCCGAACTAGAGGTCGGCTAGCTTCAGCTCCGCGTAGTCGCGCTCGAGAAGAAGGCAGAGCGCTTCCACAACCAACTCGTGATCTGCACGCTGCGGCAATCCTGAAACCGTCACGCTTCCTACGACGCCCGCGCCTTCAACTGCAAGAGGAAACGATCCGCCATGGGTGGCGTAATCCGCTGCGGCAAGTCCTTGCTGTTCTTCGAGCGTCTCGTTCTTCAGCTTCAATTTCAATCCCACCGCATACGAACTGCGATGAAACCGGGCCACAACATTGCTCTTGCGGCGAACCCACTCCACGTTGTCAGGAGTTGTGCCTTCCAGCGCTGTATAGAACAACGGTTGTCCAAACCGCCGCACATCGATCACCACATCGAGACTGCGTTCTTCCGCAAGGCTCAGCAGGCGAACCCCAAGTTCCCACGCCAGGTCGAAATCCAGGCGCGGAAGCCGAAGCTCGCGCTCCTGCAGTGCCACGCGCTCCATATCCTCATTCAGTCCCATCGTGCGGCCGTCCTTCCCTGCGTTCCTGTTGAGTTCTCTCAATCAACCACGGTCAGTTTCACCGGCGTACTTTCCTCAATGCGCGTTCCGGGTGCGGGCTCCTGCGCAATCACCGAGCCCGGCTTGACGGGTAGTATCGGCGCCGCCTCGCCGCTGCCCACTGATGCAATCGGAACCGTCACGTGGATGGCAGGCGCCACTTGAATACCCACCCTCGCCAACTGCCCCTGCGCTGAAACCAGCAGCAGGCCCCTTAGGTCGGGCATCACAAATCCGTCCGCAGGTTCGTCGTCCGGCATAGCCACCAGCAAATTCACGCTGGGGCTTGAAATTCCCTGTGCATGGCCGGGCGGATCCTGCGATACAACCGTCCCTTCCGGTGCATTGGCCCACACCAGGTGCGCCGTTTTGCCCACCTCCAGGCCCGCGCGGCGCAGTGTCAGCGACGCCAGGCGCTCGTCGCTTCCTACAACTTCCGGCACGGCTACTTTCTGTTGGCCCAGGCTTTCTGAGACGCGCACGCGCCACTCGCGCCGCACCACCGTTCCCGCTGCCGGCGATTGCGTGAGAATATGCCCGGCAGCCACGTCGCTTGAGTAATAACGGTTGTCGACATCAAGGTTCAGCCCCACTCCAGCGGTCTGGCTGCGCGCGTCCGAGACAGTCATTCCCTGCAACGCGGGAACCTGTACTTCTGCTCCGTGAATGGCGAAGTGCATGGTCGTAACGGCAGCCAGCAACGCAACCGCGACCAGCGCCATCAACAGCGACGCCACTTGAAAAAAACTCACCACGCGCCGCTTCATCATGGTTCCTGTTCACCGTCAACCAATACGATTTCGTATTCGATCGTTGCCGCCTTTTCCAGCATTTTCGAAACGGAGCAATACTTGTTCTTCGATAGCCCAACCGCATCTTCAACGGCTCTGCGGCTCAACTTACCGCTCGCGGCATAGGTGAGCTTGATGTGCGTGAAGACGCGGGGCGCTTCGGCTGCCTGTTCTGCCGCGGCCGATACACGCAGGCCCGTCACGGGTTCCCGNNTCAAACAAAAGGGTGTTCCCGTTCTCGGCCACGCCTTCAAAAACGTTATCGTGTTTCCAATCGCTGTGCGCGAGCATTGTTCCTCCGGAATCAGTGATGAGTGACTAGTGATTAGTTGTTAGTGATTAGGAGCGCGGACGCCACTGTAGAGACCGGCGATTCCAAATGTGTAGGGCCGCCAGGTGCAGTCTACGTAGCCGCAGTCGTGCATCATTCGCAGCATCTCGGGTGGCGAAGGAAACTTCTGCACTGAAGCGGGAAGATAACTGTAAGGGCCGACCTCCCCGGGTGCAGACGGACCAGTGAAGATGCGGCCAATTGTGGGAAGAATGTGCCGAAAATAGAACCCGTATGCTTTGCCCATCAACCCGCCGGGTTCGCTGAAGTCAAGAATCCCAATCTGTCCGCCAGGCTTCAGAACGCGCGCAAACTCGCGCAGGCCTGCTTCGTAGTTTGCCAGATTGCGAAAGCCGAATGCCGTAGTAATCAGATCAAGCGATGCGATGCGAAGCGGAAGGTGCAGCGCATCGGCTTCCAGCGGAATGGCGATCGACGAGCCGGCATCGTCCTGTGAGAATCTTCTTTTTCCGCGCTTGAGCATTTCACGGGCGAAGTCGGCGGCAAGAACGGGCCGCGCGTTGCGTGGCCGGCCTTTCAGCAGAGCGCGTGTCATGTGGCCTGTGCCGCAGCAGACATCGAGCACGGCGGCGTCGGGATCGGCGAGGATGGCGCGGAATTTGCGCGCGGTCTGCCACCACCACAACCGATCGACGCTGGCCGAAAGCACGTGATTCAGCAGATCGTAGCGCGGAGCAATGGAGTCGAACATCTGCTGCACGGCGCGCGCGGCCTGCGCTTCATCCTGAACGCCTGCGGGTTTGGCTCCGGTAACGGTCATCTCGTTCTTCTATCCTTGCGCCTGGCGGCTTTATTTTGTCCGTGTCTTCTGTGGTTTGGGTTGGGCGCAGGCGAGCATGTACTGGACCGCTGCCTCCAACTCCTGCGGGCTCACGTCTTCTACAACTCCCGCATCCCCAATTCCAAGAGGCAGCACAAAACGCCGTACGCCTCCGACGTTCTTCTTGTCTGTCCCCGTCGCCATAGCCACTCTTTTTGCGTGCAGATTCAATTGCGGTAGCCGCCCGTAAAAGTGAATCAGGCGTTCAAGCCGGTCGAACTGCTGGTTCGAAATGGTGCCTCGCTGCCGCGCCAGATACAAAGCGCCGATCATGCCCCAGCCTACCGCCTCGCCATGAAGAAGAATCTTGTAGCGCGTTACCTGCTCAAGGGCGTGACCGATGGTGTGGCCGAAATTGAGAATCATGCGTAGTCCGGTTTCGCGCTCGTCCTTGTTCACCACGCCGGCCTTCATGCGGATGGAGGACGCAATCGTCTTTTCAAGCGCGCCCGCGTCTCGGGCCAGAATTTCGTCGGCGTGCTCTTCCATGAAGCGGACCAGCGCGCGGTCGCGAATGATTCCGGCTTTCACACTCTCCATCAGCCCGGCCCGCAGTTCGCGATCGGGCAGGGTGCCCAGTACCGCCGTGTCGGCAAAAACCGCCAGAGGATGGTGAAAGCTGCCCACCAGATTTTTGCCTTCAGGAAGATTCACCCCGGTCTTGCCGCCCACGCTGGAGTCGACCTGCGCCAGAAACGTTGTGGGCACCTGGATGCAGGCGATCCCGCGCATATAAATGGCTGCGACAAACCCTCCCACGTCGCCCACAATGCCACCGCCAAACGCGATGAGGAGCGATCCGCGATCGCCGCCGGTACGCGCAATCTGCCGCAACAGTTTTTCCACGCTGGCCAGAGTCTTGTGCTTCTCACCCGGCTCCAGAAAAAGAATGGTCGGTGGCTCGGGAAAGGACGCTTCGAACGCTTGTCCCCAGAGAGCCCAGATGGGCGGCGACGTGAGAACAAAAATCCGCCGCGGCAGCCGTCCTGCAAGGCGATGGATGCGCGGCGCAAGCGACTCGATCAGGCCGCTCCCCGCCAGTACGTCATATTTAGCTGAAGGTGTCTCTACCCGTATGGTTTGCACGCATCTTCAATCTTAGAGCCAGACGGGCCAGGTATTGCCTTCCAACCAGGTTGAGCCTTCGTCAGGCTTGCTGGCCGGCGGCAGAACTCCTGGGCCTAACGAGCGCTGTAAAAGTTCAAATACAACGAGCGCACCGTTTTATAGCATTCGCAAGCAGCTTTCTCCAGGCCGGCGGAGTCGGTGATGTGGATGCGGCCACGGCTGTACTTGATGAGCCCTTTGCGCTGAAGGGCTCCGGCCGCGGCGGTCACCGTGGTGCGCCGGGCGCCCAGCATATTCCCCAGGAACTCCTGAGTCAGGAAATAGGTTTCGCTGTCCACCCGGTCGCAGACCATCAGAAGCCAGCGCGCCAGGCGCTCTTCGGCCTCATGCAGGCGATTGCAGGCCGCCAATTGTCCCAGGATAAACCCCTGACTTTGCACGCATTGCAGCACTGCGTCGCGCAAGTCGTCGTTTTCCTGAAACTCCTTCTGCAGCTCCTTGAATGGCATCCGCAACGCCGTAGCTTCCATCTGGATAAAGCAGCGGGTAGGGATTTTCGCTTTGCCCAGCAGGTGAAAGCTCTCCACCAGGCCTTCGCTGCCCCAGATACCGACTTCCGCGCTGGCGCCGGTCGACATGGCACTGACAATGGAAGCAATTCCAGAAGTGACGAAATGGGCATACCGGGGCGCTTCGTCGGGTTCATAGAGAACCGTGCGGACGGGTAGGCTGACGGGCTTCAGCCTGGCAAGAAGGGAATTGCGATAGGCAACGGGGAGCGACTCGAGCAGAAGATTCAGTGCCTCGCCGTTCATGGCTGCGTCCTTCTCTCGTGGGTTACAAAGGACGCCGCTATTAGTTGAGCGCGAGGCTTGCGTTCTCTGGGGAAGATGACGTCGTGCACATCTTTGCAAGGATTATTCCATTGAAAATTAAAAGTTTATGTACGGTATTGAACACACGATCACGAATTGTGTGTCCATTCGGCCCTCAAATTCTTCCTATGTCGTGTAGTGGACAGCGGGCCGCATCACATTGGACATAATCTGCTCCTACTGTCAGGGCTTTTCAACATGATGGCGCTCCACCCTCGCAAGCGAGACCCCCATGAAATCAAACGAGCATATCTTGATTGTTGGCAAGGATGAGATGCTCCTGCGGACCCGGCAGATGATCCTGGGAACCCATTTCCAGGTGGAAACCGCGGGGCGGGTATCCCATGCGGCGGGTTTGCTGGCGGGGCGGCGTTTCGACTTGCTCGTGCTGTGTTATTCCCTTACCGACGAGGAATGCCGGCAGGTGGTCCAGATCGCCCGCAACCACCCACCCCAACCCAAGATTCTTGAGATAAGCATGCTCGGACGCCCATGCGCGGCCGTTGGAATCCAAGAAGAACTGAACTCGGAAGAAGGGCCGTATGCCCTGCTTCAGAAGGCTGCTGACATGGTCGGCTTCGAGCTCAGGTCCATTGGTCGGAGTGCGCGGGCGTCGTAGGCTGTCTCCGCCCCGGAGATTTTTGAAAGGTGAAAGAACAGAGTGGGCAATTTTGCTCAGAAGGCAAGATGCCCGACATATTACAAGAAGACTTGTTCCACCATCCCCTGATCTGTTGATGCACTGCAAAAACACCAAGCCTCTCGGAAACGAGGGGCTTCGGTGTGTTTGGGGCAACGAGCCGCGCAACCACGGCCCGTAAGCCACGCGAGCGGCAGTGTTAGCCTCTACATGGGTATGGCACTGCCGACGCGCATTGATTTTCTGGTAATGGGGGCGGGCGTCGCCGGTTTGCGGGCAGCGGTTCAGTTGGCGCAGACCGGCCACGTGCTGGTCGTGACCAAAGAAGCCCTGGACGAATCGAATACCCACTATGCGCAGGGCGGAATCGCCGTGGCCACCGAAGGCGCAACAGACGTCGCTTTGCACCTTGAAGACACGGTGAACGCCGGCGACGGCCTTGTGTATCGGCCAGCAGCCGAGGCGCTGGTGAGCGAGGGTCCTGAGCGCGTTCGGGAACTGATTGCGTGGGGCGCGGCCTTCGACAGCAGAGACGGTGAACTGCTGCGCACGCGCGAAGGCGCACATTCGCTGGCGCGCATTTTGCACGCCAACGGAGACGCAACTGGCGCGGAGATTGGCCGCTCCCTGGCAGCCTTTGCGCGGGCTCACAAGCGCATCCATTTTGTCGAGTGGACGATGGTTACGGGCCTCGTCGTAGCGGATGGCCGTGTGGTGGGCGCAGACCTTGCCGGGGCGAGTGCTTCAGCCAAGAACGCCGGGACGATTCGCGTGAGCGCGCGTGCTGTTCTCATCGCATCCGGCGGCGCCGGCCAGGTCTATTCCGACACCACGAATCCGGCCGTGGCCACGGGCGATGGTATTGCGCTGGCTTTCGAGGCGGGCGCAGCGCTGGCCGACATGGAGTTTTATCAGTTTCATCCCACAGCCTTGGCGCTGCCCGGCGTGCCGCGGTTCCTTCTTTCCGAGGCGCTGCGCGGTGAAGGCGCTTACCTGCGAAACGATAGGGGCGAGCGCTTCATGCAGGGCTTGCATCCGCTCGACGAACTGGCGCCCCGCGATGTCGTGGCACGCGCCATTGCACGCGAAGGCATGGAAGCGAATGCTGGACAGGCTTCCGAAGCGCGTCCCGTGTTTTTGGACATGAGGCATGTGACGGGCGTCGATCTGCATAAGCGCTTTCCCGGAATCAGTGCGTTTCTGGCGCTGCAGGGGCTCGACCTTGCGCGGGATCTCATCCCGGTACGGCCGGCGGCGCACTACCTGATGGGCGGCATCCGCACCGATCTGGATGGGCGGACGTCGCTGAAGGGCCTCTATGCGGCGGGCGAGGCCGCGTGTACGGGAGTGCACGGCGCCAACCGCTTGGCGTCGAACTCGCTGCTTGAGGGGCTGGTATTCGGCGCGCGCGCGGGCCACGCCATGGTGGCGGATGGGTTGGAGCGAGTGGAGTTGGAGACGTCTGAACCGAGTCGTGGCGGATTGTCGATACCGGAAGATGCGCTCGTCGAAGCGCTGATCGCCGAGCTGCAGCAGAACATGTGGACCAACGCAGGGCTCCTGCGTGAAGAGCGGACGCTGCGTGCCGGGCTGACTGCGCTGGCAAAGTGCAGCGCGGAGCTGAACGCGATTGCAAAGGCGGGCAGAACCAGCCGGCGCTTGAGCGAGGCGCAGGCCCTGGCGCACGTGGCGCTCGCGATTCTTGAGGCGGCCTTAGCTCGGACAGAGAGCCGCGGTGCGCACTTTCGCAACGATTTCGGACGGCGCGACGATCCGCATTTTCGAAAACATTCGGTGCTTGCGAAAGCTGGCGGTGTTGCGTTCGAAGCGTGGTGAGCAGGCAAGCCGGTTTGCAGAGAATTTGCCCCTCTTGGAGCAGAATCGAATCGTCAAACCTGAATTCCGCCTGGGGAAAGACCGCCATGACCTTGCACATCGAACCCGATGCCGCAATCCGGCGTGAAATAGCCACACTGNNCGGTCCGTACCCCCGATGAATACCCCCACCCCTCCCTATGTATTTCTGCAAGCCGCACAAAATAAACGGTTTATGTGTAAAAAGATGGTGAAATCGATGTGTCGAAACGAAATCTCAACTGAAAACAAAGGGGTTAGGATGGCTTGGGGCCGGCGATCGACGAGATGATGGCGCAGACGGCGAGGATGGCGCCCATGATGGCGAGAGAGAGCGTAATGGGGACGTCGATCCAGTGGGCGGCGAGCATCTTGAACGCGACGAAGGCGAGTAGCGCGCCCAGTCCATAGTGCAGATAGCGGAAGCGGTCAAGCAACGCGGCCAGTGCGAAGTAGAGCGACCGCAGGCCGAGCACGGCGGCGATGTTCGAGGTGTAGACCACAAATGGATTGTGGCTGATGGCAAGCACGGCGGGGATTGAGTCGGTGGCGAAAAGGATGTCAGTGACTTCAACGGCGAGAATCACGGGGATCAGCGATCCCTTGGCGGGCTGGAGCTTGCGAATCCACTCGGGGATGGCGGCCTTGGCGGAGTTGCCGCGCAGAAGGCGGAAGGCGGCGTAGAGCAGAAAGAGGCCGAAGATCCAAGTAATCCAGTCGAACTTCTGCAACAGCGCTACGCCAGCGAGGATGAAGACCGCACGAAGAATCACGGCTCCGGCAATTCCCCAGAGAAGCGCGTTGTGCTGGCGCTTCTGGCTGATCTGAAAGCCCTGAAAAAGAACCAGGAAGACAAAGAGATTGTCAACGCTCAGCGAGATCTCGATGGCGTAGCCGCCAATCCACTCAAGAGCGATCTGCCGGCCATGGGTAGCGCCGACCCACGCCGCGAAAAGGGCCGCGGCGAGCAGAAAGCCGGCGGTGGTCAGCCACGCGAAAAGCTGCGGATAGCGGGTTGCGCGGCGATGGCCGGGGAGCAGGGAATCGACGAGCAGCAGCGCAGCCACTACGGCGTGGAAGCCCAGCCACCATACCCACGAAACTCCGGCGATCATGAGTGCGATGGTAACGCACAGGGCGAGTGGTCAGTGGTCTGGGATCAGGGATTTGCCGGAAGCTCAGACTTTCAGCGCTGGTTGATTTCCTTGATGGTTTCGAGGAAGACGTCGCCGTCGATGGTGAGGCTGTGGGCGCTGACTTTGTCGAGGGTGTCCTGCGCGGTGTGGTGGTAGCTGTTGTTGGGCCCGTAGTCGAGGTCGATGACGTCGATCGATGGCACGCCGCGGTCGAGGAAGGCGAGATGGTCGTCCTCAACGGCCTCCTCCGTCTGGAAGAAGTAGCGGTCGTAGCCGTACTTGTGGGCGGCCTGGCGAACCAGGTCGACGAGCCAACCGGTGGAGCGGGTTTCGCGTTCGATGTCGAGGTCTTTGTCGCCGATCATGTCGGCGAGCATGAAGGCTTTGATCTTGCCCAAAGTGCCGTCGCGGCCGCACTTGGCAGCGAGATGCCGGCTGCCGTAGGTGGAGTCGGAAGCCGACCAGGTCTGGATGGCTTCTTCTCCATCGAAGAAGACGAGCCAGATGGAGTAGCCGTCGAGGGTTTTGCCCCGGAGCTGGTCGGCGATGGCCATGAGCAGGCCGGTGGTGGAGGCTCCGTCGTTCGCCCCGACGAAGTTGATCGTGCGCAGCGGGTAATTGGTTTCGTAGTGCGTGGAGAGAACGATGACGCCATCTTTCTTTCCGGGGAAGCGCACGATGAAGTTGCGCATGGCGACGGGGCCGATGGGGGTATTGGCGGTGAAGGTGTCCTCTTCCACGTTGTCGTGCTTGAAGTGGTCGCGAAGAAATTGCTCGGCTTTGAGATGGCCGGGGCTGGTGGGCCAGCGGGGGCCAATGGCGACGAATTCGCGGGCGTAGTTGAGGGCCTTGTCGCCGTTGAAGTGTTGGGCGCAAAGAGTGAGCGGTGCGAGGAGAAGAAGGAAGAAGAGCAAAGTCAGGTTTCGGGCTTTCCCAGGTCTCAAAGGCCAGACCTGGGGCACCCAGTTCCGCATCGCAAGGGGGCTCATAGGGCGGCGGCCTCGGCCTTCTTCTTGCGGCGCGAGGGATGCACCCACCAGGCGACGGCGATGCCGATCAGATAAAGCGACAGCATGGGAATGGCGTAGAAACACATGGTCCACGGATCCGGGCTGGGGCAGATGAAAGCGGCGACCAGGAAGACGGCGAGGATGGCGTAGCGGATATTCTTCCATAAGAATTTGGGACTCACAATGCCGAACAACGCCAGGAAGAAGATAAGGATCGGCATTTCAAAGCTGATGCCGAGGCCGAGAATGATGGAGAGGAAGAAGCTGGAGTAGTCCTCAATGGTAATCATGGGCGTGAAGTTGCGGCCCATTTCAACGACGAGGATCTTGATGGCGCCCGGCAGCACGTAGTAGTAGCCGAAGGCCGCGCCAGAGAGGAAGAGACCCACGGTGGCGGCCATGAAAGGGATGACAAAGCGGCGTTCCTTCTGGTAGAGACCTGGGGCAATAAAGAGCCAGACCTGGTAGAGGATGAAGGGCGAGGCGATGATAGCCCCGCCGACCAGGGACACCTGCAGTTGCAGGTTGAGAGCGTCCATGGGGTGCGTGAAGACCAGCGACTTGCCAATGTGGGTGAGCGGCGCCTGGATGTAGGCGATGAAACGGTTGTGAAAGATCCAGGCGGCGCCGAAGCCGACGGCCAGATAGATGGCGGAGTGGACGATGCGGCGGCGCAGCTCGTCGAGATGCTCCATCAGGCTCATGCCAGGCAGTTCGGCACGTTCGGTAACCGCAGCGCGCGCCTTTTTGATCGCTTCTTCCGGATCAACCATGGTGGGTGGGCTGCTCCTGGGGCAATTCTTCAACGAGCTGCGTGCCGGTTTCTGCGGGCAGGGCCTCTGGGGCGGCGCTGAAATCGAGCGCGGTCTGGGTCGCGGTGTGGATTGCCGCGGAATTCGGCGGGGCGGCAGCTATCTGCTCGCCTGTGGATGGCGGCTGGATGAGCGGCAAGTTTTCCTCGGTGCCGGCCGGCGGGGTGACCAGCGGCTCTGGAGGATAGAGCGTTTCTGCCGCGTAAGGGTCAGCAGACACGGGAGCGATGGCGGGCTCTGCAGCAGCGGTCGTCGGCAGCACGGTCACGGGCTCGGTTTGCGTGGGTGCCGCAAGGGCAAGGGCTTTCAGCCGGTCTTCTTCCTTCTTGCGG
>PLTV01000187.1 GCA_003164635.1 Acidobacteriaceae bacterium
ACGCCCTCGACGACCGCGGCCTCGGCTGCGTTGGCGGTGGGAAGAATGAGATTGGGAATTCCCTTTTCGCGGGCCATGATGGCGATGGGCAACATGCCGGGGACGCCGCGCACGCTTCCGTCGAGGCCGAGCTCGCCCACCATCAGGAATCGGCTCACGTCGTCGACACGCAACGCTCCGTAGGCGCCCAGGATGCCGACAGCGATGGGGAGGTCAAAGCCCGCGCCTTCCTTCTTCATGTCGGCAGGCGCGAGATTGATGGTGATGAATGTGGGTGGAATCAGGTAGCCGGAATTCTTGATAGCGGCGCGAACGCGATCGCGGCTTTCGCGCACGGCGGCATCGGGAAGTCCCACGGTGTGGAAGACATCTTTGTCGACCACGGCTCCGCTGTAATCCACCTCGACATCGATGAGATTGGCATCGATGCCGTATACAGCGGCACTCAGGGCTTTAAAGAGCATGGCGGAAAGTCGGAGTGAGTGTACCATCCGCAGAAATGAAAGAACTGTGATGCGCGACGCAGCACGCCCAGCCAGGAAAGTGGCAGAGCTCCACTACAGCATTTCGGAACGAAGGCGGAGTTCCGGGACAGATTAGAAGCACCCTCGCGAAGTCGACTGCGCGAATTGGCTCCTCTCGCTGAACGGTTCCGGTCCGCCCATCCAGCTCTCTGGCGGCATGCGAAGAACGGGGAGAGATACAATCGTTTCCGTGACTACAAGCCTTTTCGACCTCTACAAAATCGGCGTCGGCCCCTCAAGTTCACACACCATGGGTCCCATGCGCGCGGCCTGGCGCTTTGTGCGCGAGTTGCAGGAAGCTGGGTTGCTGAACCGTGTTGCGCGGGTGCGCACGGAGCTTTACGGGTCGTTGGCGCTGACCGGGCGAGGACACGCAACGGACCGCGCGGTATTGCTGGGACTATCGGGATACGAGCCCTCCACGATCGACCCAAACGCAATTGAATCGACGGTGGAAGGAATTCGGAAGGCAGGTGAACTGCGCCTGGCCGGCATTCAAGCGATTCGTTTCAATGAGGAACAGGATCTGATTTTCGATCGCGCGCAGATGTTTCCCCCGGGAGCACAGACGCACCATCCCAACGGACTTCGCCTGAAGGCGTTCGACGCGGTCGGGGCGGAAGTGAGTGAGCGCACATTCTTTTCCATCGGCGGCGGATTTATTACGGAAGACGGCGTAAGCGCACCGGATGAAAAGCATCAGTCCGCGATTCCATTTCCTTTCCACAGTGCAGCGGAGCTACTGGCGACGGCCCATGCCAATGAACTTTCCATCAGCCAATTGATGCTTGAGAACGAGTGTGCCCTACGAAAGAACGCGGCAACCGAACAGGGCCGCGCTCCGGTCGATATGGTGCGCGAAGGGATCGACCGGATCTGGACGACAATGCAGGCCTGCGTGCAGCGCGGCATCGAGACTGAAGGAATTCTCCCTGGGGGATTGGAGGTACGGCGCCGCGCCCATCGCCTGGCTGCACGATTGGCGGAGAAGGAAGCAATGGGTCTGCGGGGCGATCCATTGGCCCCGCTCGACTGGCTGACCGTCTATGCGATGGCCGTGAACGAAGAGAATGCGGCGGGGGGGCGCGTGGTGACTGCTCCAACGAACGGCGCAGCGGGTGTGGTGCCCGCGGTGGCGCATTATTATTCCCGTTTTATCCCAGGCGCGGACCATGAAGGCATCCTGCGCTATTTTTTGACTTCTGCGGCAATCGGCATCCTTTATAAGGAGAACGCTTCGATCAGCGGCGCGGAGGTCGGATGCCAGGGCGAGGTAGGCGTGGCCTGCTCAATGGCCGCAGGCGGCTTGATGGCGGCGCTGAATGGAACCAATGGGCAGGTTGAGCATGCGGCGGAAATTGCGATGGAGCACAATCTGGGGATGACCTGCGACCCGATCGGCGGCCTCGTGCAGATTCCCTGTATCGAGCGCAACGCGATGGGCGCCGCGAAGGCCGTGCACGCGGCGCGCATCTCCATGAATGAGTCTGAGGCTCATAAGGTCTCGCTGGACCAGGTGATCCGTACCATGTACCTGACCGGCCTCGATATGCAATCGCGGTATAAGGAGACGAGCCTGGCCGGCCTTGCGCTGAATATCATCGAGTGCTAAGTTTCCGCTGAGGTCGGTCCCATAATTTTGCGCGCTGCCACCGTTTCTTTGCTGGGCTGCATTTTTCTTGCGGTCCCGGCTGTCCTCGCAGCCGATCATGGGCCGTCCATTGCCGAAGAACGCAAGCAGGCTCTGACCATCATTCGCCGGTATCAGGCCGATCCATTCAACGTGGAACTCCAGCCGCAGGTTCAATGGGTGGCGCAGTGGACGCGCGATGTGCCCGACATTCGACTCGATCTATGCATGAGCTTCTACAAGCTGGACAAGGCGAAGAAGGCCGATGGCGCCGCATTATTCACTGCGATGCTGCTGGCGCAGACCGCACTCGTTCTTGAGAATCCAGAGCGTCGAGACGATGGAATCGCGCAGGTGCAGGCGGGCGTTGAGGGCATGCTGCACTTTTATGCGCTGTTGTTGAAGGCGAATTCACATGATCGACAACCGTATCTCGATAAGCTGATCAAACAGCGCGATGCAGGAACGCTCACGCAGTTTGTGAAGCAACATGCGCCATCGGCATGCAACAACTAATCCGCTTGATGCTCAAGTCGGATGCGATGGCCTCGACCATGGGGCGATGTTGGACGCAAATCGGAAAAAATTGTTGACCATTTTTCCACTCTTCGTTCGTTTTTTTCTTGACACTTGCGAAGCATGAATCTATACATTCATCAACTGCAATTGAATATTGCAGAACTCGATGCAAACCATCGAAAAGGGAGAATAGG
>PLTV01000338.1:0-3560 GCA_003164635.1 Acidobacteriaceae bacterium
GGCATTCACCAGCACGGCATGCTGGCCAACCCGCTCTGCTACGAAATCATGACGCCCGGGCTGGTCGGTGTGGCCAAAACGCATCTGGTTCTCGGCAAGCACAGTGGCCGCGCCGCGCTGCGCCATCGCCTGGAACAACTTGGATTCGCTGTAAGCCGCGAAGAACTGCAACACGTGTACTACCGCTTCGTCGCCTTAGCGGACCGCAAGAAAAACATCTACGACCAGGACCTGATCGGGCTGTTACCCGACCAGATCCGCGAACGCCGCCACGAACCCGTCAGCGAACTTGATTAGCCTTCGCAACTGGTTCCTAGTTTTGAAAGAGCACGACTTCAGTCGTGCCGCGAACAGCAACCTTGAAGGGTACGAGCTTCAGCCCGTACGTAAGCAGTAAGAGAAATGCGGGGCTTTAGCCCCCGAGGGCAATAACCGCGCATGAAGCTAAAGATTCTGATCACCGCCGGCGACGGCATCGGCCCCGAAGTCACCAACGAAGCCGTCTCCGTCCTCAAGGAGGTCGCGCAACTCGGTGGCCACACGCTCGCGCTCGACCATAAGCGCATCGGCGGCGTCGCCATTGTCAACGACGGCTCGCCGCTCCCTGCCGACACACTCGCCGCTGCTCTCGACTCCGACGCCGTCCTCCTGGGCGCCGTAGGCGGCAACGAGTTCAATTCCCTTCCTCCCGACAAACGCCCCGAAGCCGGCCTGCTGCAACTCCGCGCAGCCCTCGGCGGATTTGCCAATCTACGTCCCGCCTTCGCTTTCAAGGAACTCGCCGTCAACTCGCCGTTGCGCCCGGAGATCATCGACGGCGCCGACATACTCTTTGTTCGCGAGTTACTCGGCGGCCTCTACTTCGGCCAGCCCCGCGAGTGGAACAAGGCGACGAACGAAGCCTGGAACACCATGCGCTACACGAAAGATGAGGTTGCCCGTGTTGCGCGCATCGCTTTCCAACTCGCCGGCAAACGCCGCAAGAAGCTGACCAGCGTCGACAAGGCCAACGTCCTCGAAGTCTCTCAACTGTGGCGCGCCACCGTAAACGAAATCGCAAAGGAATTCCCGGAAATCGCCGTCGAGCACCAATACGTCGATGCCATGTCCATGCACCTGATGAACCAGCCGAAGAACTACGACGTCGTCCTTACCGAGAACCTCTTCGGCGACATTCTCTCCGACGAGTCTGCGGTCATTACTGGCTCGCTTGGCATGTTGCCCTCGGCCACTATCGGCGGCAAGGTCAATCTGTACGAACCGGTGCACGGTTCAGCACCCGACATCGCCGGCAAAGGCCTTGCCAACCCGCTAGGAGCCATCCTCACTGGCGCGCTCATTCTGCGCCACTCCGGCGGCCTCGAAGCCGAAGCCGCAACTATTGAAACATCGGTCCGCAAAGTTCTCGAGCAAGGCTTCCGCACCCCCGACCTGGCGCGCAGCAACCCGCAAGGCTTCACAGTTCTCTCCACAACCGAGATGGGCGCAAAAGTCCGCGAAACAGTGAAAGCTTCGTTAGTAAACGCATAACTTGGCACGACATTGGGTGCCCCATCCAAGCGACGTCTTTGCCTTTGTCGCTTGGGTGGGAAAGCACAGAACCTATGAACCGAAAACAGGGAGTTTCATGACCGCATCACCAAAAACGTTATTCGAAAAGGTCTGGCAGCAGCATGTTGTGGTTGAGCCGGAAGGCGAACCGACCATCCTCTACATCGACCTGCAGCTGCTTCACGAGGTCACTTCTCCGCAGGCCTTTGAAGGGCTGCGACTTGCTAATCGCAAGGTTCGCCGTCCCGATCGCTGCATCGCTACCGTCGATCACAACGTCCCCACCACCATCGAAGGACGTCTGCACATCCTCGACCAGATCGCCGCTACGCAAATCGAGGCTCTGCGCAAGAACTGTGCCGACTTTGGCGTGGAGCTGTACGACGTTGACTCGCGCGAACAAGGCATCGTCCACGTAATCGGGCCCGAACTTGGCATTACCAAGCCCGGGATGACCATTGTCTGCGGCGACTCGCACACCTCCACGCACGGCGCTTTCGGAGCGCTCGCCTTCGGCATCGGTACAAGCGAAGTAGAGCACGTGCTGGCTACGCAAACGCTGCCTCAGTCCAAGCCGAAGACGTTCCGCATCTCGGTCGAGGGCAAGCTGCCCACCGGAGTCACGGCCAAGGACATTATTCTCGCCATCATCGGCAAGATCGGCACCGACGGCGCAACCGGTTGCGTCATCGAGTACGCCGGCTCGGCTATCCGCGCTCTGTCGATGGAAGGACGCATGACCATCTGCAACATGAGCATCGAAGCAGGCGCGCGCGCCGGAATGATCGCTCCCGATGCAACGACGTTCGCCTATCTCGAAGGCCGTCGCTTCTCGCCGCAAGGAACAGCTTGGGACAAGGCCGTCGAGGAATGGTCGAAGCTTCCGACCGAGCCCGGCGCGACCTTCGACCGCGAATTGATCATTGATGCCGCCAGCCTGGTTCCCTATGTAAGTTGGGGCACGAGCCCTGGCATGGTGGCGCCCATTACAGCCACAGTTCCCGATCCCGCTGCCACAGCCAATGAACAAGATCGCAAAGGCCTGGAGCGCGCACTTGAGTACATGAACCTCAAGGCCGGCACGCCGCTTGAAGAGGTCGAGATTGACCGCGTCTTCATCGGCTCCTGCACCAACAGCCGTATTGAAGATCTCCGCGCTGCTGCCCGCATCGCCGCAGGCCATAAGGTCTCTACACACGTGAGCGCGATGGTGGTTCCCGGCTCTCAAGCCGTCAAATCGCAAGCCGAAGCCGAGGGTTTGGACAAGGTCTTTATTGAAGCCGGATTCGACTGGCGTGAACCGGGCTGCTCCATGTGCCTGGGCATGAACCCCGACATTCTGTCGCCGGGCGAGCGCTGCGCTTCCACATCGAACCGCAACTTCGAAGGCCGTCAAGGCCGCGGTGGCCGCACCCATCTCGTATCGCCAGAGATGGCCGCCGCAGCCGCCATAGCCGGCCACTTCGTCGATATTCGCACCTGGAAAGTCAACCAGGAGGTCACAGCCTGATGGAGCCCTTCAAGACACTCACATCGATTGCAGCGCCTCTCGACCGCTCCAACGTCGACACCGACCAGATAATTCCCAAGCAGTTTTTGAAGCGCATTGAGCGTACCGGCTACGGCGAATTTCTCTTCTTTGATTGGCGTCGTACGTCCAATGGCGATCCCAATCCTGAATTCGAGCTCAACAACCCGCGCTACAAGGGCGCTCAAATACTCATAGCCGGCAAGAATTTTGCCTGCGGTTCCAGCCGCGAGCACGCCGCATGGGCTTTGAGTGACTACGGATTTCGCGTCGTCATCGCGCCTAGCTTCGCCGACATCTTCTTCTCAAATGCCGGCAAGAACGGCATCGTTCTCGCCCGCCTTACTGAAGGAGAAGTCACCACGCTCCTGCACAACGCGCAAACCATTCCCAACTATCAGCTCACCGTCTCGCTTGAAGCGCAGACCGTGGCGGATAACCTGGGATTTCATGCAACGTTTGAAGTCGACCCCTTCCGCAA
>PLTV01000338.1:3610-5850 GCA_003164635.1 Acidobacteriaceae bacterium
CTTCAAGGACAAAATGACCGAAGGCAAGCGTAATTCGATTGCATTAACCGAAGGGCCCAGCCGCGCGGCGGCGCGCTCCTATTTTCGCGGGGCCGGCTTCAGTAAAGACGACCTGCACAAGCCCATAATCGGCGTCGCCAATACGTGGACGGAGATCGGCACCTGCAATGTGCATTTGCGCGAAATCGCCGAAGCGCTGAAGCAAGGTATTCGCGAGGCCGGCGGTACGCCCATGGAGTTCAACACCATCACCATTAACGATGGACTTACCATGGGTACGCAGGGCATGAAGGCTTCGCTAGTGAGCCGCGAAGTGATCGCCGACAGCATCGAACTCGTGGCGCGCGGGAATTTGTTTGACGGCCTCGTCGGCATCGGCGGCTGCGACAAGAACATGCCCGGCATCATCATGGCTCTCTGCCGTCTAGACATTCCCGGCATGATGCTCTACGGCGGCTCTATCGCTCCGGGCAAACTGAACGGCGTCGACATTACGATTCAGAATGTGTTTGAAGGCATCGGCGCCCACGCCGCCGGCCGTATTGACGATGCGGGCCTCGAGGCGCTTGAGGCCAACGCCTGCCCGGGAGCCGGCGCCTGCGGAGGCCAGTTCACTGCCAATACCATGGCAATGAGCGGCGAAATTCTTGGCATCTCGCCCATCTATCTTTCCGGCGTTCCCGCCACATCAAAAGAAAAGCTCGCTGCCACGCGCGAGGCCGGTCACATTCTCATGGACGCGGTGCGCGCCAACAGGCGCCCTTCGCAAATCATCACACGCAAGTCGCTTGAGAATGCTATCGCCAGCGTTGCCGCCAGCGGCGGATCGACCAACGCCGTACTGCATCTCATCGCCATCGCGCGCGAACTCAACATTCCGCTCACCGTCGACGACTTCGACGCGATCAGCAAACGCACGCCCTTCATCTGCGATCTGACCCCAGCAGGCAAGTACGTCGCCAAGGACTACCAGGCCGCGGGAGGCTCGCGTCTTCTCGCGCAGCGTCTCATCAACGCAGGACACGCCGATGGCAGCGCTCTCGCCATCAGCGGCAAGACCCTTGCGGAAGAAGCTGCGCTTGCGAAAGAGACGCCCGGCCAGGATGTCATCCACACCTTCGAGAATCCCATCAAGCCAACCGGCGGTCTCGTCATTCTGAAAGGCAATCTTGCGCCGGAAGGTTGCGTGATGAAAGTCGCTGCCTTCGGCCGCTACGAGCATCGCGGCCCAGCCCGCGTCTTCGACTCGGAAGATGCGTGCTTCGCCGCCGTGCAGGCACAACAGATCAAGCCGGGCGACGTGCTCGTGATTCGGTATGAAGGTCCCAAGGGCGGCCCTGGCATGCGCGAAATGTTGCAGGTCACCGCGGCCATCTCTTCCAACGCCGAATTGAGTGCGCATGTCGCATTGCTTACCGACGGGCGATTTTCAGGAGCAACGCGCGGCATGACCGCGGGCCACGTTGCGCCGGAAGCCTTTGTCGGCGGCCCCATAGCTGCCGTCCGCGAAGGCGACATGATTCATTTCGATATCGAGAACCGCAAGCTCACACTCGAAGTCAGCGAAGAAGAAATCGCAGCTCGTCTCAAGAGCTTCACGCCGCCGGCGCTTCGCTGGTCGCGCGGCGTCTTCCGCAAATATGTCGACAGGGTGAGTAGCGCCTCAGAAGGCGCGACAACGTAAGAGGCAGCTGATAGCTCGAAAGGAGTCACCATGGGAACCAACGCCAACACGAACGCTCATCTCACCACGCCCACGCGTCTCACCGGCGCTGAAATCGTTTGGGCCACGCTGGTTGGTGAAGGTGTCGATACTGTATTTGGTTATCCCGGCGGCGCCATTCTGCCTGTGTACGACGCGCTGCGCAAGTTCCCCATCCATCATGTCCTGGTGCGTCACGAACAGGGTGCTTCGCACATGGCCGATGGTTTCGCGCGCGCCTCGGGCAAGGTGGGCGTAGCCATCGCCACCAGCGGCCCGGGCGCCACCAACCTCATCACGGGCATCGCGACGGCCATGCTCGATTCCATTCCCGTCGTATGCATCACCGGCAACGTCTCCTCAAAGGTTCTGGGCACCGATGCTTTTCAGGAAGTCGACATCACCGGCATAACGCTGCCGGTGACCAAGCATAACTTCCTCGTGAACAAGACTGAAGACATCGCAGCCGCCATCCGCAGCGCGTTCCAGATCGCGCAATCCGGTCGTCCCGGTCCGGTGCTGGTCGACATCACCAAGG
>PLTV01000338.1:5943-7868 GCA_003164635.1 Acidobacteriaceae bacterium
ATCGCCTGCGGCATGCGCTTCGACGATCGTGTCACCGGGTCCACATCGACCTATTCACTCAAGTCCAAAAAGATTCACATCGAAGTCGACCCCGCAGAAATCAATAAGAACATCAAGGTCGATGTGGCGCTCGTCGGTGACCTGCGCGAGGTGCTCGAGCAGTTGCTTCCACGGGTGGCGAGCCGCGATGGCGCCGACTGGATCAAGACCATCGATGCAAGTAAAGGCGATGTGGCAGTCCGCGATATCAAGAACCTGCCCGATCTGGGCCATCTTTACGCGGCGCACGTGATTCACGATATCTGGCGCATCACCGGCGGCAACGCTATCGTCGTCACCGACGTAGGCCAGCATCAAATGTGGGAGGCGCAATACTTCCACCACGAGCATCCCCGCTCCCTTGTGACCTCCGGCGGACTCGGCACCATGGGCTTCGCGCTGCCAGCCGCGATTGGCGCAAAGTTTGCATGCCCTGAAAAAGAAGTGTGGGTGGTCGCCGGCGACGGGGGCTTCCAGATGACGGCCGCTGAGCTATCCACCATCGTGCAGGAAAAAATCAAAATCAATATCGCCATCATCAACAACGGCTTCCTCGGCATGGTGCGCCAGTGGCAGCAGTTCTTCTACGACAGCAACTACGAAGCTACGCCGCTCATCAGCCCCGACTTCGTCAAACTCGCCGATGCACACGGCATCCCAGGCCGCGCCGTGCATTCGCGACCCGAAGTTGCCGTTGCCGTTGCCGAAGCTCGTAATTCCGCCAGCACATTTCTTCTCAACTTCATGGTGGAAAAAGAAGAGTCAGTCTATCCCATGATTCCCGCCGGCAGCGCACTTCACGAAATGATTCGCCGCCCCGGCAAAGACCCGCTGCTCGAGACGCCGGACGACAAGTAGTAAAGCAGGGATCAGCGATCAGGGGTCAGCAGTAAAGAAGATCCCACCAATCAATGATTCCGAGGATGATCAAGCTTCTGTGGAAGATGAGTAACGGGATACTGGAAGGGGACCAAGGAAGGGACTCGGGTTCAACAGAACTGATCCCTGACCGCTGATCCCTGATCCCTGAAAGGCCTTTATGCTGCATACATTCGTCGCATACGTTGAAGATTTGCCCGGCGTGCTCACGCGCGTCGCTTCGCTTTTTCGCCGCCTGAACATCAACATCAACTCGCTGACGGTGGGCCGAAGCGAGCGGCCCGGCCTTTCGCGCCTTACGCTAGTCTGCGAGGCCTCGGCGGAAGCCGGACACCGCATCCGCGCCAGCCTGTTCAAGCTGGAGAACGTTGTCGATGTCGATGACATCGCGCAGGCCCCAAGCGTTACGCGCGAACTCGCCCTCATCAAGGTGGCCGCAACGCCCGCGAATCGCTCGCAGCTCTTCGACCTTGTTGAAGTCTTTCGCGCGCGCATCGTCGATCTGACCTCTGAGTCCCTGATGATCGAGATGACCGGCGTTGAGAGCAAGATCGAGGGCCTTATTGAAGTCCTGCGCGAAGACGAAGGCCGCATTCTGGAAATTTGCCGCAGCGGCAAAATGACNNTGACCATGCGCCGCGGCTGCCACGTCTCCAGCGTCCTGAAAGCGATGGGCGCAAATGCGGACGAGCCCGAAGAGCCGGAAGACCATTCGGCAGTAGCCATCGAGGAAGCGATCCCAACCGAGCCGGAATAACCTGCGGCTTCCGCGTACACTAATTCAGAAGCATTCACGTAAAGGAAATCACGAGAAAACCATGGCAAAGACTTACTACGANNNNACGGCTCGCAAGGGCATGCGCATGCACTGAGTCTCAAAGACTCGGGAGTGCACGTAAAGGTCGGCCTGGCGCCTACCTCCAAATCCCGCGCGAAGGCCAAGAAGGCCGGACTTGAAGTGACCACGCCGGCCAAGGCCGCAAAGTGGGCCGATGTGGTCATGATCC
>PLTV01000116.1:0-3714 GCA_003164635.1 Acidobacteriaceae bacterium
AGTGGGCGGCGAATTTGGCGTTCCAAAGCTCGATGGCGAGGATGGGAAGGCCCGCCAGGAGCAGGATGTCGAGAGCTCGCCACAGGGAGAGTGCGAGGGCATTGTGGAAGAGGAGGGCCAGGTTCTTGGTCCAGCCTTCGATCATTGCTGCTGTCGAGCGGTACATGCGTGTGCTTACGGCATCTTCGGCATAGCGGAACTGGATGCCAACCTTGCGGCGCTTGGCCAGGAAGGCGAGGGCTACGTCTTCAAGGACTCTGTCGTGGACCGAGCGGTGTCCGCCGATTTTGCGGTAAGCCTCGCGCTCGACAAGCAGAAATTGGCCGTTGGCGGCGGCAATGCGCTGATTGGGATCGGAGACCTTGGCCGGCGGGTAGGCCAGCGCAAGCTCGCAGAAGACGAGAGGCATGAGCGAGCGCTGGGCCAGGCCGCTGACAATCTGGCGCGGCGAGTAACTAAGCAAGCCAGCTTTGTGGCGCGTCGCTTCGTGGATTGCGCGGCGCAGGTCGCCGGGCTCGTGGATCGTGTCGGCATCGGTGAAGAGCAGCCAGCGGCTGCGGGCCTTCCGGGCTGCGGTCCAGATGGCGTTGGCCTTGCCCGTCCAGTCTTTCTCGAGTTTGCCCGCTTCGACAATCGTAACGCCAGGGTTGTCTGCCGCGATTTCGCGGGCGATGCGGCCCGTGCCGTCGGTAGAGTGGTCGTCGACGACGACAACTTCCCAATCTTTGCCGAGCTCGAAGATGTCTTCGGACTGGGTTACGAGGGATTGCAAGCATGCGCCGAGGCAGTCCTGCTCATTGCGTGCCGGCACAATCACGGTTAGTTCGATCAGGGGCTGCGGTTCGGGCTGGTCGTAGACGGCGCCGACGGCCAATCCCCAGCGGCTGGGGGCGGCATCTCCAGGCTCAGAAAGCCCGAGTATCGGCTTCCAGGCGGCGGTTCCGGCTTCAGTGTGGCTCTCCGGCCGATCGTTTTGCATGACGAAACGCCCTTTCGCTTCGTATTATAGAAAGGTGCGGCCCAATCGCTTCGTTTTCGCCCTGCTTGCCCCGCTGGTCCTGACTGTAGCCTGCGATCGCGGCGCCCATCCGTTTTTGACGGGGAAGGCCGCTCCGGACTTTACGGTTTCGGACGGAACGTCGACGATTCATCTGGCCGACTACCGNNACGCGGTTTATTCAACGCCACCACGTTGACCTGATCACAGTACGCGACCCCGAGCAGGCGGCTGCGAAGCTGTACCACACCGACGGCTGGCCGGAGACGTACATCATCGACCGCCAAGGCATTGTGAGGCGCAAGCTGGTGGGCGATCCGGACTGGTCGAATCCGGNNCTGCTTTATCCGGGATGGAGTGCCCGCTGACTGATTGAGGGTGGGTGCTTTCCCTCTCTTGAATCAAAGAACAATCCAAGGATGGGGCGCCCGCATCGCGGGCCAGTGAAGGTCGGGCTGCCCATCGTTCGTGGTTTCCCAGGCGCCCAAATGCGAGGCACCTGGGGCACCCTCCATCCCGTGATGGGAAAGGGCCACACAACAAGGTCCATGCTTTCCCGCAAAGCATTTGTGGTGGAACTCACTTTGCGAAACCGGCACCTGTGTCATCCGCCTTTCGAGGCTGCGGTCAATTTGATTGACAACGATACTCTCCGGGTATAGTCTGCCATCGATTTTCAGACTTCGCGGTTTCCCGGCCCGAGAATCATTTCCAACGCCAAGTAGTTCCCCCCTAAGTGGTCTTAAGCCTTCTCTTCGCTCGTTCATCTTTCATCGCGAACGATCTAGTGATCCCGTTTTTCCGCACGCGCTCTCTGGCTGAATGCTTCCCCCGGCACAGCTCAATCAGGAAAACCATTCTCACCCTGGAGGCAATTCATGAAATCGTCTCGGTCCCAGCTAGCATTTGCCGCACTTCTCCTCGCGCAATGTGTGGCCTTTGGTCAAAAATCTAAACCCGCCACATCCAACTCTGCAGACGATGTGATCAGCGCATGCGTGTCCCGGCTCTTTGGCACGGTCCGCATCGTCACCAGCGCGAGACAATGTCTGCCGGAAGAGACTTTCGTGCAGTGGAACCAGACAGGACCCACGGGAGCAACTGGGGCTACGGGCGCGACCGGCCCTACCGGCCCTACCGGGCCGACGGGGCCAACGGGTGCGACCGGGGCTCCGACAGGACCAACCGGACAGACAGGGCCGACTGGCCCGACGGGAGCGGTCGACTCCCGGGCAACTTTACCGAAGGGATCTAGTGGAAGCCATCTCAGTACTGCAGGGCCGATCTCCCCAGGAACGGCCGGAAGTCTCGAGGTGAGGGATGCGGAAGGAAACGCGCTTGGTTCGCTGATGGGCTTTGCGCCCGATCGGAACAGTGTGATCCTTTACAAGAGAGGCTACTTCGTTACCGTTGAAGTGAGCGGCGAATTCCCCGCGGCCGAGATTTCGTGGACGGGCAACGGTTGCGGCGGCACGCCTTATTTGAAGGCCAGCGAAGGGGTCGTCACGGAGGGGAAATTTGCATCGATCTACGGCAAGACGGTGGTATTCTCTGGCGCGTCTGGGGAACTGATGGTGCCCGTCAGCTCGGGCGTGCAGGCAGACGCCGCGAACGGTATCTTCGCCAGCGAAGAGATTGATCGCCATTCCAAGGAAGCCGCGAACGCCTGTGCTCCGACCACGAACGCAAAGGCAAAGAGCGGTTGGGTCCTGACTCCGTTCGATGCATCGGCAACACTGGGTTGGACATTGAGCGAGGGAGGAAGGGGCGTGGTTGGGCCATTGCAACTGCCTGAGTAGCGTCTCGAACTGCGGGTTTGAACGCATGGATTTGCACGTTTGCGTTTTGGTTCCCAGGTCTCAAAGTCGAGACCTGGGAAACCCAACTTTACTCCCAGATTGTTCCATTGCTCGATCACCGTTTTGATTCATGAATCAATCAGGCCAGACCATCTGTCTTAACATGATCGTCAAGAATGAGGCGCACGTGATCGAACGCTGCCTCGCGTCTGTTCGCCCGTGGATCGACTGCTGGGTGATTGTGGATACCGGCTCGACCGATGGGACGCAGGAATTGATTCGCAAAACGCTTGATGATATTCGAGGCGAAGTTGTCGAACGCCCCTGGGTTAACTTCAGTGTGAACCGCACCGAGGCTTTGCATTTGGCCGGAACGCGCGCCGATTATGTACTGATCATCGATGCCGATGAGGTTCTGGAGGCCGATGAGGGCTTCTCAATGCCTGCCCTCACAGAAGACTCGTATCAATTGCAAAGTTTTTATAGTGGCTGTGAGTACGCGCGCAACCAGTTAATTCGCGCCGCTCTGCCGTGGCGTTATGAAGGCGTGGTGCACGAATATCTCACGTGCGAACAGGCAGAGACCAGCGCGTTACTTGCCGGCCTGCGCATTCTCGTTTTTCACGAAGGCGCGCGCTCCCTGGATCCCCTCACGTATTATCGCGACGCGCTGCTGCTTGAGCAGGCTCTACGAACCGATCCTGAAAACAAGCGCAATGTGTTTTATCTCGCCCAAAGCTACCGCGACGCAGGAGAGATCAAGTCCGCGTTACAACACTATCGCCGGCGCGCTTCGATGGGTGGCTGGGCTGACGAAGTGTGGTTCTCGCTTTACCAGATTGCACGCCTGACGGAAACTTCAGGAACGGAGCCGGCGGCAGCGCCTGGACAGTATCTTGCCGCATTTCAATATCAGCC
>PLTV01000116.1:3816-6668 GCA_003164635.1 Acidobacteriaceae bacterium
GTGGAGCGCAACCGGCAGTTCAGTCTCGATGTCGCGTCGTCTAATGGCTAATGGCCAGCCGGGCTTCGCTGGAAAAAAGCGGAGGATGGGGTACCCAGACTGCTTTGCGCTACCGAGGGTGGAATACTAGCTTGATATGATTTTGATATGACGACGGTGGAGATTCTTTACTCCTATACGACGCAGCCGACGGAGAAGGCGGTGTTTGCGTTGGCGAATGCGAAGGACGTGTACGGGATTCGCAAGCTGAGCTTCGACAGGGCAGCCAAGACGCTTCGCGTGGAATACGATGCGACCCGGCTGACGGCGGCCGCGGTGACAAAGCTCGTTCGCGACGCGGGCCTGGAAATTGCGGCGGAGTTACCGCTGATCCCCGATGTTGCACCGGAGCCGGTCGCGGCAAATTGACGCGTTGCGGTGGGGGCTGTTTGACGCGGGGCCGATGGATGGAATGCGCGCGGACGGTGGCGTGTCCCAGCTTGGCAGACGAGATTCGGCAAGCGGCAAGTTCGTTGCGCTGCCCCCGGTTCCCTGCTACTCTGTTTAAGGTCGTAGCAGCGACCCTTCCTTTGTGCGCCCGTAGCTCAGCTGGATAGAGCGACTGACTACGAATCAGTAGGTCGGGAGTTCGAATCTCTCCGGGCGCACCATACAAATGAATGATTGGAAATGATTTAGATGCCATTCGAGAGCTTGAGGCTCGAATGGCATTTTCGTTTGGGGCTGTATTTTGGCAGCGGTTTTGTTTAGCTGTTGTGGACGCAAACCTGCGACGCATTCTGGAGGGCCTGAATGAACCGACTGGCCATCAAGAGGCCCGCCTGTCAGTTGCGCAGCAAAGTTTTGGTGTGCAGGCGAGGTGGCGCGGTGCTCGCCAAGAATGCCTTTCTTCGAGCGATTTGACGGATTCCACGGCACGGGCTCACTCATCGGTGTTGATCTCTCCCAAGGAGGGCCTCGCCGGATTTTGTCCAAGATCATGGATAGGACCGCCAAGGCACCGGAAGACGTGAAAAAATCAGTCAGGGATTCAATTGAACATGGATGACTTAAAGTGCTTTCCGTCGGCGTTCCTCGGCATTCATTGAAGCCCCACTGGATTCGCGCTTGGAGGACTACGAGATGCGGAAAGGGTTTACGAGAAGACCACAAGGGGACGAGCCCGCGACGCAGGCCAAGAATTACATAACGCCCAGCGGGCTGCAGCGCCTGAAAGATGAGCACCGGTTTCTGCTCACCCGGGACCGCCCGGCGGTGGCGGAGGTGGTGGCGTGGGCTGCCAGCAATGGCGATCGCAGTGAAAACGCCGACTATCAGTACGGCAAGCGGCGGCTGCGGCAGATTGATGGGCGGATTCGCTTTCTCACCAAGCGAATCGAAGCCGCGGAAGTGGTCGACCCGGAGGCTCCGAGATCGAGGCAGGCGGAGGCAAAGGCATTCTTCGGGGCGACCGTTCGCTATGCCAATGCCGCGGGAGCGGAGCGAGTGGTGAGCATCGTTGGCACCGACGAGGTCGATCTCAACCGCAACCACATCAGTTGGGTGTCCCCTCTGGGGCGTGCCTTGATGAAGTCGGCGGCGGGTGACAGCGTAGTTCTCAAAGCGCCGGGCGGGACAGACTACCTGACGGTGCTGGAAGTGTGTTACGAACGCATCTCTGTGGAACCGTTCCGCGAGCCACCTGGATCCGCAGCCTCGGCAAAGTGACCCCCTCGCAAGATGCAGAGTCGACGTAGATACCTGATCCGGCATCAGCCAGCTCGAAAGGCAGCTTGGGGATCAATACAAGTTAGGTTCAAGCAGTTACCTGGTTGTCGTTGGGCACGGTGGGACGCGAAATGTGCCGTGCGTTTAATGCGTTGCGAATGATTTCCCCCTCCGGGTGCTGGTAGATCATCGCGCTTCTTACGTCACCGTGGCCCATTGCGTTCATCACGGCTTTCAAATTTCCGGTCTTCGCCAGTACGAAGCTGCCGAAGTCGTGGCGCGCACAAGAGAGGACAAGCTCGCGCGGCAGCCCCGCAGCTTGCCTCGCGCGCGCCCACTGCCGGTAGACCATCCCTTCCCCAATGTGCTTTCCCTTATAACGTGACATCCACACCCAGCCCTCGCTCCGTCCCGCACAGCGCGCCTCGAGAATCTGCTTCACGCGGCTGCTTATGGGGATGAACCGGCGGCCGGATTCTGTTTTGCCATCCGGAGTGAAGATCTTCCCGGCATCGAAGTCCACGTTCTCCACCCGCATGCAGTAGAGTTCGCGGGCATTGCGCATTCCCGTGTCGCGCATCTCCACGATGATGTCGCCGAGCGGCTGCTCGGCCACCGCTGACAGCCTCCTTTCCGCTTCGTCGTTCAGACGAAGAGAGCGACCGTGTTCCTTGAAGAGCGCAAAATCGGGAACCTCAAGGATCAGTTTGCCCTCCTTGGATTTCGTAAACATTCTTTGCAGGGTCCGCAAGGCGTTGTTGCCGTTTGAGGCCGATCCGGGAAACTTGAGCTTCTCGACCTCGTCTTTTGTGATCAGGTCCATACGCATTCCCGCGATCTTTGTCTGTTCCAAAAGCCTCCAGCCGTTTCTGTAATACCGGCGGCTGTCGGACTCGAGCCGTCCCGTTTCTACCCATTGAAGAAAATCCTTCGAGTATTCGCGAAGTGTGGGCGGCTTTTTGTCTAGCAGGTCGCTGCCCTTGATTACGGCAGCGAGTTTGAGAGCAGCAGCCTTTTGCGCTCTCGTTTCGTTGAGTTCTTTGGTTGATCCGCGGTAGCGATCGCCACGTACCGTGAAGTCATACCAGTAATACTTCGATTTGTTCTTTCTGAAAAGTTCCACGAGATCACCTCCAAGCAGCCCG
>PLTV01000224.1 GCA_003164635.1 Acidobacteriaceae bacterium
CGCTCCTTTACCGGCCCCACGTGATACCAGATGTCCACGGAAACAATCGGTAGCTTGTGATCCTCATGGAGAAGAACTTCCAGCCCATTCGCCAGCTTGTACTTTTCATACGAAATCGTAGGAGCGTCCGTTGACCCTTGCGGTGCCACAGCAGCTCGGGCGGCGGGTGCCGCATGACTCGTATAACTCGAAAAACTCAGAGTACAGAGAAGCAAAACACCAGGAACAAGTCGCATGGCCGAAAGTCTCCTTCAGATAAGCTGCTTTTCGCGCGGTTTAAGGGTTTGTGACGTCTGAATTCCAATGGGTAACTGAGGATCGTCGCTCCCAAGAATAACCCACCGAACCCTTCTCATGACAACCAGTCAACGGCTCGATGCAACTGCATCACCGCGCTCCAAAATCCCGCCTGCCCCCGCAGACGGCAGCCAAAGCTCCTGTAAATCGCCCGCAGATTACTAAAGAAACCCTGCGAAATTGATTCATCACACCTTCGAGCAATCGCCTGCAACAACTTCTGCGTCTACCCTGGGTTGAAGCAGTAAAAGGCGTTTACGCCTTCGCCCACTGGCTACGCCTGGCCACCAGGTTCCGAAGAAAGGAGATCCCGAGAATCATGGAGCCATTTCGCGCCACGCTCTCGCTGCTCCTTTGCTACAGTCTCCTAAGCCCGTCAAGCGTCGCTGAAGCGCAAACTGCCGCTCGGGCAAGTTCCGCCCAACCTTCGGTCCGGCAGCCCTACCAACCCGGCCAGCTGCGCGGTGACGAACGGATCCTGCATGCCTTGAACCGGTTCACCTTCGGTCCGCGCCCCGGCGACCTCGATACTGTGCGAGCCATGGGCATCGATAAATGGTTTGCGCGCCAACTGCATCCCGAGACAATCGACAATACCGGACTCGAAGCGCGCCTTGCTCAGTTCCCTGCGATGCAATGGAGCACTCGCGACCTGCTCTATCGCCTTCCCAGCAACGCCGTCCTCCGCCAGGCAGCTCAGGGGAAGGCGCCCATTCCTGAAGCCGGTGCGCTGCACGCAATCTATGTGAACGAAATCGCGCGCTACGAAGATCGCCAGAAGCAAAAAGAACAGAAAAAGCAGCAGGAATCAAAACTCGCATCCGGTCAGACCATGGCATCTTCCGACCGCGAAGATGGATTGAACTCACAATCCGCACCCCGGCCAGTCCGTAACGCACAGACAGATTCGAACGAATCGAACATCGCTCCCTCGCCCAGCACGACTCCCGATCCTCAGCCTTTTAACGAAGCCGATACCGCGCGCATCGTCGCGCTCGCTCCGCCGCAGCGCGTTGCGACGCTGGCCACAATGCCGCAGGCAGATTTCGACAGTTTCCAGAAATCGCTCAAAGGTCCCCAACGTGCGGCTTTGTTGGTGGGATTAAACCCGGCACAGAAAGAAGTCGTTGCCGCGCTCAAAGGTCCCCAGCGCGTGGTGAGCGAAGAACTCGCCGCCGAGCGTCTCACCCGCGACATCGATTCCAATGCGCAGTTGCAGGAAGTGATGACCGACTTCTGGCTCAATCACTTCAATGTGTATCTACACAAGAACGACGAGACGCCCTATTACCTGGTCAGCTACGAGCGCGATGTAATCCGGCCTCGTGCGCTGGGCAAGTTCGAAGATCTGCTCGAAGCGACGGCGCACAGCCCGGCCATGATGCTTTATCTCGACAACTCCAGCAGCATCGGTCCCGATTCGCCGGCCGCAGAGAAGGCCAAGATCGCCGCAGCGCGACGGCCCGATGCGAAGAAGACAGCGCCCCAGGGCTTGAATGAAAACTACGCGCGCGAATTGATGGAGTTGCACACGCTGGGCGTGAATGGCGGCTACACGCAGGCCGATGTCACCCAGGTAGCGCGAGTGCTCACCGGTTGGACCGTCGATCAGCCGCAGCGCGGCGGCGACTTCAAGTTCGACGAGAGCCGCCACGAGCCCGGCGCCAAGAAGGTCCTCGGCAAAAAAATCAAAGAGCATGGTGAACAGGAAGGCCGCGAACTGCTCCACATGCTGGCCACTCGCCCCGCTACCGCTCGCTTCATCTCGAAAAAGCTCGCCATTCGTTTCGTCGCCGACGATCCGCCGCAGGCGCTCATCGATCGCATGGCAAAGTCGTATCTCGCTCATGACGGGGACATCGCCGAGGTCCTCCAAACGCTCTTTCACTCGCCCGAATCCTGGTCGCACGATACATACCGTGCCAAAGTCAAAACGCCAATCGAATTTATTGCCTCGGCGATTCGTGCCAGTGGAGCGAACATCGACAACATGCAGCCACTTGTAAACGCGCTGCGCGACATGGGCATGCCCGTCTACGGTGCTGTTCCACCCACCGGCTACAAGTGGGACGCCTCCAACTGGGTCAGCACCGGCGCCCTTGTCAACCGCATGAACTTCGCTCTCAACTTCGCCGCCAACCGTTTGCCCGGCGTTTCCAGCGCGTTCACTGCACCATCCCAGTCCACCTTCACCGTCGAAGATGGCTCCGGTCCGCGCTCTGCCGCGCCCGCAACCGCAACCACCGGCAACCTCCCAACGCCTGAAGCCGAAGAACTGCGTCTCGAATCAGAACTCGTTGCGGGCGGCATCAGCGTCCCAACCCGTTCCGCCGTTCTCGATCAATTTCACCAGCAAAGCCTCACCGTGCAGATCCAGCTGCCACCACGCACAATGCAGGCGTCGGTAAACCCGGTACAGGCTGCAAAAAACCTCGAAAAGCAGGATCAATTACTCGCCGGCCTTCTGCTCGGCTCACCGGAGTTCCAACGCCGTTGAGCAAATCTCGACAAGAGACCGTCAATTGTGAAGGAGCCAGCCATGCAGACGAACCGAAGATTCTTCTTACGTAACGGCGCGCTCGCGGTGGCCGGCACAACTGCAATTCCCAGTTTCCTCATCCGCTCTGTGCTTGCCGAAGCCTCGCCGGCACCGGGTCAGCGCCTGGTTATCATCTTTCAACGCGGCGCAGCCGACGGTCTCAACCTCGTTGTTCCCTATCGCGAAAAAAACTACTACGCCATGCGTCCCGGCATCGCCATCCCCGAGAACAAAGTCATTGATCTCGACGGCTCCTTCGGCCTCCATCCTTCTCTCTCGCCCTTCAAACTACTCTTCGATCAGCTACACCTCGCCATCATTCATGCGGCCGGATCGCCCGATATGTCGCGCTCCCACTTCGATGCGCAGGACTTCATGGAATCCGGAACTCCCGGCTTGAAGAGTACCGAAGACGGCTGGCTCAATCGCGCTCTACAGAGCGAGGACCTGCATCATCGTCAGGAACACACCACCTTTCGTGCGCTTGCCATGGGTTCACAGGTGCCGCGCACGCTCGCCGGCAAAATTCCTGCAATCGCATTGTCCAGCGTGAACAGCTTCGCGGTCGGTGGCCGCGGGCCCGCTCCTTCCCCCGCCGCAAACGCCTTCCAGGCAATGTACGGCGAAAGTGGCGATCATCTCTTTCATGCGACAGGCGAGGAAACTTTCGAGGCCGTCAAGATGCTGCGCGATGCCAACCCTGCCCAATACAAACCTGCGCCCGGCATCGAATATCCCAACAATGAATTCGGCAACAACATGAAGCAGATTGCGCAACTGCTCAAGTCGAACCTCGGCGTGGAAGCCGCGTTTACCGATGTCGGCGGCTGGGACACGCATCAGAATCAGGGCGGCGTCGATGGGCAACTCTCCGATCGCCTGCGCGAGTTTTCCTCCGCAATCTTCGCCTTCTGGCAAGACATGGGAGACAGCAGCGAAAACATCACTCTGGTCACGATGTCGGAATTCGGTCGCACCGCACGCCAAAATGGCACCGGCGGCACCGACCACGGCCATGCCAACGTGATGTTCGTCCTCGGTGGCCATGTCAACGGGGGCAAAGTCTACGGCCGCTGGCCCGGCCTCGCCAATGAACAACTCAACGAAGGCCGCGACCTCGCCGTGACTACCGACTTTCGCCAGGTTCTCGGCGAAGCCGTTTCAAAAACCATCGGCGCACGCAATCTCGACGCAGTTTTCCCCAACGCGCAATTGCGACCCGATCGCTTCCTCCGCATCCTTTAAAAGCACTTCCTGATCGTCGGTTGTCGGGTTGAGGAAATGGGTGCTCCATCCATCGCGCTTTTTGCGATGGGTTGGAAAGCACGAAAAAACAATAACACGAAAGCCGGGTTTCACTCTGCGCGCAATGCCTCCGTAGGATTCACCGACGCCGCGCGCCGCGCCGGAATAAAGCTGGCGATCATCGCCGACCCGCCCAGCACAATCGCCACGAGCATCAGCGTTCCCACGTCCCACCTCTGCACGCCGAACAGCAGCTTCCCCATCGCCGTCGAAGCCCAAATCGACGCGGCGAGTCCCACAATCACGCCGATAAGAATGAGCCGTCCGGCCTCGCCAAGAATGAGTCGATAGACTGAACCCTTTTGCGCGCCAAGCGCCATGCGCACGCCAATTTCGCGTGTCCTCTGGCTCACGGAATACGCAATCACTCCGTACAGGCCCACCACTCCCAGCACCAGCGCCAGCACTGCGAATCCACCCACAAGGTAGGCGGCCGAGCGATGAAGATACGCTGTATACGAGTCGCTGATGTTCTGCGTCATGGTTGTTGCTTCTTCCACTGCGGCTTGTGAACTCACTTGATGAATCGCCCCGGCTAGAGCCGGCAATACCGTCTTCTCATCGCCGCGCGTGCGCACCAGCATCGAGAAGTAGGTGTCTGTGTTCTGGTTGAAGTGATAGTACTCGGCAGGCCACTGATCCTGATCGAGTCCGGCATCCTTGAAATCCGCAACCACTCCCACAATCTCGCGAATCGACTTGGGGGTGAGCGCGGTGTCGCCGACCCGCTTGCCGATTGGATCTTCTCCCGGGAAATATTTCTCTACGAACGACTCATTCACCATGATCACCATCGGTTTCGATCCATCTTCAGCATCATTGAAGTACCGGCCGCGTAAAAGTTTGGCGTGAATGGTTTGGAAGAATTCTGAGGTGACATCGCGCTCATTTACCTCGTTGTGAATCCCGTCGTAAGGCTTGCCGACGAAGCGCACCCAGTCGGTATTGCAGTTGCACGTCACCGGAAGTTGAGACGTGATCGCGGCAGATTCGACTCCAGGCAAGCCTTCGATGCGCCGCACGGCATCGCGCCCAAAAGCAACCACCTGGGCATCTTTCGAAAAAGCCGCATCCGGAAGACCGACATTGATCGTCACCAGATGATCGGCTTTAAAGCCAACGTCCACATGCAGAAGTTTGTACAAGCTCTTGCCCAGCAACCCCGCACCGGTCAGCAGCACCACCGCCGTCGCTAGTTCAACAACAACCAGGTTCGAACCCATCCGCCGCCACAACATACCTGCCGATCCGCGTGCGCCCTCCGTCAATCCATCGCGCATCTTTGAAAACCTGAAATGCAGAATCGGCGTGACCGAAAACAAGACCGCCGCAAGCGTCGACAGGCCGGCCGCGAAAACGAGTACATGCATACTCATTCCCAGCCCACGTAAAAAGGGCATTCCAATCATCATGTCTCGCGAGATCATCCCGACGAGCAGTTTCATTCCGCCGTCCGCAAGCAGAAGGCCTATCGCCGTGCCCACGACAATCAAGAGCAGGCCTTCGGTCACGAATTGACGATTCAGTCGACTGCGCGAAGCACCCAGTGCCCCGCGCACGGCAATCTCGCGTCGCCGGCTCTCCGACCGCACCAGCAACAGGCTTGAAACGTTCACGCACGCAATCAGCATTAACAGTCCCGCGCCACCCAGCAGCACCAGCAGAATGGGACGAATCCCTCCCACAATTGACTCCGATAGCGGCATAATGCTCGCGCTGGCGCCGCGATTATCACCTGGATACTCCTTCTCCAGCTCCGCCGCGATCGACTTCATCTGCATCAAGGCGCTCGCCACACTCACGCCATCCTTCAGGCGCGCAAGGGATGAGAGGTTGTGGCAACTGCGCCGCCTCTCGCACTCCCGCGTGGGCCGCAAGGCAACCCAGAACTCGGCGTTGTCTCGCGGAGCAAACTGAAAGTCTTTTGGAAGCACGCCAACAATGGTGTGCGCCTCGCCACTCAGATTCACCGACTCGCCAATGACGTCTGCCCGACCCCCGAACCGTTTTTGCCAGGTTCCATAGCTCAGCAAAACCGTCGGCGATGCGCCCGCTGCGTCTTCGCCGGCGCGAAAATCCCGGCCCAATACAGGCCGCACTCCAAGTGTGGAGAAAAATCCCGCGCTCACGCGTTCCCCGGGCACCGGCTCCGTTCCGGTTGGCGTGTTGAACGCATACCCTGTTCCCGTGAACACTTCCATCGAACTGAACACAGTGTTCAATCGCTTCCAGTCAACATAGTTGGCGTATGATATGGGGTTTTGGCTGAATGCGGCGGTGCTCTCATTTACGGCAACCAGCCTGGTCGGATCCGCATAGGGCAGCGGCTTAACCAATGCCGCATCCACAAATGCAAAGATGGCCACGCTGGCGCCGATTCCCAGTGCGAGAATCAAAATCGCGGTCAATGCAAATCCCGGGTTCTTGCGCAATTGGCGCAGAGCGAAGCGCAAATCCTGCACGACTGTCTCCATCTTGAATCGCACCACTTCGTGGCTCCTCTCNNTCGGCAATCAAATCCTTTTCAACTTGCTCGCGATGAAACGCCATCTCTTCGTCCAGTTCGCTGTTGAAGCGCCTGCGCCGAAATAGCAATGCCAATTTCGAAAAAAATCGCTCCATCTCGCTATAACTCCCTCGTCGACAATCCGCTATTCCGCCCGCAGCGCATCTACCGGATTCACAAATGCGGCACGGAGCGCCGGCCGCAGCGTGGCAACCAGCACCGGAATCAGCAGCAGCCCAATGGATACGGCATAAACCACCGGGTTGTTCGGCTTCACTTCGTAGAGCTGGCTCCCCAGCAAGCGAGTCAGCAGCAGAGCCACAACACTTCCCATCCCAATTCCGGCGAATGCCGCTGCAAGCGCCCGCCGCATGAAGACGGCACAAATCTGTGCACGCTTCGCTCCCAGTGCCATGCGTATGCCAATCTCCTGCCTTCGCTGCGCAACCGAGTACGCAACCACGCCATAGACTCCAACGCATGCAAGCACAAGTGCGATCGCCGCGAACGAACCCAGAAGAATCATGTTCAGCCGCGGCTGCGCAACCGATGTGCTAATCAGATCATCCATGGTGCTCACGTTGCGAATTGCCTGTTGCGCATCTATTTCATGCACCTGTTCCTGGATCGCGCGCGTCAGTTGCTCCGGCGGCAACTGCGACCGCAAGACGAACGACCGCTGCACCACGCCCTGGTCTCCATCGGCCGGAAAGTACACCTCCGCGCCGGGAGTCTGTGCGATCGAGCCGGCTGTGCCGCGAGCATTCGTTATCACACCCACAATCTCGAAAGATTCCTTGCCTATCATCAGATGCCTGCCGATGATGCTTCCCGTCGGATGATATTGCTGCGCCAGTTGCTGATTGACGAGAATGGGTGTTACCTTCGCCGTCGCGTCCTCTTCCGTGAGGCCGCGGCCCGCCAGCAGCGACACACCCATCGCTTGCAGGTAGTTTCCGGCGATGTGCCTGTCTTCGGCATTGATCGCAGGCTGATTCACAACACGCGGCAGCCAGTCCGCATCGAAGTTGCTGCGCAAATGCCAGTCGGCCGTCGGCAACGCATCGATTTGTCCCACTGCTGAAACACCGGGAAGAGTTTCCATCCGGCGTTGCACTTCCCTGAAGAAGTCGTCGACGCCCGGGCCGCCATTCCACGGCAGCTTGATCTCAAACGTGAGTACATGATCCGGCTCGAATCCCAGCGGCGACTTCATAAGCCTCCACAGCGATTCGGTCAACAACGATGCTCCAACCAGCAAAACCAGAGACAGGCTCACCTGGACTGCGATGAACGCGTTGCGCATCGCACCGCCATGCGCGCCGGCAATGCGCGATTCTCCGCGCTTCAGCGTCAGGCTTACTTCAACCTTGCGGCTCTTCCATGCGGGCGTGAGTCCAAATGCAATCCCCGTCGCAATCGATATCGCAAACGCAAACCATACGACCGGCCAATCCACCGATACGGTCCCAGGCAGTCCAAGCCTGCCCGGCAGCATTGTGCTCACCCCGCGCACCAGTGCGAAAGCTGTAGCCAATCCAAGACAGCCTCCGCCAAGTGCAAGCAGCATGCTCTCCATCAGGAACTGCAAAACAATTCGAGCCTGCGATGCGCCCAGCGCGCGCCGCACAGCCACTTCGCGCTCCCGCGTCGTCGCCCGCGACATCAACAGGTTGGCGACGTTGAAGCACCCAATCAGCAGCAGCAAACTCGACGCGCTCAGCAGAATAATCAGCGCCGGTTTGTATGCCCCATACATATGATCGCGAAGCGGCTCGCTCCCGAACTGCCAATCTGCATCTGAGTCTGCGTGCTCGCCCTGCAACTGTTCTCCGATTCGGTGCAGATCGCTCGTGGCCGCCGCAGCCGAAACACCCGTCTTCAGCCGTCCAAACACATTCACGAATCGCGAGCCGTCGCCGCGCCATCCGCGAAATGTGTTCGGCGTTAGATCGGATGGCAGCCAAAGTTCAATGTCACCCGGCATGTCGAAATTTGCGGGCATAACTCCGACAATCGTCGCCGCTTTCTTGTCTAGGGTGACCACCTTGCCCACTACCTTGGCGTCGCCGCTGAAGATCTGCCGCCAGGCCCCGTAGCTCAAGACCGCCACCTCTGGCTTGTTGGGCTCCGTGTCCTTCTCATCGAACGTTCGCCCCATCAGCGGCTGAACCCCAAACACATCCCAGAACTGTCCGCTCACGCCCACGGCCTTCAATGGCGTCGGCAATTGCGCTCCTACAATGAGGGTTGGGTTATCGAAGTAGAAATACGCGACCCTCTCGAAGGAATTGTTGCGAGCAGCCATGTCAAAAAAACGCGGCACGCCCACCAGTCCGCCGGTCGAGCGCCCGTGCAGCCGCACATCGCTGATGTTCACAATGCGATCCGCCTGTGGATAAGGCAAGCGGCGAAGCATCGTCGCCTGCACCAGCGTAAAAATTGCCGTTGTTGCGCCAATCCCCAACGCCAGGGTCACAATCACTGCCAGCGCGAAACCTGGAGACCGCGCAAGTTGCCGCAGCGCGTAACGGAAATCCCGCACCAGCCCTTCCCCTCGGAAACCTACGGCCTCGTGGCTCCTCTCTTTGAGCCGGGTCGCATTCCCGAACTGCCGCCGAACAACAATTTGAGCCTCCTCCGGAGCCATCCCGCGAGCGATCAGGTCCCTCACCATCTCTTCACGGTGGTAGGCCATCTCCTCATCGAGGTCCTCGCCAAACTTTTTGCGCTCCAGCAGGAATTGCACTTTCTTGAAAAAACGGGCGACCGGTTTCATCTAGGCCTCCTGGGGATCCCTCAGCACGCGTCCAATCGCCGCCACAACCTGTGCGAACTGGGTCAGTTCCAGCCCAAGCTGGCGCTGCCCCGCCGTGGTCAGCGTGTAAAAACGCGCTCGCCGATTGGTTTCCGTCATCTTCCACTCTGCCTGTACCCATCCCTGGAGCAGAAGCCGCTGCAGCGCCGGATAGAGTGAGCCCTCTTCCACGGTCAATACATCCTCTGAAAGCCTGCGGATCGAGAGAGCTATTCCATACCCATGCAGCGGTCCCCGCGCCAGCGTCTTCAAAATCAACATGTCGAGGGTGCCGGGTAAAAGCTCGCTTTTCTTTGACATGAGCCAATATATAGACTAACTATGGGTAGAAAGTCAATGGAATTTATTTCCAAACCATACCGCTCCCACACAGAAGAATGGCCGCCCGAAGGCAGCCATTCCCGACTGGTCACGATTGTTGCTCGGCTGGCCCTGCCAGACACGCGGCAACCGCATTTCTCTCAATGCTTGGCGTACATTTCCATCACCTCTTTACGCAGATCGGCACGGCTCGAATCGCGGGTGTAGAACATGTGGCCGCCCGGGAACTCATGAACGGCAACTCGCGTCGGGTCGCCCATTACCGGCATCTGGTCCGCGGTCAGAATCGAACCCATGAATGGACACGACAGGTCGTTCCAGCCGTGGACGATCAGAACGCGCAGTTTGGGGTCGGCGGCAACCGCTTCCCTCAGATCCGGAACGGCTCCGATGCGCGTGTCGCGCCCGCTGCGGTCCCAGAGACGCCCCACATCGTAGGAGAGCGCGTTATACCGCGCCTCGACCTTCCATCCCACCACCCGCGTCACAAAATCGACCATTGCGGTAGTCATGGGAGCAATGATGCTGGCCAGGATCGGATCATTCGCCCTCTGTTCCGGCGCAAACGGGAAGGGATCGAAGGAGGTCACGTTCGAGTCGTAAACCGACCCCAGTTTCCCTTCTTCGCGCCAGACCTCGCGCAGGTAAGCCTCCGTCTCGATTCTTCCACCCGAAAACTTCACAAACGTCGGATCCAGGCCCGTAAGTTCGGTAACGTGGGCAATCATCTTTTTCTCTGCATCTACATCCGCGTGCCCATGAAGCAACGTCGTCGCATACTCGCCTTCCGTGTAGGCGATCACGTCTTTCATCGCTTCCGGCGTCAGCTTCTTTTCACGCTCCAGGTGCGCTGCCGAGATCGAAGGCAGTGTCATCATCCACGGCACCGGAGACAGGTCCGCATTGTCGTCGATGCTCGGATTTAAATACGGAGAAACCAGCACAACGCCGTTCAGCGCAACGCCGAGTTGGGCCTGCAGGTAGTGTGTGATCCGCGGCCCACGATAGCCGCCGTAGCTCTCACCCACCAGGTATTTCTTCGAGCCGAGCCGGTTGTTCTTTACCAGCCAGTCGTAGATCACCCGCGACAGGTACTCAATATCTGGCGTGGCCGAATAGAAGAGCTTTTTCGCTTCCGCTTCCGGGACGCTGGCTCGGCTGAATCCCGTTCCGATCGGATCGACGAAGACCAGGTCGGTGAAGTCAAGCCATGTGCCCTGGTTGTCCTTCAGCGTGGTGGGGTCTGACGGACTATCTCCGTCGTTCCCGGCTTGCAAATGTTTGGGCCCGATCGCCCCAAAGTTCAAATACACGCTCGATGCGCCGGGACCTCCGTTGAAAGCAAATGTGACCGGACGGTTCTCGCCCTCCACCGTGTAAGCGGTCACTACGACTTGGCCCGCGGTCTTGCCTTCCGCATCGCGCACCGGCAACGCGCCAACCGTTACCGTGTAATGCAGTGTTTTGCCGCTGAGCTCGATGGATTGTTGCGTGTGTGCATCGACGGGCAATGGTGGCTGCGCATTCTTGTCTGCGCTTTTATCGCCCCCTTTATCGCCAGCCCCCTTGTCGGCGCCGGCCTGGGCCGCCGGTGCCGGCGGCTTGTCTCCGTCCTCATGCTCCCGATTCTGCGCGTTGAGGTTCGCGGCTGTGGCAAAAAGGCAACCGAACACGCATAGTGCCATTGCCATGCGCCGGGGAACCGTTGGATTGCTCAAAGATTTCATGTCGTTACAATACATGCTCCGTCCCACGCTCTGGCGGCCAATATGCTGCATGATTTACCCTCAATCAGGACATGAGACTCTCGCGCGCCCTACTGTTTTCCGCATTCCTTGCCGCCGTTCCCGGGGTCGCTGCCGCTCAGCAATCCACCACGACTCCGCCCCCTGCCGCCGCTGAATTGCCCGATGCGCCACAAGCCACCGCAGCAGCCACAATTCGACCCAACGGCCCGTTCGTCGTAATGGATACCTCTATGGGCCGCATCACCTGCCAGTTCTTTCAGCAGCAGGCTCCCAAGGCAGTTGCCAACTTCATCGGCCTTGCCGAGGGCTCCATTGACTGGACCGATCCAGATACGAAAAAGAAGCAGCACCACATGCCTTACTACGACAACACAATCTTCCACCGTGTCATTCCGGAGTTCATGATCCAGGGCGGCGATCCAACGGGCACTGGAATGGGCGATCCCGGATATAGCTTCGACGACGAGGTCAACGCTGACCTCAACTTCGATAAGCCAGGCAGGCTGGCCATGGCAAACTCCGGCCCGAATACAAACGGAAGCCAGTTCTTCATCACCGAACAGGCGTACGACTCGCTTAACCAGCACTACACACTCTTCGGCCAGTGCGATGATTCCAGCGTCGAAGTGGTGAAAACTATTGCCCGCGTGCAGCGCGATTCCAACGACAAACCGGTCGCGCCAGTCACACTCAAAAAAGTCACCATCGTTCCGGAAGGGAAGCCTCTGCCTCTCTCACCGGCGGATACAACTCCGGCAGCCCCCAAACCATAACCGAAGCTGGGTGCCCCATCCTCGCCGNNGCTAGGGTGAGGAACCGCAGACCTCAAGTCGAAATCAGGAGTTCGCATGGCCCTCACCCCCGGTACCTACGCTGTCTTCTCAACAACCGAAGGCAAGATCACCGTTCGCCTCTTCGAAGCGGACGCGCCCATCACCGTCAAGAACTTCATCGACCTGGCTGAAGGAAGCAAGGAGTGGACGCACCCAACCACCCACGCCAAGTCCACCAGCAAGCTCTTCGACGGCACCGTCTTTCATCGCGTCATTCCCGACTTCA
>PLTV01000086.1 GCA_003164635.1 Acidobacteriaceae bacterium
CGGGCGGCGGTTTCTCCGCGTGAAGACGCAGAAGAACGAGATCGGCTGGATCGAAGACCACGCTGTGATCGATGCGAAGACCTATGCGGCTTTCACCCAGCTTGGCACAGAGCACAAGAAAGATCAGGTAGTCGCCACGGCCACTGTCCGCGACGACGTCTACCTGCACAGTGTGCCGGGGCGCGAGACGGAGCATTTCTATCTGTTACCCGGCAACGCCAAGGTTGAGCTGTTGGAACGCGCCTGCGTTCCCAAAGTTGCGCCGGCGCCGCAGGCTGTCCCCAAGCCGCAGACTTCGCCGACTCCTGCGGCGAAAGCTGGGGCTTCTGCGCCAGTGGTCAAGGTTCCCGGGATTGCGAAGCCCGCTTCGGGAGTTGGTGAGGCGGATGGGACCGCGCCCGTAATGGAAGACTGGTGGCTGGTGCGCGACGCACAAGGTCGAACGGGATGGCTGCTGGGCGGACGCGTGGATGTTGATGTTCCCGATGCCGTGGGCGTGTACGCCGAGGGGCAGCGCATGGTGGGCGCGTATGTGCTCACAAAGGTGACAGACGACGAATCGACGGCGGCGGATCACCAGGTTCCGGAGTATGTCACGGTCTTGAGCCCGTTGAAGGGCGGACAGCCTTTCGATTTCGACCAGGTGCGCGTGTTTACCTGGAGCGTGAAACGGCATCGGTATGAGACGGCGTTCCGGTTGCATCCGATCCTGGGTTTTCTGCCGTTGAAGGTCGCCACGGCGCAGGACAAGAACGGGACCGTTCCGTCCTTCAGCTTCCAGGTGGCAAGCGGTGAGGATATGACCGTCGACCCCGCAACGGGTATCACGAGGCCGCTGGCGCCGCGGACGATCAACTACGAGATGATCGATACCTCGGTGAAACGGATAGGGCCGGACCTGGGGCCGATTCCGACGACTCACCTGGAGGGTGAAGCGGCTGGCGCAAAGAAGACGGGGAAGAGGCGCGGGCGGTAGCCGAAGCTGAATTCTAGGCGCGGCGAGACAATTCCAACTGCACCGCGCGCAGCATTTCAGCTTCGGGGGCCGGCTGGCCTGTCCAGATTTCGAACTGACGCGCGCCCTGCTGCACAAACATCTCGAGTCCTGTAATCACGGGGATGCCGCGGCTGCGGGCGAGCTTGAGCAGCGGCGTCTCGAGCGGGTTGTAGACCATGTCGAAAACCAGGCCGGCGTTGAGCTCGCTCTCTTTGATGGGCATCGCTTGCTTCGCGTCCTTCATGCCGCAGGGCGTGGAGTTGATGAGAACATCGAAGTGATTCTTAGCAAAGACCTCGTGTTTCATGGTCTTTGCCTTGGCCTTTCGGGCCAGTGCGACAGCGCTTTCGTGGGTGCGATTGACGATGTAAACTTCAGCCCCCTGATCAATGAGGCCGAAGACCGCGGCGCGGGCCGCTCCTCCGGCTCCGAGGACGGCGATGCGTGCGCCTTTGAGCTTAAGGCGCTTTTCGAGCGGGCGAATGATGCCGGCCACGTCGGTGTTGAATCCTACAATCTTGCCGTCGGCGCCAATGCGCAATGTGTTGCACGCTCCGATGCGTCTTGTCAGCGGATCAGTATTGGCGAGGTGCGGCAGAACTTCCTGCTTTAAAGGCATCGTGACGGCCGCGCCGGCCAGCGGAAGTTCGCGAAGGACCTTGATGAAATCAGAGACGCTGCGAACCTTCAAAGGCAGAAGCACGGCGTTGATGCTTGCTTTGTGAAAGGCCGTGTTGTGCATCAGCGGCGAAAGGGAGTGAGCGACCGGATTGCCGGCAACGCCGAATAAGCGCGTGGCGCGGTCAAGTTGCTCAGCCCGATAGATGGTGCGCAGCTCGAGCATCGAGAGCTGGCCGGGCGCGGTACCGTCGCCGTCGGAGGGCGCGGCAAAGGTGAAGGCGCCTCCCGAGCGAATGCCGAGGATTCGGCTGAGCATGCCTTCTTCGCCCATGGCGATGCCGACAATCTGCAAGGTGCGGGACTTTTCTTCAATGAGTCGAAGGATGGCGAGATTGTCTTTCAGGCTGCGTGCCGTGGAGACAATCTTCACATAATCGGGACGGAACGCCTCTATCCGTGCGGAGGTCTCGATGAGCTGTTGGGTCTTGGCAAAGTCGTGGAAACTGATCAGGAGAGCTGCCCCGGCCGCCTTGAGGGCGCTGCGGAAGGCGGCCAGGTCGGCCTTTTTGGCGGCTTCCGCGGATTCGATCTCCAGGTCCACGAGGGCGCAGCCGGCTTCCGCGGCTTTGCGCAGCAGGATCAGCTCTTCGGCCATCGTCCCCGTGAATGCTCCGCCCAATTTCTTCCGACGGCAGGTGGCAATAGCAGAGACATCCTGATGATTCAAAAGGAATTGCCTCACCGCCTGCAAAGCTTCGGCAGGCTTGGCGAGCGAGTCCAAGCGGAATTCAAGGAAATGTGCGTCGGCAGAGGCCTGCGTTGCCAGCTCGAGCATTTCTGCGACGGTCTTTGCCTGGATCGCGACGCAGAGCTTCTCGCGCCGAACCCTCGCCAACGGGGCCGATACGGGCAGAGTCGAATTTTGCGAGGCCTGGGACATTGGAGCGTTTGACGAATCTTAAAGGCCTTCCTTCCCGGATGCAAATGGTTGTCATTGAAGCTACGGGTGGTTGAATGCCGGAGAGAGGGTCGATGTGGCAACCTAGTTTCTGGAGGAAATTGCTTTTATGCCCACTGAGTTTGCCGCTGCTTCTGCTTCGAAGGACATTCACGTATGGGAGGCCGGTGGAGCGGATTCCGCTGCCGCACTTTCAGNNCGGAAAATTCGCTGCGGCTCTACGATCAGGCAATCGAACATCTGACCCTGGCCGGAGCGCAGGCGGGGGTGCTGAATTCGGTTGCGGCCGAAAAGTCCGTGCGCGACCAGGCGCAGGAAGAGGCGCAGCGTGTGGCGATGGCGGGCAGCGCGCTGAGCCTGAATCGCGGGGTATATGACGCACTGGCGGCCATCAGCCTTGAAGGCGCCAGTGCCGCGACGAAGCACTATGTCCAGCGCACTCTGCTTGGGTACAGGCTGGCCGGCGTGGATAAAGATGCGGCCACGCGCACGCACCTGCAGGCACTGCACGAGAAGACGACGCGGCTTTCGCTGGAGTTCAGCCGCAATATCCAGGAAGGCGGCAAGACGATTGTGGCGACGCAGTCGGAACTCGAGGGGTTGCCGGACGACTACCTGGCCCGCCACCAGCCGGACGCGGCGGGGCAGATTACGCTCACCACAGATCAGCCCGATATGCAGCCGGTGATGACGTTTGCGGTGAGCGCAGCGCTGCGCGAGCGGATGTTTCTGGCGTATAACACGCGGGCGTATCCGGCGAATCAGCAGATTCTTCTGGAACTGCTGGCGACACGTCAGGAGATCGCCACGATCCTCGGTTTCCGCAGTTGGGCCGACCTGGCCACGGCGGATCAGATGATGGGGTCGGCAGCAAATGTGCGGACGTTCTTGGCAAAGCTGAATGCGGCGAGCCTGGAAGGCGCCAGGCGCGAGTACGAGCTGATTATGAAGTTCGCGCGCGAGCGGCAGCCGGGGCTGGCGGAGATTGACATCACCAGCCGCGGCTATTGGTACGAGCAGTTTCGCCGCGCCGAGTACGACTTCGACTCGCAGTCGGTGAGGCCATACTTCCCGTACGCGCCGGTCGAAGCGGGCGTGCTGGAGACAGCAGCTCGGCTGTTCAAGGTGGAGTTTCGGCGATCGGACGCGCCTGCATGGCACGCGGACGTTTCGGTCTACGAGGTGTTCGAGGGCGGACAACGCGTCGGCAGATTCTATCTCGATATGCATCCGCGCGAGGGCAAGGACAAGTGGTTTTCGGCGACCCCGATTGTGACCGGGGTGCGCGGGCGCGCGCTGCCGGAGGCTGGGCTGATCTGCAATTTCCCCAAGGGCGACGAAAACGGGCCGGGGTTGCTGCAGTACAGCGACGTAGTGACGTACTTCCACGAGTTCGGCCATCTGATGCACGCGATTCTTGGCGGCCAGACGGAGTGGGCCGGCATTTCTGGATTTGCGACGGAGGGCGATTTTATCGAGGTACCGTCGCAGATGCTGGAGGAGTTCTTCCGCGATCAGAAACTGCTGCAGGCGTTTGCGAAACACTACGAGACCGGCGAGACTCTGCCTGCCGAGACGATTCGCAAGATGAAGTTGGCGGGGGCCTTCGGACGCGCTGACTGGGTGCGTGCGCAGCTTTACTACACGACGCTGTCGCTCGACCTGCACGACCAAAACCCAGCGGGACTCGATCTGGATGTGGTGACGAAAAAGCTCTACGAAAGCCTGCAGCCGTGGACGTGGCTGCAAGGCAATCGCATGTACGCGAGCTTTGGGCATTTGATTGGGTATTCGTCGAACTACTACACCTATGCGTTCGACAAGGTAATTGCTCTCGATTTTTTTGCGCAGTTCGATGCCGGCGATTTGCTGGGATGCGACGCGGGCGGACGGTACCGCAAGATTGTGCTCGAGCAAGGCGGGTCAAAGCCCGGCCGCGAAATGGTGCGGGATTTTCTCGGCCGGGACGAGGAGTTCTCGGCGTTTTCTGAGTGGCTGAATGAAGAGTTTGAAGAACAGCTATCATCGGCTGGCGCGTAGCCGTCTTCTTGCGACTCTCAGCGGGGGGCTTGCGCGTAGTGGTGCTTTCCGCTTTGGGGGACTTCGTATGACAGCAGACGATTTTCGCCGCATTGCCTTGAGCTTTGAAGGGGCCGAAGAGGGTGCCCATTTTGGCGCCATGGATTTCCGCGCCGGCGGACGGATTTTTGCCACCCTGGCTTCGGTAAGTTTAGGCTATGGCAACCTCATGATCGGTCCTGAACAGCAGGCGGCGTTTGTCGCCGAGCGGCCCGATCTTTTCCTTCCCGTTCAGGGCGGATGGGGACGCATGGGCATCACGCACATCCGGCTGGCGCTGGCGGATGAGGATACGATGCGCGGGGCGCTGCATACGGCGTGGAAATTACGTGTGGAGAAGAACAACAAGACGGGCAAAAAGGGAGCTTCTCCATCGAAAAAATCCGTACCGCAAAGTGCGGCCAAAAGGAAATCTTCATCCGCGAAGACGCGATAATTTCGATCCGTCCGTCGCCAGTTGCATCTGAGCAAATGAGCCGATTGGCAAAGGAGACAGGCATGAAAATTGGAGTTCTTGGATCGGGCGATGTGGCGAAGACGCTGGCGAGCGGGTTCCTGAAGCATGGCCACGAAGTGATGATCGGCAGCAGGACGCCGGAGAAGCTGGGCGAGTGGGCGGGCAAGAATTCGGGAGCGGCGACAGGGACGTTCAGCGACGCGGCGGCGTTCGGCGAATTGCTGGTGCTTGCGGTGAAAGGGTCGGCGGCGGCAGAGGTTTTGCGAATTGCCGGCGCGCAGTACCTTGAAGACAAAACGGTCGTAGATACCTGCAATCCCATTGCCGACGAGCCGCCCGTCAATGGCGTGCTTCCGTTCTTCACAGGCAGTGATGAGTCGCTGATGGAGCAGCTGCAGATCGAGTTTCCCGATGCGCGCTTCGTGAAGGCATTCAACTCTGTCGGCGCGGGACGCATGGTCGATCCCGTATTTGCCGATGGAAAGCCCACCATGTTCATCGCGGGGAACAGCGAAGAAGCCAAAAAACAGGTGAGCGCGATCCTGGATTCTTTCGGGTGGGAGACTGCCGATATGGGCGGCGTGGAAGCTGCCCGGGCCATTGAGCCGTTGTGCATGCTGTGGTGCATTCCGGGGTTCCTGCACAATGAGTGGACGCATGCGTTCAAGCTGCTGAGGAAGTAGAGCGGAAATTGGAGCAAGAGTTTGTGCTTTCCCGCCCTAAACAACAAAGAGCGTTGTTTAGGAGGGGGCACCCACATTGAGGGTTGACATGGCAAGCGTGAAAGACTTCAACGGTAGGTGGGCCCTGATCACCGGAGCCAGCGCGGGCATCGGCATTGCGCTGGCGCGGGAGTTGGCGTCGCACGGTGCAAAACTCATTCTCACAGCGCGACGGCGTGAGCGGTTGCAGAACCTTGCAGCAGAGCTTCAGTCGAACGGGACTGAGGTTCGCGTTGTAACAGCGGACCTGAATGATCCCAGTGCCCCTCAGCAGATTTACGATGCCACGGTGGGCGCGGGCCTGGCTGTCGANNACGCGTCTTTTTCTTCCGCACATGGTCGAGCGCCGGCGCGGATGGGTGCTGGTGCTGGCGTCGACGGCGAGCTTTCAGCCGGTCACCTACCTTACGACCTACGCGGCAACGAAGGCGTTTGATCGGTTTTTCGCGCTAGGGTTGGCAGCGGAGGTTGCGCGCTTCGGCGTCAACGTAACCGCGCTGTGCCCAGGGCCAACGGAGAGTGAGTTTTTCGACGTGGCGCGGAGTGAGAACTTCATGCCGGGAGGCAAGCAATCGGCGGAGGAAGTTGCGCGCATCGGGATTGAGGCGCTGGCGCGCGGCAAGCGGACGATTATTCCTTATTTCGGCGGCAGATTTACGGCGATGCTCGTGCGCTTTTTGCCCACCAGCCTGATCACCAATCAAATTGAAAAGAGGGCGAGGCCGAAAGGGTAGTGATCCGTGGTTCGCTCCTGGGAGTGCGTGAAGTGAAGAGACAAGAATGCCCTTCGGCGATTGCGCTGGAGGGCACTTTGATTTAGTGCGAGCAATTGGCTAGTCCAATGCGCGAACCCAGATGTTGCGGAAGCTGAGGGGTTCGCTCTTGTCGCCGTGAGCCTGCAGCTTGATAGGCGCGCGGTCGTAGGCCTTGTAGAACGGCTTGCCGACGTAGAGAGTCTGGCCGGTCAACTGAAAGTGATTCTGCACCAGCACACCGTTGTCGAAGGCGGTGACGAAGGCGGGGGTTTTGACTGAGCCGTCGGCGTTGAAGGTGGGCGCAGTCCAAATAATGTCGTACGACTGCCATTCGCCCGGCTTGCGCGCGGAGTTCACAAGCGGCGGGCTCTGCTTGTAGATGCTCGCGGCCTGGCCATTGACGTAGGTTGTGTTGTTGTACGAGTCGAGCACCTGCATCTCGTATCCATCGTCGCCGGGGCCGGTGGAGGCGAGAAAGACTCCGCTGTTTCCGCGCGCCTGGCCGCTGCCGGTGATGTTTTCCGGGATGCGGAACTCGACATGAAGCTGGTAGTCTTTGAATTTCTCCTTGGTTTCAATGTTGCCGGCGCCACGCGCTTTGCTTACGGTGAGGATTCCGTCGCCGACGACCCATTGGGCCGGCGAATGGTCCTGCGCGGAGACCCAGGCGTCCTGGTTCTTGCCGTCGAAGAGGATGATGGCGTCGGAGGGCGGTGCGGAGTTCGTCGCGCCGGGGGTGATGATGGGCGGCACGGGTTTCCAGACTTCCGTGTCTTCGGGTTTGGGCTTGGCGGCATCCTGTGCGAGCAGGCACGGTACGACAGAGATCAGTGATGCGGCGGCAACGAGGTGCAAAAGTTGAGTCTTCATAGTTGCACATCAGAATACGCCCGGCGGCACGCGGATGCCAGCCGAAGGCAGTGGTCAGAGATCAAATGTCAGTCATCTTTCGCGGTGTTGCCACGCGCGGCTTGAGTGACGAAGGCGGTTGCGCTGCGGAGCCGGGGAGACGAGAATGGCTTGCGGTGGGAATTCGTCCTGCCGAGACCTACGAAAACCTGAGGATTGCTATGAAGAATACGTTGCCGTCAGCATTTGTGCTGCTGTGTCTTGCTGCACCTGCCGTCGCCCAGTTGGTGGGCGGAGCCGATCGAATTCAAACGCGCGGGCCCGGGCCTGGCGGTGTGAGCCAAACCACGTTTTTCTCGCATCGGCTGGGAACTGACCATGCCGAGGGCATCACTACTCTCGACATGAACAACGATGGCTTGCCTGACCTTGTGAGCGGTGCGTACTGGTATGAAAACCCCGGTCCCAAGGGAGGGGAGTGGAAGCGGCATCAGTGGCGCGAAGTGGGCCTTGTGAACGAGTATGTGGC
>PLTV01000047.1:0-2521 GCA_003164635.1 Acidobacteriaceae bacterium
CTCGCCCAGGACGCCGCGATCCTCAGGCAGGCTGAAGACGGCACGCTCGCCCCGGCACAGTTTCTGCGCTTCACTTCTCCTGAAGAATCCCCTTACCCCGAAAATGACCTCGTCAACGCGCGCTGGTATCCAGCCCCGGCCCACAAGGACCCTAGGCGGCCCAAGCAGGCCATCGTGGTGCTCCCTCAGTGGAATTCCGACGGCTTCAGCCACAACTCGCTCTGTTCCATCTTCAACCGCATGGGAATCTCGGCTCTGCGCCTGTCCATGCCCTACCACGACATCCGCCGCCCCGCGGAGCTCGAACGCTCAGACTACTCCGTCAGCGCCAACATTGGCCGCACCCTCGCCGCTTGCCGCCAGGCTGTCGTCGATATTCGCTGCTGCCTCGATTGGCTTCAAGACCAGGGCTACCAGCATTTCGGCGTCCTCGGCACAAGCCTTGGCTCCTGTTATGCCTTTCTCGCCAGCACTTTCGACAAGCGCATCCGCGTCAATGCCTTCAACCATGCCTCCACCGCATTCGGCGACGTCACCTGGGCGGGTCAAAGCACGCGCCACGTCAAGCAGGCCCTCGAAACCGCCGGACTCACCCAGGACCGCGTGCGCGCCTTATGGTCTGCTGTCAGCCCGTGCAGCTACTACCCCCGCTTTGCCGGCCCCGAATCCGGCGGACCCGCAAAAAAAGTCCTGCTCGTCTATGCCGAGTACGATCTCACCTTTCCGCGCGAGTATTCCCTCCAGGTCGTCGAGGCCTTCAAAAAATTCGGCGTCAACTTCGAGCCGCGCGTCTTGCCCTGCGGCCACTACACCACCGGCGAAACCCCATACAAATTCATTGACGGCTGGTACCTCGGCTGGTTCGTTTATCGCGCCTTTAGAGACCTTCGCAAAGAGAACGCAGCTGCCCAGCCCGCGCCAACCTCCAACACCGTCCTGCCAGAGAACATCGAAGAAGAAGCCCTCTCCCGCTAGCGCGCTTCGTCCAGGTCAAGCTTCAATAGCTTCGCCGGATCAAGATAAGCATTCTGCCAGCGCACTGCCCAGTGCAGGTGCGGCCCCGTCACCCGTCCCGTGGCGCCGCTCAGGCCAAGCTGATCCCCGCCCGCCACATGCTGGCCCTCGCGCACATCGATGCGGCTGAAGTGCATCGACAATGTGTAAAGCCCCAGCCCGTGATCGATCACCACGCAGTTTCCTTCAAAGTAGAGCGGCCTCGCCAGCACCACCACCCCGCTGTTGCTCGCTCGTACCGGTGTTCCCAGCGCAGCGCGAAAGTCCATCCCCTTGTGAACGCTCGCAACCTTCCCATTGAACATCCGCCGCGTGCCAAAGCTGTCCGTCGGCGCGGCATCTACCGGGGCGCGAAAGCTCGCTGTCCAAAGCGGCTCTCCCGCGCTCTCCGCAAACAGAGTCGCCTTCAGCTTGCCTTCGGCCTCAATCTCCTTCAGCGCCTCGGCCGGCGGTTCCACAAACTTGGGCGCAACCGTCAGCGATCCCGTCCGATAATGCCCGGGATGAATCTCAATCGCACGCGAATACGCGCTTGCTTCCCCTTTTGCCGGCCGAACCACGATCCGCAGCGTCGACGGCCCGGCGCTCGCTTCAACGTCTACACCACAAAGCGCGAACCAGGCCCGATTCTCCCGTCCCCGAAAAAACTGGAGTTTATGCCCCATCCACTCGCCTTCGAGCGTGGCGCTGGGCGCCGCATCCACGCGGATCAATTCCGGCGATCCAGCCTCAACAAGCGCCGGCGTGACCATCACCCGCGCCTCCTCAGCCGCCAATCGTCTGGGCCCGATAGAAATCGGGGCAATCGCTATCAGTCCCCAACAGGCTGAAGAACGTAAATGCTTCATCGAAGTTAGGATAGCGAACCGGCCCACGAGCCCCGGAATGGCCGATCCTCGCACCGCGCAGTCCGCGTCCTCCCAGCACACCCTTCATTGCGCGCGATTCCCCCCGCTGGTTATCTTGGTGAAGCAGCTTGTCTAAAGCAAAGAAAGAGATTCATGGATTTTTTGCCACAACTCTTCGAGCGGCATTTTCACGTGCCAGTCGAAAAAGCGCAGCCCGTTCAAGGCAATCTCGGCGGCTCGGGCCGCGCCATTATCCGTCTCACTGGTGGCGGATTCTCAGCCATTGGCATCCAGTACTCCGTCGCCGAAGAGAATCGAGCCTTCCTCGAATTCACTCGCCATTTTCTTCGCCATGGGCTGCCGGTCCCAAAAATCTATGCAGAAGATCTGGCTCACGGCGCCTATCTTGAAGAAGATCTTGGCGACGTAACACTCTTCGACTTCCTCGGCGCCAATCGCTCGGGCATCACCGTCGGTCCTGACGCAATCGCTGCCTACCGTGCCGTCGTCGCCACGTTGCCGCGGTTCCAGGTCCAAGCGGCAAGCGACTTGAACTACGCAGTGTGTTATCCACGCTCCAGCTTCGATCGCCAATCCATCAACTGGGATCTGAATTACTTCAAGTATTATTTCCTCCGCCTTGCCGCAGTCCCGTTCAA